>JBFYOY010000051.1:0-13590 GCA_041303575.1 Actinomycetes bacterium
CTCGTATCGCTATGACTCGTTACATCAAGCGTGGTGGAAAGGTTTGGATCAATATTTATCCAGATCGTCCACTAACAAAGAAGCCTGCTGAAACTCGTATGGGTTCCGGTAAGGGTTCACCAGAGTGGTGGATTGCAAACGTTAAGCCAGGTCGCGTGATGTTCGAGATCTCTGGTGTTTCAGAAGCAATCGCAACAGAAGCAATGCGTCTTGCGATGCACAAGCTTCCAATGAAGTGTCGTGTAGTAAAGCGTGAGGAGGCATAAGTGGCTACTACAACTAATGAAGTACTACGCCAGTTAACAGCTGATGAGTTGACCAGCAAGGTGCGCGAGTTGAAGGAAGAACTCTTCAACCTACGTTTCCAGGCAGCAACAGGACAGCTAGAAAGCCACGGTCGTCTAAGCGAAGTTCGCAAAGAGATCGCACGTGTCTACACAATTATTCGCGAACGCGAACTAGGAATCGGAGGAGCTGCGTAATGACTACTAACAATGCAGATCGCAGCGACCGTAAGGTCCGTGAAGGAATTGTTGTAAGCGACAAGATGGATAAGACCATCACCGTTGAGGTTTCAAACCGTGTTAAGCACGGCATGTACTCAAAGGTTATGTCTCGCTCAAGCAAGCTAAAAGCACATGACGAGCAGAACTCTGCTGGCATGGGCGATCGTGTACTCATCATGGAAACTCGTCCATTGTCAGCAACAAAGCGCTGGCGTTTGGTCGAGATTCTCGAGAAGGCAAAGTAAGGGTTCGGTGGATAACTAATGATTCAACAAGAATCGCGCCTACGCGTCGCGGATAACACAGGAGCAAAAGAGCTTCTCTGTATTCGTGTGCTCGGTGGATCCAAGCGCCGCTATGCCGGTATCGGAGACATCATCGTTTGTTCTGTTAAGGATGCAATTCCTGGCGGACAGGTTAAGAAGGGTGAGGTCGTAAAGGCTGTCATCGTTCGTACAGTTAAGGAACGTCGTCGTCCAGATGGTTCCTACATCAAGTTTGATGAAAACGCAGCAGTGATCTTGAAGGCTGATGGCGAGCCACGTGGAACCCGTATCTTCGGACCAGTTGCACGTGAACTTCGCGATAAGCGCTTTATGAAGATCATCTCGCTAGCTCCGGAGGTGCTCTAATAATGGCAAAGATTAAGAAGGATGACACCGTTCTTGTTATCGCGGGTAAAGATCGCGGAACAACAGGAAAGGTTCTCTCAGTTGATGGCAACCGTGTAACAGTTGAAGGCGTTAACCGCCAGAAGCGTCACACAAAGGAGTCAACTGGTGACCGTGGCGTAAAGGTCGGCGGAATCATCACCGTTGAAGCATCACTACACATTTCAAATGTCATGGTTGTTGATGGGGATGGCAAGGCAACTCGTCTTGGTGTTCGCAAAGATGATGAAGGCAAGAATGTTCGTATCTCACGTCGCACCGGAAAGGACATCTAATGTCAACCAAGGTAGATGTACGTCTAAAGGCTAAGTACAAGAGCGATATCGCTCCTGCACTAAAGAGCGAGTTTGGATTTAAGAATCCAATGATGGTTCCAACACTTGTTAAGGTCATCGTGAACATGGGTGTCGGCGACGCTGCTCGTGATTCAAAGTTGATCGAAGGAGCTATCCGCGACCTAACAACAATCACTGGCCAAAAGCCACAGGTTACAAAGGCGCGTAAATCAATCGCTCAGTTCAAGCTTCGTGAGGGTCAGCCAATTGGCGCACACGTAACTTTGCGCGGAGATCGTATGTGGGAGTTTGCAGATCGTTTGCTTTCAATCTCACTTCCACGTATCCGTGACTTCCGTGGTCTTTCACCAAAGCAGTTTGATGGAAATGGAAACTACACATTCGGTCTAACCGAGCAGGTTGTATTCCCAGAAATCGAACAGGACAAGGTTGATCGTCCACGCGGTATGGATATTACTTTCGTAACGACAGCAAAGAATGATGCTGAAGGTCGCGCACTACTTAAGGCGCTCGGCTTTCCATTCAAGGAGGCATAAGCCATGGCAAAGACATCCCTCAAGGTAAAGGCAGCTCGCAAGCCTAAGTTCAAGGTTCGCGGCTATACACGTTGCCAGCGTTGCGGACGTCCACACTCTGTTTATCAGAAGTTTGGTATCTGCCGTGTGTGCTTCCGCGAGATGGCTCACCGTGGTGAGCTTCCTGGTATCACCAAGGCTTCTTGGTAATACAGAAGTAAAGAACAAGAAATTCAAACCCTATCCAAATAACTACAACGAACAAGGTCTGTAGAAAGAAACCAGTTCGAGAAAGGCCACGAGGCCACGTATGACAATGACAGATCCGATCGCAGACATGTTGACACGTCTGCGCAACGCGAACTCTGCCTACCATGATTCGGTTTCAATGCCGTCATCATCGGTCAAGGTACGTATCGCTGCGATCCTTCAGCAAGAGGGATACATCGCGGGATACCGTGTTGAAGATGCAGAAAATGGAGTAGGTAAGAACCTTGTTCTTGACCTTAAGTTTGGTGCAAACCGTGAGCGTTCAATCGCTGGTTTGCGTCGTGTAAGTAAGCCAGGACTTCGCGTTTACGCAAAGTCAACATCACTACCTAAGGTACTTGGTGGACTAGGCGTTGCAATTATTTCAACTTCATCTGGATTGCTTACTGATAAGCAGGCCAACAAGCAGGGCGTAGGCGGAGAAGTTCTCGCCTACGTATGGTGATCATCTAATGTCACGTATTGGTCGCATGCCTATCGCCGTTCCAAGCGGCGTAGAAGTAACAATCGCTGGACAGCATGTTGCAGTGAAGGGCCCAAAGGGTTCTCTTTCACTTAACGTTGCTGAGCCAATTCAAGTTTCCCAAGAAGCTGGTGTTATCACCGTTGCTCGTCCAAACGAGGAGCGCGTAACACGTTCACTTCACGGTCTATCTCGCACACTTGTTGCGAACATGGTCGAGGGCGTAACTAACGGTTACACAATCACAATTGAAATCGTCGGTGTTGGTTACCGTGTTGCTGAGAAGGGCAAGGACCTAGAGTTCCAGCTCGGTTACAGCCACAACATCCAATTCGCTGCTCCTGAAGGAATCACCTACAAGGTTGAGTCACCAACAAAGTTCCAGATCTCTGGAATTGATAAGCAGTTGGTTGGCGAAGTAGCTGCAAAGGTTAAGAAGCTTCGCAAGGCCGATCCTTACAAGGGCAAGGGCTTGCGTATTTCAGGTGAAGTTGTTCGCCGCAAGCAAGGAAAGACAGGTAAGAAGTAATGGCTATTGGTGTAAAGGTCCGCAAAGGTTCGGCAACAAACGCCCGTGCCCGTCGTGCTTTCCGCGTTCGCAAGAAGGTTTCTGGAACAGCATCTCGTCCACGTTTAGTCGTTTCTCGCTCATCACGTCACTTGTTTGTACAGGTTATCGATGACACACAAGGCAAGACACTTGCCTACGCTTCCACAATGGAATCTGATCTTCGCGCAGACAAGGGCGACAAGACTGCAAAGTCAAAGGCTGTTGGTGCATTAATTGCATCACGCGCTAAGGCTGCTGGAGTTTCAACTGTCGTGTTTGACCGCGCAGGAAACAAGTACCACGGTCGTATTGCAGCTGTAGCTGACAGTGCACGAGAGAACGGATTGGAGTTCTAATGTCTACTAATCCAACTACTGCGCCAGCATCAGCAGGCAACGAGCGAGGCAAGGGACGCCCAGAGCGTCGCGAGCGTCGTGATGATCGTGAGAAGGAAAAGAACCCATTCATGGAGCGCGTTGTATTTATCAACCGCGTATCTAAGGTTGTTAAGGGTGGACGTCGTTTCTCATTCACCGCACTTGTAGTTGTCGGCGACGGCAACGGTCAGGTCGGTATTGGTTACGGAAAGTCTAAGGAAGTTCCAGCAGCGATTGCTAAGGCAGTGGAAGAAGCGAAGAAGTCATTCTTCACAGTTCCACGTGTTCAAGGAACAGTTCCTCACCCAGTACAAGGTGAAACTGCAGCAGGTGTAGTTCTTCTACGTCCAGCTAGCCCAGGTACCGGAGTTATCGCCGGTGGTCCAGTGCGTGCAGTTCTTGAGTGTGCAGGCATCACAGATGTTTTGACAAAGTCACTCGGATCTAACAATGCGATCAACATGGTTCACGCAACCGTTGCAGCATTGAAGATGCTTGAGAGCCCAGCACAAATTGCTGCGCGACGTGGTCGTCCATTGGAAGATGTTGCACCTGCAGCAATTATCCGCGCTTCACAGATCACGGTAGGTGCCTAATGCCACGTTTGAAAGTAACTCAGATTCGCTCAAAGGTTGGAAACAAGCCTGAACAGCGCGACACACTTCGTTCATTGGGCCTAAAGCGCATTAACGATGTTGTTGTTAAAGAAGATCGTCCAGAAATTCGTGGCATGGTTTACGCCGTTCGCCACCTGATCAAGGTTGAGGAGGTCGAATAAAGATGACACTAAAACTTCATCATCTTCGTCCAGCTCCAGGTGCAAAGAAAGCTAAAACTCGTAAGGGTCGCGGTGAGGCATCGAAGGGTAAGACCGCAGGTCGCGGTGGTAAGGGAACACGTGCTCGTAACACAGTTCGTGCAGGTTTCGAAGGTGGTCAGCTACCTCTCGTAATGCGCTTGCCAAAGCTTCGCGGATTTAAGAACCCAGCACGCGTTGAGTACCAGGCAGTGAATGTTTCAACAATTAACGCGCTATTCCCTAAGGGTGGCGATGTAACTGTTGCAGATCTCATTGCAAAGGGTGCTGTACGCGATAGCTTGCCTGTAAAGGTGCTTGGAAACGGCGAAATCGATGTCAAGGTGAGTGTTACTGCACACGCTTTCTCATCATCTGCTGTAGACAAGATCACTGCAGCCGGCGGCAAGACAAACGTTCTCTAATAAGCGAACTTTTTAGATAGAAGAGACAGAGGAGAAGATCAATGCTTTCAGCATTCGGTATGGCTTTTAAGACACCAGATCTACGAAAGAAGATCTTCTTCACTCTCTCAATCATGGCTTTGTTCCGCTTTGGTTCAGTAGTTCCAACACCAGGTGTTTCATACACAAATGTGAAGCAGTGTTTGGCAACAACTGAAAGCAGTGGTCTATTTGGCTTGATCAACCTATTCAGCGGTGGAGCGCTAATTCAGCTCTCTGTCTTTGCTTTGGGAATCATGCCTTACATCACCGCATCGATCATCGTGCAGTTGTTAACCGTTGTTATCCCTCGCTTCGAAGCTCTAAAGGCTGAAGGACAATCAGGAAATGCAAAGTTAACTCAGTACACACGTTACTTAACAATTGGTTTGGCAATCTTGCAGTCAACAGGTTTGATCGCAGTTGCTCGTACACCAGGACGATTGATTGCAGGTTGCGACCTTGCAATCATCCCTGACACTTCATGGCAGCGCATCCTTACGATGATCGTTGTAATGACAGCTGGTACATCTGTTGTTATGTGGCTTGGTGAGCTCATCACTGATCGTGGTGTTGGTAACGGTATGTCAATTTTGATCTTCACATCTATCGCAGCAAGCTTCCCAAGCCAGCTCTGGTCAATCAGATTGCAAAAGGGATTGTTCGCATTCATCTTTATCTTGGCGGTTGGTGTTCTTATCATCGCAGCGGTTGTCTTTGTTGAGCAGGCTCAACGACGTATTCCAGTTCAATATGCAAAGCGCATGGTTGGACGTCAGGCATACGGCGGAACCAGCACATACATTCCAATCAAGGTAAACCAGGCTGGTGTTATCCCAGTAATTTTCGCTTCTTCATTGCTCTACATCCCATCATTGGTTGTTAACTTTACAAATAGCCAATCAGCTTGGGCGGTATGGATTAGCCGTAACTTTGTAAATGGTGACAACATTATTTATGTTGCTACATATGCAGCGTTGATCATCTTCTTTACTTACTTCTATGTCGCAATCACATTTAACCCAGATGAGGTTGCAGATAACATGAAGAAGTACGGTGGTTTCGTTCCTGGTATTCGTGCAGGAAAGCCAACATCTGAGTACTTGCAGTATGTTCTTTCACGCATCACAGCTCCAGGTTCTTTGTACCTTGCATTGGTTGCAGTTATTCCAATCGGTGCACTTGTGCTCTTTGGCGCAACACAGAACTTCCCATTTGGTGGAACAGCGATCTTGATCGTTGTAGGAGTTGGTCTAGATACTGCAAAGCAGATTGAATCTCAGCTACAACAGCGTTCGTACGAGGGATTCCTGAAGTAATGCGTTTAGTCCTGGTAGGTCCACCAGGTGCAGGCAAGGGAACACAAGCTCAATTCCTAGCAGCGCACTTTTCAATTCCACATATTTCAACAGGCGATATCTTTCGCGCTAATTTGAAGGCTGGAACTGAACTTGGAAACCAGGCAAAAGGTTTTATGGATCGTGGCGAGCTAGTTCCAGATTCAGTTACAAATGAGATGGTCAAGGATCGTTTGACCCATGATGATGTTGCTAATGGTTTCTTGTTAGATGGTTTTCCACGCAATGTTGCTCAAGCCGAAGTCCTTCGCGCAATTCTCGCTGAGAAGAAGACTCCGCTACATGCAGTTCTCGAATTTTCACTTGCCGATGAAGAGATCATCGCCCGCCTTTCATCACGTCGCACCTGCCGTGATTGCGGAGCACCATCTGTTGGCGTGGATAAGTGCCCAAGTTGTGGTGGCGAGGTTTACCAACGTGAAGATGACAAGGCAGAGGTAATTACTCGCCGTCTTGAAGTTTATGCGGAGCAGACCGCGCCAATCATCTCTTTCTACCGCAACGAGGGGTTACTCATTTCAGTAAGCGCAGTCGGAAATGTTGAAGACATTACAGCTAGCGCGATCTCAGCTCTAAGCCGCCTCTCACAGTAAGTTTCAGATAATGGCTATTCAGGTAAAAACCCTTGATCAATTAAAGACCATGCGTCGTGCTGGTTTAGTTGTTGCAGAGATTCACAAAGCAATCCGTGAAGCGATTAAGCCTGGCATGACAACTAGCGCACTCGACACCATCGCTGAAGCTGTAATCAAGCGTAATGGTGCGACCTCAAACTTCAAGGGTTATCACGGTTTTCCAGCAACCATCTGCGTTTCAGTCAATGATGAAATTGTTCACGGCATTCCGGGGGATCGTGTAATCAATGATGGCGATGTTGTCTCTGTCGATTGCGGCGCAATTGTCGATGGCTGGCATGGAGATGCTGCCTTTTCTATCGGCATCGGAACCATCGATCCAGAAGATCAAAAGTTAATGGATGTCTGCGAAGAGTCGATGTGGCGTGGAATTGCTGCCGGTAAGAATGGTGCAAAGCTGTCGGATATTGGATATGCAATTGAGCAGTACACAAACTCTCAAGGCAAGTATGGAATTTTGCAGGAGTATGGGGGACATGGCATCGGAACGGAGATGCACCAAGAGCCTCATGTACTTAACTTCGGTAAGGCGGGCAACGGCCCAGAAATCATTCCGGGATTTGTTTTAGCTATCGAACCGATGATTACCCGTGGCTCAGCCCGCACTAAGGTTTTGGCAGATGATTGGACAGTAGTTTCTGCTGATAAATCACGGGGCTCGCACTTTGAACATACCTATGCGATCCTGCCCGATGGAAAGCCATTTGTTTTAACCTCATTTGATGGCGGAAAAGCAGAGCTAGCCCGTCTGGGTGTTGAAGTTTCAGAGTTACTGTAAATACCAGCATTTCGTTATCTTTTTGATACTAAAACCCCTTACTTCTGGTCAATTGAGCCTGTACTTTCTCTCCATCCCTCACCCTCGAGGGGCATTAACTACGGAGAACTCATCGATGAGAACAAACTCTTTTATTCGCTTGGCTGTTGCGGCAACTGCAGTTGCTGTCATGGCAAGCACAACAATTCCGGCTCAAGCCGCCGTTAAGCCAGCCAACAAGGCGGTAATTGGAGATGACTGCACCGCAGCCGCTGCAAAAACTAGCAAGGTTGCAAAGGGTCGCGGAGTAGATGGCTCAGATCTAACTTGCATGATCGTTCCAACTGGATCATTTAAGGGCGATGCAAAATGGTGGTACAAAGATGTTAAGCCACTAAAGGCAATTGACTGGACTATCCCAGCAAACCCAGGTGGATACTCACTTACTGGTGATGCGATTACTAACTCTCTAAAGGCAGAAGGCCTTCTATCATCTACTACATCTGTCTTTAAGCCAGGTGCTGGTGGTGCTGTAGGACTTGCTGCATTCCAAGAGATCAAGGGCAAGCCAGAGGCTGCAATTGTTACTGGTATTGCAATGACTGGTGGATTGTATTCAGCTAAGTCAACACTCAACCTTTTGGATTCAACTCCGATTGCAAAGATCTTGCGCGAGTATGAAGGAATCGTTGTTCCAGCAAACTCTAAGTACCGCACATTGAAGCAATTGATGGATGATCTTGTTGCAAAGCCAAACTCAGTCGCCATCGCAGGTGGTAACAAGGGTGGAGTAGATCACCAGACTATTGGTCTTCTTGCACAGAAGGCTGGCGTAGATCCAACTAAGCTCAACTACGTTGTTTACTCAGGTGGACCAGAAGTTATTACTTCACTTTTGAGCGGTGCAACTCAGGTTGGCATCTCTGGCGCACTTGATTTCCAAGCATTCGTAGCATCAGGAAAGATGCGTTACCTTGGAGTTTCATCAGCAAAGGCAATTCCTGGTATCAAAGCTAAGACATTCGTTTCACAGGGATATGACCTTGTGTACGGAAACTGGCGCGGAATCATGGCCCCAGCCGATCTTTCTAAGGCTGATTACCTCAACATGATTAAGGTAATTGACATCATGCATGTTTCACCAGCATGGAAAGCTGAGCTTGCAAAGAACAAGTGGGATAACGAGTTCGCAGCAGGAACTGCTTTCAAGAAGTTCCTTGAGAAGCACATCCCAGAAATCAATACAGTCATGAAGGGCCTTGGAATCTAATTGATTCTAAAGATCTCTAAACAAGCGAAGGGGGAGCTGGTATTTGCCAGCTCTCTCTTCCTGCTTGGCATTTTCGTTGCTTGGGATACATCTCGTATGGATATTCCACAGGGTTCATCAATTGTTAGCCCGCAAACCTTTCCATACTTGGTTGCTGCCTTCACTTCATTAGTTGGCTTAACTTTATTTGTAGATGTCTTACGTGGCCGACTTGGAACACCTGAGGGCACTGAACCAGGCGATCAATTTGTTGGTGCAAACTTTAAGACGATGGCAATTATTGCCTCGGCGATTGCACTTCATGTGATTTTGCTCGAGATTGCTGGATATGTAATTGCGGCAACGGTGTGTTTCTTTGGAGTCGCTTATGGATTTGGCTCAAGAAAGTACCTTAAAGATTTAGGAATTAGTTTAACTTTTGCATTAATCGTTTATTTCTCATTCACAAAAGGCCTCAATATCAACCTGCCTTCTGGTTTCTTCAAGGGGGTCCTAGATAATGGGTAATAGTTTTGCGCTGTTGATGGATGGCTTTCAGACCGCCTTCACTCCAACCAACTTAATGTTTGGTTTACTGGGAACTTTCTTGGGAACACTCGTTGGAGTACTTCCAGGAATCGGTCCAGCATTAGCAATCGGTTTATTGCTTCCAGTTACTTTAACTGTGAACCCAACCTCTGCACTGATTATGTTTGCAGGTATTTATTACGGTGCTATGTACGGTGGCTCAACCACATCTATTTTGCTAAATACTCCCGGTGAAAGCGGTTCGGTAATTACCGCACTCGAGGGCAACAAAATGGCTAAAGCGGGCCGTGCCGGTGCTGCGCTAGCCACCGCAGCAATTGGCTCATTTGTTGCGGGAACAATTGCCACATTGTTGTTGGCTTTCGGCGCCCCATGGATGGCTGATGTTGCGCTCACTATTCAGCCGGCAGGGTATCTAGCGCTGATTATTTTGGCTTTTGCAACTGTTGGAACATTGCTGGGTTCATCCAGAGTCCGTGGATTAGTCGCACTTTCAGTGGGCTTAGTCATTGGACTTATTGGCGCTGATCTTCAATCAGGCGCACTGCGATTAACTCTAGGCAACATGAATGCAATTGATGGAATTGAAACCGTCACCGTTATCGTTGCAATTTTTGCTTTGGGTGAAGTTCTATACCTAGCTAGTCGCCATTCGCTAGTGCCAACTGAAGTCATTGAGATGAAAGGCAAAGCCTGGATGACGCGGAAAGATTTCCGCCGCTCATGGAAGCCATGGCTTCGTGGAACAGCAATTGGTTTCCCGCTTGGAGTTATTCCAGCTGGTGGCTCTGAAGTCCCTACATTCTTGTCATATGGTGTTGAAAAATCTTTGTCTAAAAATAAGGATGAGTTTGGTAAGGGCGCGATTGAGGGCGTAGCTGGACCAGAGGCAGCTAACAATGCAAATGCTGCTGGCGTATTGGTTCCAATGCTTGCATTAGGTCTGCCAACCTCAGCAACCGCTGCAGTTGTTTTAGTTGCTTTCCAATCCTTTAATATCCAGCCAGGACCGATGCTTTTTCAAACAAATCCTGAAGTTGTATGGGGATTAATCGCATCACTGTTTATTGGTAATGCTTTGCTTTTGGTTCTCAACCTTCCGTTGATCCGATTCTGGGTACTTTTACTTAAGATCCC
The DNA here is from genome assembly GCA_041303575.1 of Actinomycetes bacterium. Taxonomy (GTDB): domain Bacteria; phylum Actinomycetota; class Actinomycetes; order Nanopelagicales; family Nanopelagicaceae; genus Planktophila. The sequence goes on from JBFYOY010000051.1 coordinate 10,573, forward strand.
AACACATTATTTATATGCAGGAATTGCCACCTTCGCTTTATTAGGTGCCTATGCATTGAATAACTCAACCTTTGATTTACAGGTAGCACTTGCAATTGGAGTTATTGGCTACCTATTCCGCAGGTTTGGAGTACCTGTTACACCTTTCATTATTGGTGTAATCCTTGGGCCTTTAGCTGAACTGCAATTTAAGCGTTCACTTCAAATTAGCCAAGGTGACTGGGAAATCTTGATTGCTGGCGGGTTCCCTAAGGTCATTTATGGCATTTTGGTCCTAGTGATAATTGGGCCACTAGTTTGGAACTTTAAGAAAAAATTTGCAGTTAAGAAGTAAATGAGTCCAGACAAGCTTTTGCCCTGGGCCAAGCCTTTACTTGTTTCATCCACACTAACCCAGGCAACTATCTACGTTCTGCGTCCGATGATTACTTATCGAGCAATTGAGCTCGATGCTAATGCTGCTCAGGTTGGTCTAATAGCTGCTTTGTATGCACTGTTTCCGGTCCTGCTTGCATTGCAGTTTGGTTCATGGGTTGGAAAGTTAGGCGAAGCAAAGTTCATTATTTATGGAACTTTAGCGATGATGGTTACATCAGCGGGGCTAATCTTTGCAAATGATCTAGTAACACTTGGTATTGCAACCGCAGCTGTTGGCCTTGCACATCTAGCGTGCATGGTGGGCGGACAGTCAATGGTTGCACTGCGTGCACCACGAGAAAGCTATGACAGATACTTTGGTTTCTATACATTCAGCGCATCTGTCGGACACATGTTAGGTCCCATCATTGCAACAATAGTTGCCGGTTCAAATGGAACTTTGCCTAAGTCGACCTCTAACGCTTTTCTACTGGGAGTAGTCTTCACGATTTTGGCATTGGTGCCTGTAATCAAGTGGCGCAATGAAAGACCAACAGTTCAAGGAAAAGTAAACTCCGAAGGAACTTTCAAGGCAGCGGTTAACTTGGTTAAGCGCCCAGGAATCATGGCCGCCATTTATATCTCGCTTGCTATCTCATCGGCTGCAGATGTTTTAGTTGTCTTCTTGCCATTGTTTGGAAGCGAAAACAACTTTTCTCCATATGCAATTGGTGCAATTCTTGCCATTCGCGCTGGAACAACAATGATGTCTAGATTCTTCCTTGGACGTCTGAGTCAACGTTTTTCCACTTTCCAGTTGCTGTGGTGGAGCACCATCATTTCAACCCTGTGTTGTGGTGCGATGGCATTTACTCACACCCCAATTTCATTAGGTGTAGTTGTGTTTATCGCAGGCTTTTCACTAGGTGTTGGCCAGCCACTAACAATGTCTTTGGTGTCTCAAAAGACCGATAGCGGCGAGCGTGCACTTGCTGTCTCTGCCCGTTTGATGGGCAATAGATTTGGCCAGTTCTTAGTACCCGCAACAGCAGGTGCCCTCGCTGCGGCATCTGGGGCAGGGGCGGTCTTTATCGGCTTAGCGGTACTCCTCGGAAGCTCGATTTTCAGCGTAAAACGTAACTGATCTGTGGCCTGAATTACAAGGTTGTAGTTCATTAGGCGGATTTCCCTTATTTGAGCCTGAGCCCTAAACTACGAGTTCGCTTGTTTCACGCTTAAACAGAAATGTAGGTACAGCTTGGCTAAAAAAGATGGCGCCATCGAGATGGAAGGCACCGTTGCTGAAGCTTTACCTAACGCAATGTTTCGCGTGGAGCTAACTAACGGACATAAAGTCCTCGCTCACATTAGCGGCAAGATGCGAAAGAACTACATTCGTATTCTTCCTGCCGATCGTGTGATCGTTGAAATGAGTCCGTACGACCTAACAAAGGGTCGAATTATTTATCGTTATAAGTAACAAGGGGAGCAATAGACATGAAGGTTAATCCAAGCGTTAAGAAGATTTGCGATAAGTGCAAAGTCATTCGCCGCAAGGGTCGCGTCATGGTCATTTGCGAAAACCTGCGTCACAAGCAACGTCAAGGCTAGCAAGATCTTCAAATCAAATCGCCTAACGGCTTTTTGAAAAGATAAGTTTAAAAGCAGTACAACTTAATAAATAACTCGTATTACGACTTCAGTAACAATTCGAAAGAATCTAGCGGAAGACCTTTGGACTGGTAGGCCAGAGAACAGTAATGCGGAGGACCTCCAGATAAAGATAGGTAGATACATGGCACGTCTCGTCGGTGTCGATCTTCCACGCGAAAAGCGTTTGGAAATCGCACTCACTTACATCTTTGGAATGGGTCTTACCCGTTCTCAAAAGACATTAGCAGCAACTGGCATTAGTCCAGATATTCGCGTTAAGGATTTGCAAGAAGCAGATCTAGCAAAGCTTCGCGAATACATCGAAGCAAACTTCAAAATCGAAGGTGACCTTCGTCGTGAAATTTCTGGCGACATTCGTCGCAAGGTTGAAATCCAGAGCTACCAAGGTATTCGTCACCGTAAGGGACTACCTGTTCGTGGTCAGCGCACACATACAAATGCGCGTACACGTAAGGGACCTCGTAAGGCAATTGCAGGTAAGAAGAAGGTGACTAAGTAATGGCCGCTCCTAAATCAAAGACTGCTACAGCAGCTAAGGGCAAAGTTAAGCTTCGTAAGAAAGAGAAGAAGAACATTGCAGTTGGTAAGGCGTTCATCAAGAGCACTTTCAACAACACAATCATTTCTATTACAGACCCAACCGGCGCCGTAATCTCTTGGTCTTCATCAGGCCAGGTTGGTTACAAGGGCTCACGTAAGTCGACTCCATTCGCAGCACAGCTTGCAGCAGAAGCAGCAGCTCGTCGCGCACAGGAGCACGGCTTAAAGAAGGTTGATGTATTTGTTAAGGGACCAGGATCTGGTCGCGAAACAGCAATCCGTTCATTGCAAGCAGCAGGCCTAGAAGTTGGAGCCATCTCAGATGTAACTCCAGCTCCACACAATGGCTGCCGCCCACCGAAACCACGTCGAGTTTAAGGAAGGAAGAGAATAAATGGCTCGTTATACCGGAGCAGACTGCAAGCGTTGCCGTCGCGAAAAAGTAAA
>JBFYOY010000052.1:0-2593 GCA_041303575.1 Actinomycetes bacterium
CAACAATTAAAGATGAAAGAAAATCTAATCCAGCACTTCTATTGACCGTAGAGCGCTTCGTTAGCGAAACTCTTGCTGGCTTAGACACCTATCCTGCTTATTACAAGCACATGGGTCCTGCAAATCATGCAGGCGCGGGCGCTATTGATCTCTCTGAGTTGCCTCGCTTAAGTACTGAAGAACTACTTAAGCGAATTGCGGGAGACAACTGGGTTGTGGATCTTCGCGATAAGGATTCTTGGGCCAAGGCTCATCTTTCAGGAACACTCAACTTTGGAGTTTCCGGCTCTTTTGCTACCTATTTTGGCTGGCTGTTTCCTTACGAAAAAGAGCTTGTGTTGGTGTCGGATAAAGCCAGTGACATTTCACTTGCTCAACGTGAGCTAGTGAGAATTGGTATAGACCGACCATCGGCCAGCTTTGTTGGCGAAATGAGTAGTTTTAGTGAGTCGCAAGATGCCAAAGTCGTTCAGTTCCAGGATGTTCCGCAAGTATTAAATGACTCTGAAATTGTGGTCCTTGATGTTCGTCGCAATAGCGAACGCGAGGGATCTCATATTGTTGGATCTCAGCACATTCCCCTTCATGAACTTTCTAGTCGCATGAATGAACTTGCAAATGACAAGATTTATTGGGTTCATTGTGCAGGCGCCTACCGTGCATCCATTGCTGCCAGCATGATGCAAAATGCAGGCTTGAATGTTGTTCTAATCAATGAACCATATGAGAAGGCGTTACAGGTTAAAGGGCTTGCTATTTCAACAGGTGTTGCTGACCATAGTCCTGTTGCTCCATCAGATCTCAAAGAGAGTGCACAAGGATAAATAATGAAGACGGTGACACCCGCACAGGCATTGGAAATGGTGAAGGCTGGGCAGGCCTATGGCGTTGATGTTCGAGAGAAAGATGAGTGGGACTCTGGTCACTTTGACCTCTTCACACTTAACTCATTAAGCACCTTTGATGAATCTCTTCTGCCAACAGATAAGCCGATTATTTTTATTTGTCGCTCAGGAAATAGATCAGGTAAAGCTTGCACAGCGGTTGAGCCGAGTGGGTTGGAAGTAATAAATATGGAGGGCGGAATGTTGGCTTGGCAATTAGAAGGATTGCCAATGACGGCTAAATCTGGCAATCCACAAATTTCTTAACTTATGACAATTTTTCTTGGACTAATTCTTGGTGCAGTAGTCGGCGCAACCTTGGGGTTAATTGGTGCTGGAGGTGCAATCCTTGCTGTTCCAGGTTTAGTGGCCATCCTTGGGCTTTCGGCAACAGCGGCAACTACTAGCTCAACTATCATTGTGGGATCTGCCGCATTAGCTGGCGCATTGCGACGTCGCAATACAGGAACAGTTGATGTCAAAATTGGCTTAACTTTTTCAGCTATTGGAATACTGGGCAATTTTATTGGCACTTTGTTGCTAAAAATCATTCCCGAAAATGTAATCATGATCATTTTCGCACTTCTGATGTTTGGTGCAGGGTATGCAATGTGCTGCAGAGAGAACCCGCAGCCATCAGCCGAGAAACCAAAGTGGCACTTAATTATAATTGCCGCGACGTTTGTGGGCATATTGACCGGATTACTTGGAATCGGTGGTGGATTTCTAATCGTTCCAGCTCTCATACTTTTCTTGAAGGTGCCCACGAAGGTTGCTGCTGGAACTTCATTGGTTGCGATCACCGCTAATTCCCTCATAGCATTTTTTCTGAGATTTGAATTTTGGGATCAGATTCCAGTAGTCGAGGTTGCAGTATTTACCATTTCAGCGATAGCAGCTTCATTGCTCCTTACACCTGTTGCTGCAAAGTTAAACGCAAAGGTCATGCAGAAAATCTTTTCTGTAGTGATAGTTCTTGTCGCGATTTATACCTTATTCAAGAACATAAACTCCTAGAGAGATGCATTCAATATGACTAAATTCCAACTCACTCGCCCAATTTTTCTCTTTGATGCTGACTGCGGAGTCTGTCAAAACTCCACAGAAATGATGAAAAAACGGATAGACCCTCCCGTTGATTTCCGTCCTTATCAAAAATTTAGCTACGGCAATTACGGAATCACGACAAAAGACCTTTCTGAGGGCCCCATACTGATTTCAACCGATGCTAGCTTTTTAGTTGGTCCATTAGGAATGGCAACACTTCTCAAGATGTCCAGAAGGCCATATAACTACATGGGCCACTTCATGCTTCTTCCAGGAATTCGTCACTTCCTAAAGAAAGTCGGTCCAACCCTTTACGCAAAGCGACGCTATTTGCCAGGCGCTACCGACTCTTGCGCGATCAATCCAGAATAAATTTAAAGAAGAGTCGCCCTATAAGCTTGGGCAAACTTCCTTTCTTGTATCCTTCAAGATATAAGAAGGGAAGTTTTTATGAGCAACACAATTGCCTGCCAGTTCGTCTTTGAACCTGGTGAATACGACGATGAGTTCCACCTTCTTGACGGACAAATAGATGTATTCGCATCTGAACTTCCAGGTTTTATTTCAGTCCATCGCTGGGTTTCACCGGATGGTCGATTGAAGAACTCCATTTACTTTTTCAAAGATATGGAGTCTGTTAAAGCCCTCTCTAAGTACCCTCA
>JBFYOY010000053.1:0-3701 GCA_041303575.1 Actinomycetes bacterium
TTACTTGATGCTGATCGCGCAGATAAAGAAGGCGCAATGGTGGGGCATCACGGTGGAGATAGTTTGATTGAATCTCAGGTGGGGTTACTTACAACAACCTTGAGCTAAGGGTTAGTTCTTAGGATCCTCTGGCTTAATGCCAAACATAATTTCATCCCAGCTCGGAACCTTTGCGCGTGCAGTGATTCCATCACGTGATGCCTCATCATCTGGCTCTTCACGAATAACAGCTAAGCGTGGAACCTCACGGATCGGTTCAATCTCTTCTTCAATCTCATCCTGAATATCTTCCTTGCGAAACTCGCTGTACACATCGATGATGCGACGCTCAGAGGGGTGAGAAGACTCGGTAGGGATTAGCGCAGCGGTTGGAAGTTGGCGAGGAGCTGGCTCATCACCCATCATCCAGCGCGCATTCTCATCCATAGATGTCACGGTGCGAAGAGTTGGATCAAAGTTCCATTGTGCAATTCCGATGCCCGAGCTATTTGGGTAATGAAGTTCGATGGTCCAAGTTCCATCTTCTAAACGCCAGGTATCCCATGACAACTCTGAAGAATCAATGTTGCGTGGCGCTAAACGTGAGATAACAACGCCAAGCAATGTCACGGCATCACGTCCGCCTTCTTTGCGGATTGCAATTTGTTGAGCTTGATCAATTATGTAGATACGTTCCGAGAGAATCGGTCCAGCAAAACGTTCAACCTTTTCAATCGATGTGTCATTTTCACGTGCGATTTGTTCGGCGGTTTGTCCGGCGCGAAGCAATCGCTGAATCTCTTTGATAGAAATTGTTGGCTCATCTGTTGCTGGAACAGCCATCAAGCGTTGCTGATTTACTGTTGCACGCAATGTGTCGGAAACGCGAACAGTAAATTCCTGTCCATCATTGTCATGCAAAGAAAGGTAGAGACCATCTTCGGTCTTTCCATTTAGTCGTAGCTCAGTCACGAGCACGAGGGTAGCCGATGAGGGCCTTATAAGTCTGGAAATACGGAAGCGTGGCTACACATGCCGCGATCATGAAACCCAGGGGAACCCAATAAGCGATATCTGCACCAAAGCGATCGATGATCTGCCCAGATAAGGCGCTAGAGATTGCACCGCCCATAGGCATTCCGGCAACTACCCAGGTCAAAGTCTCAGTGATTTGTTCTGGCGGAACCGCACCTTCTGCTACTCCGTAGGCGTTGATAACAAGTGGCGCAATCGCAAAACCATTAAAAAATAGCGCAACAGCTAACCACTGAATTGAATGTACAAAGAGCATTGGGATCGAAAGAATGGTCAAGGCAAAGAGAAAGATTAGAAAACGAGATGCGCTACTTATTTTCCACTTAACAACGCCATTGATGATGGCAGCAACTGCGCTACCTGCAGCCCAAATCGCTAGCAGGATTCCAGACAGTGCCGCTTGATCTCGTGCCTCGGCAAATGCCACAGTCACAATTGCAATTGAGCCAAAAAAACCACCCAGCAAAGTTGTTGGAAGCACAACCGCCTGTACCCGCTTATTTCTAATGACGGCAGGGTGTGGATCAATCTCTCGCTTGGGGGTCGCAGGAGGTTCGGTATCTTTCTGTGCAACAAATAGAGGAACACCTACTGCAAGAAAGATGATTCCAGAGATGATTCCGGCAGCTGGTGCGATCGATGTTGCACAGGCGGTCACAATGATTGGTCCGCAGATAAAAACGACCTCATCCATTAGCGCTTCAAAAGAGTAAGCGGTATTAACTATGTGTCGATCTTTCTCATCTTCGGCTGTGGTTGTCTTATCTGGACTTAAAACATGCAACCAACGCCGACGTACCAATCCACCTGTATTGACCGAGAAAGCCTCAGTAATGACAATCGCTACAAACCATGTCCACACCGGTGTTTCATTGAGAACTAAAGCTGTAAATACACAGAAGGCAAAAACCTTTACCGGAATTACGCGAATCAACATCGCGCTTTGACCGATACGGTCTGCAACCCTTGACCAATGCGGGGTAGCGAAAGCTATAACTACTGATGCTGTTGCACTTAAGGCACCGGCGATTGCATAAGAATCGCTAACGGCAACGACAATAAAGATAAGTGCCAATGAATCCATTGAAATAGGCATGCGGGCAATGAGGCCCGGAATTGAAAATCTAAGCGCCCCAGGTGTTCGAAACAAAGTTAAGTACGCCGAGAACATAGGCAAGAGTCTATCTGGGGATTAGACTGCGCTTATGACAGATACCAATGAGTTACTTCAACTTGCGCTAAAGATTGCACGTCAAGCGGGGGATTTATTGGTAGATCGTCCAGCTTCATGGGATTTGACCGTTAAATCAACTGCGATCGACATCGCAACTCAGATGGATCTTGCAAGTGAAAAGCTAATTGTCGAAAGTATTTTGGCGGTGCGACCGGATGATGGAATCATCGGTGAAGAAGGGGCTTCACGTCCTAGCAAAAGTGGTGTGACATGGGTGTTAGATCCTGTAGATGGAACTGTTAACTATTTTTATGGATTACCTGGATGGTCGGTAAGCATTGCCGCAAAGGATGAAAACGGAACTTTAGTTGGCGTAGTTCACTCACCAACTGTTAACTCGACTTGGCATGCAACCAAAGGCGGGGGAGCGTTCTTAAATGATGTAAAGATCGCCTGCAACAATCCAGTTGAACTAAATCGCGCACTTCTGTCATCAGGTTTTGCCTACGATGTTAGAGATCGCGTCGAACAGTTAAAGATCGTCAATGCATTACTTCCTCAGATTAGAGATCTGCGCCGAATTGGTTCGGCAGCTGCCGATATCTGTCATGTGGCCACAGGTCTAGTCGATGGCTACTTTGAAACAGGTCTGCATGAATGGGATTTAGCGGCAGCTGAGCTTGTCGCCCGCGAGGCGGGAGCGATTGTGACCACCCGTTCCTGGCATGGACTCAATCTGACGGTTGCCGCTGGCCCCCACCTTTTTGAGGCGCTCAACGCTCAGATTCCTGAGTAAAGGCTCTGGCCTCGAGTAGCGCAAGGGCCGATTTACGCTCAAGGCCCCTTCTATGGCAAGATACGGGGTCTGCACCGCCAAAGCGTGTGCTTAATAGAAATGACAAAAGGAACCGAATATGAACATTCTTGACGCCGTAGATGCAGCATCGCTGCGTAATGACATCCCTAAGTTCCGCGCTGGTGATGAGCTCAAGATCCATGTTCGTGTTATCGAAGGTAACAAGAGCCGTCTTCAGGTTTTCCAAGGTGTAGTTATCGGACGCCAGGGTGCAGGAGTTCGCGAGACATTCACAATCCGTAAGGTTTCATACGGCGTTGGTGTTGAGCGTACATTCCCAGTTCACACACCAGTAATTGAAAAGATTGAGCTAGTAAAGAAGGGCGAAGTACGTCGCGCCAAGCTTTACTACCTACGCGATCTACGCGGTAAGGCTGCAAAGATTCGCGAAAAGCGCGATGGCATCGAAGGTTACGGCGATGGAATTCTTTCAACTCCAGAACCAGTTGTTATTCCTGAGCCAGTAGCAGAGGTTGCTGTTGAAGCAGTTGTAGAAGCACCAGCTGTTGAAGCAGTTGTAGAAGCGCCTGCAGCAGAGGCTGTTGTGGATGCACCAGCTGCTGAAGAAGCAGCTGAAACTCCAAAAGCTGAATAATCTCTTCAATGCGTAACAAGGGATCGCTCCTTAAGGAGCTCCCAATACTTGTTGTAGTTGCA
>JBFYOY010000054.1:0-13195 GCA_041303575.1 Actinomycetes bacterium
GCTTGTGCGATCGCTGCTTGAATATCGGTGCGCGCTAATTCGATTTGTTCTGCTGTTGCTGGATCTGAGGCAAAGTGTCTTTCACTCATGCGAACACAGCCGATATTCACACTTCGTGCTGCTTCAACTGATGATGTTCCAAATACAAACTCAGTTGAACCGCCACCGATATCTACAACCAAGAATGGACCATTTGATGGATCCAAATCCTTAATTGCACCAGCAAAGGAAAGTGCGGCTTCTTCATCTCCCGAGATGACCTCAGGTTCGATACCTAAACGCTCGCGAACTCCATCTACAAACAAGTTGCGGTTGGTGGCATCACGGGTGGCACTTGTTGCACAAAAACGAATCTTTTCTACCCCGCGTTTTGCAATCTCTGCTGCGAATTTGTCTACCGCAGCTAGTGTTCTAGCGATCGCATCTGGATGAAATTGGCCTGTCTCATCAACACCTTGTCCTAAACGAACAATCTCCATCTCACGAATAACCTCGCGAAAGTTGTTGCCATCAATATCTGCGATCAATAATCGAATTGAATTTGTTCCGCAATCAATCGCTGCTACTCGCATGGGTTGTTCTTCCACCAATCAGGAAGCTTTGCCAGCGCTTCATCACCCAAGGGATTAACACCAGGGCCTGCTGAAAGTGAGTGTGCAACAAGGGAATGCAAGCACTTAACGCGGGTAGGCATTCCGCCTGCAGATACATTGTCGACCTCGGGAACATCTACTCCTAAAGCAGATCGCGCTGCGATGTAATCATCATGAGCTGCGTGATAGGCGCCAGCTAATTCAGGATCGGTTTCTAATCTCTCATTCATCTCGCCCATTAACCCAGTTGTCTCAAGGGTAGATATAACAGCGGTTAGACGTGGGCAGGTTGCGTAATAAAAGGTTGGAAATGGTGTTCCATCTTCAAGGCGTGGAGGTGTTTCCACAACAGCTGGTTTTCCGCAAGGACAGCGATATGAGATTGCATGAACATCACGTGGAGTTCGACCTAATTGAGTTTGAATGCAATCAAGATCGCTTTGAGTTACCTCGCGCATTAATTACCAGTTTCGCTAATTGATGCGATTAAACGTGAGTACCACGGCTGACCATCCGCCAAAGAGCTTGCGATCTTTGTGGTTCCCTCTTGTGTTGAATCTGTTTCGCCTTCAGTAACGATGTATTGACGCTCTCCGGGCAAAACAAAGTGCAGACGCTCACGTGCCTGAGACTTCACATACTCTGGATCTTGCCAGAGCAATAACTCTTCACGAGCCTGTTGCAAAGCGGTGTTATCTGCAGAAAGTTGCGCCTTCAGTGCACTGATTTGTGCACGTTGTGTGAAGTAATGCTTCACAGGTGGTGCGATTGTTAGTGCAAGGACAAAGAAGATTGCAGATAAAGCTAAAACGCGATTAGAGGTACGGCGACGACCAAAGCGAAGTTGTCGACGTGCCATAGCTAATTCTTACGCCTTGAAACGTGGGAAGGCGTCACGACCCGCGTAACGACCACCCTCTGCTAGCTCTTCTTCGATGCGCAGAAGTTGGTTGTACTTAGCAACACGCTCAGTACGTGCAGGTGCACCTGTCTTGATCTGTCCACAGTTAAGCGCAACAGCCAAATCAGCAATTGTTGTGTCCTCGGTTTCACCTGAACGGTGGCTCATCATGCTGCGATAGTTAGCCCGGTGTGCCATCTCTACTGCATCAATCGTCTCTGTAAGAGTTCCAATCTGATTTACCTTTACAAGAAGTGCGTTTGCTGTGTTTCCAGCGATTCCCTTAGCAAGACGCTCTGGGTTAGTTACAAATAGATCATCGCCGACGATCTGAATGCGTGAACCAAGGACCTTAGTCATCTCGGTCCAGCCAGCCCAGTCCTCTTCATTCAGAGGATCTTCAATTGAAACGATTGGGTAGGCATCTACCAAAGAGGTGTAATACGCGATCATTTCATCAGATGTCTTTACTGCGCCTTCAAAGTTGTACTTCCCGTTTTCGTGGAACTCTGTAGCAGCAACATCCATCGCAAGTGCGATTTCAGATCCTGGCTTGAATCCTGCAGCTTCAATCGCTTCAAGGATTAAATCAAGTGCTGCACGGTTGCTATCCAGGTTAGGAGCAAAGCCACCCTCATCGCCAACAGATGTTGCAAGTCCACGCTTCTTTAAAACTGATTTCAATGCGTGGTAGATCTCAGCACCCCAGCGAACTGATTCGCGGAATGTTGGTGCACCGATTGGCGCGATCATGAACTCTTGGATATCAACATTGGTGTCAGCATGTGCACCACCGTTAAGAATGTTCATCATTGGAACAGGAAGAACATGTGCATTTGGTCCACCCAGGTAGCGGAACAATGAAAGATCAGAGCTTTCCGCAGATGCCTTAGCGACAGCCAATGAAGCGCCAAGAATTGCATTTGCACCCAGACGTGACTTGTTCTTTGTGCCATCTAGTTCAATCATCGCTGCATCGATCAATCGCTGATCCTGTGAATCAAAACCGATGATCTCTGGAGCGATCTCATCATTAACAAATGCAATAGCTTTTTCAACACCCTTACCGAGGTAGCGCTTGCCACCATCGCGAAGCTCTGCAGCTTCAAAGGCGCCAGTTGATGCACCACTTGGAACAGCAGCCCGAGCTTGAGTGCCATCTTCTAATTGAATTTCAACTTCAACCGTTGGATTTCCACGGGAGTCAAGAATTTCACGGGCACCTAAAGCTTCGATAATTGCCATTACATATCTCCTCAAAAATATTAAAGGTTTGGGTTCTTAAGCTTGCCGACCTCTACGCTGAAATGGCATGTACTTCAATATGCGAACTCTACCGCGTGGCTGAAGTTGGCTATGCGGGGCCGATCTCTTGGGCTATGCGCATAGCCTCCTTGCGAAGGGCCGCCTCTGCATCAATCCCATTGGCATGGGCCCATGCGATAACAGCTAAAAGGGCTTGCCCGACAGCGCTTTCATCTGCCATCCCATCTATTGATACTGAATCAGGAGTATTAACCTCAACCTTGTATTTTTCAGCGCGATACAGAAGCTTTTCAACCAATGGAAGTGCTGGCTGAGCCATTGCAACCCCATCTAATGGTGAGGTTCGACCCTTTTCTTTTTTCTTTAACTCTTCCCAATTTTCAAGAACCTCTTGAGAGTCGCGAACTTCGACACCTGCAAAGACATGTGGGTGTCTGCGAATTAACTTATCTGCAATCCCTTGAGCAACATCCTCGATTGAAAATGGATCTGTGGGATGTTCTTGAGCCATGCGAGCATGAAAGTAAACCTGGAGCAGAACATCACCGAGCTCTTCTCGCATATCAACTCGATTGCCAGCTTGAACCGCATCAACAAACTCATACGACTCTTCCAGTAAGTACTTCAGAAGTGATTCATGTGTTTGTTCTGCATCCCATGGGCATCCACCTGGAGAACGCAAGGTATCCATGACTTCAACTAGACGTTGAAGTTGTGAACTCTGCATTTATTTAGGAGTTAGTTGTCAGATGGGTTAACAGCGGATTCAGCAGAATCTGCAGGAACAACATCAGCTGTTGTTGGATCCCATTTGCCGTAACGAGGATTGACTGTTACGCCAAGCTCCTTTGCCTTTGCAACTACAAGTTTTTGAATCTCAGCACCTAGCTGATCTTCAGTTACACCTGCTGCAACAAGCTTTTGGCTAATTTTGTCTGAGTATGAAATCGCTTCGATGTATTCATCAAGATCCTCAGGTGCAATTCCTGCGCTCACCAAAGCTGTTGGCAACGCTGCTTCTCCACCAACTTGTTCGATGATGCTTGCGCGACGTGTGTCGATTTCAGCCTTTGTTACCTTGATCTGAAGTTCAACTCCGAGTTCGCGAATCAAAGTGCGCAACAGGTGAAAGCGAAGTTGTGAAACATTCAGGGTTGCGCCAGTTTCTAGCTGCATCTGAGATGTATCAACCTTGGTGCGCTCTGAAAGGATCGCATCGATGCTTCCTTGAACAGTCGCCTGTGTGATCTTTGTATCGCCTACCGTTGCCGCTGAACCTACCTGCGAGCATCCCGCCAATAGAAGTGTTGCTGCTACTGCCGCAATTGTCAGGATCTTCTTCATTCTGTGCTCGCTTTCGGTGCATCGCTTAACTGTGTGAGGGCCTCTACGACCCAGGCCAGAAGAGAAGTATCCACTATTTCCGGCGTATTCAGTGACGGATTCCAAGAGGCCGCCTTCGGTAATGCGACCAAAACGGTACTTACTGCGCCCTTATAGAGGGAGCCTGGGTAGAGACGTGTTAAACGTAACTGTCGAGATTCAGGCAACACAAGTGGTGCAAGACGCAGGAACTTTCCTTGTACGACAACTTCGGTCAACTTTGCCGCCTTTGCTTGTGCACGTAATGCTGCCACGCCAAGTAAAGCCTTAGCTTCCTCAGGTAGATCACCGAATCGATCAACTAGCTCTGATTCGATTGAGGAAACATCACTTGGTGATTTCACATCTGCAAGACGTCGGTATAGATCAAGGCGCAAACGTTCACCTGGAACATACTCTGATGAAAGGTGAGCGTTAATAGGTAGTTCAACCTTGCATTCTGAGACTTTTTCTTCGGTTTCAATGATTCCAGATTTATATTCCTGAACCGCTTCTCCAACCATGCGCATATACAAATCAAAGCCAACATCTGCAATGTGTCCTGATTGTTCTCCACCCAAAAGATTTCCAGCACCACGAATTTCTAGATCCTTCAGCGCGACACGCATTCCAGAACCTAGATCTGTATTTGTTGCGATTGTCTTTAAACGCTCATGAGCAAGTTCCGATAGAGGCTCATCATTGGGGTACAAGAAGTATGCATATGCGCGTTCGCGTCCTCGCCCAACACGTCCACGTAATTGATGCAGCTGTGACAAACCAAATCGATCTGCACGTTCGACGATCAAAGTATTTGCGTTTTGAATATCTAAACCACTTTCAACAATGGTTGTGCTGACGAGGACATCAAAATCACGGTTCCAGAAAGCAAGAATGACATCTTCAAGCTCGCCCTCTGACATCTGTCCATGTGCAACACGGATTCGGGCTTCTGGAACTAACTCCTTTAAGCGAATCGCGGTGTTATCGATTGTGTCTATTCGGTTATGCAGGTAAAAAATCTGTCCATCACGCAGTAGCTCGCGGTGAATCGCGGCCTTGATCTGACTTTCCTCTGCTGGACCGACATAAGTAAGGATTGGGTGACGCTCTTCTGGAGGTGTCGTAATGGTGGACATCTCGCGGATTCCAGTTACCGCCATCTCAAGTGTGCGTGGAATAGGCGTTGCAGACATCGCCAGAACATCAACAGTTGTGCGCAGTTTCTTTAAAGACTCTTTTTGTTCAACACCAAATCGCTGCTCTTCATCAACAATTACTAAACCAAGATCCTTAAACTGAACATCATTAGACAAAATTCGGTGGGTTCCGACTACGACATCTACTGTTCCGGCAGCTAACTGTTCAAGGATCTCTTTGCTTTCCTTAGCCGAATTAAATCGAGATAATCCGGCGACCTTTAACGGAAAACCTGCATAACGCTCGGCAAAGGTTTTCGAGTGCTGCTGCACCAACAATGTTGTTGGCACTAATACCGCGACCTGTTTGCCGTCTTGAACCGCTTTAAATGCGGCTCGGATCGCAATTTCGGTTTTGCCGTAACCCACATCGCCGCAAATGATTCGATCCATGGGGTATGGGCGTTCCATATCTTGCTTAACATCATTGATTGTTGAAAGTTGATCAGGGGTTTCGATATAGGAAAACGAGTCCTCAAGTTCACGTTGCCAAGGAGTATCGGGTGAAAAAGCAAAGCCTGGTGAGCTAGTTCTTGCCGCGTAAAGTCGGATCAGCTCGCCAGCAATTTGGCGAACCGCTTTACGGGCACGGCCCTTAGCTTTTTGCCATTCACCGCTACCAATACGGTGAACCGTTGGTGTTTCTCCACCAACATACTTTGATACCTGTTCAAGTGCATCTGTTGGAACAAAGATTCTGTCGCCGGGTTGGCCACGTTTTGCCGGTGCGTACTCAATAATCAAATATTCGCGGGTAACGCCAGCAACTGTGCGTTGAAGCAATTCTACGTAGCGACCGATTCCGTGTTGTTCATGAACAACGTAATCACCAGCTTTTAATTCAAGTGGATCAATAGCTTGCTTTCGTTTTGATGGAAGGCGTTCGGCATCCTTAACACTTCCCTTGCTGCCGGTTAAATCACGTTCAGTCATGAAGAAGATTTGATCGGTGGCACTTTCGAAGCCATGTGCAAGCACCGATGTTGTTAAGTGAATGCTTCCCTTAGTAGGTGTTGCAAGGAGCTTTTCTGAAATCTGTACTGGTAAATCAGCTCCTCGCAGGATGCCTGCATACCTTTCAAGCATTCCGTGGCCGTGGGTCGCAAATACCACTGTGCGTTGCTCTTCTAGAGATTCGCGCAAAGTTGAGATAGCTCGGTCAATATCCCCGCGCATTGGATCAATTGCTGCAAAATCTAAAAATGTTGTTTTAGGATCTAGATCAGTACCAAAAGGACTGAGTTCTCGAGTGCTTATTCCATACTTCGCAATCTCATCTAGCAGCTCATCCCAAGCCATATATGTGCCTGCTCCATCATGAAGCGGGGCGCTACCGCCCATGGCCGCGTTAGACCACGACGCATTTAGAAACTCTTCATTAGTTGCAAGCAAATCAACTGCTCGAGATTTGATCCGTTGTTCATCTATAAAAACCAGCTGAGTATTTGCCGGCATTCGTGACAACAGAGATTGCGTTTCATTAATTAGCAATGGAATCAGCGACTCCATGCCTTCAAAGGTGATTCCTTCTGCGATCTTGCTGAGCATTTCAGCTGCTGCTGGATACTTATCTGCAATTTCAATTGCGCGGTGCTTTATCTCAGTTGATAGCAATAATTCACGACAAGGGTAGATATCAACAGCGCCAACTACAGGTTTAAAGGTTCTTTGATCTGCAACCTCGAAGTAACTTAAATCCTCTATCTCATCCCCAAAGAAATCGACTCTGATTGGGTGGTGACTTAACGGTAAAAACAAATCAATGATTCCACCACGTACTGCAAACTCACCACGACGTTCTACTAAATCTGTTCGGGTATAGGCAAGAGAAGATAAGTGGCGTACTAGATCATCAAAGGATTGTTCCTTGCCGATTTCCAATTGCATCAAAGGAGATTTGCCTAATTGGCTGATGATTCTATGAATCACTCCGCGCACAGGTGTCACAACAATTGGATTAATTGATTGCTCTTGCTCCAGCGAATACAGAGTTTGAATTCTTCTGGCAACGGTGTCGCTGCGAGGGCTCAAACGTTCATGTGGCAAGGTCTCCCAAGCTGGGAATTCAAGGACATTGTCATGGAGCTCTCGCAGTTCATTAACTAGATCCTCTGAACTGCGGCTAGAACTGGTGACAACCAACAATGGTGCTGTTTGAGCCCTGGCCGCTAAGAGAAAGGGGTACAGGGGCTGGGGTGCCACGATATGAGATGCATCGGAATTAAGTGGCAAGGCTGGAATTAACCCGCGCATAATTACTCTCCAATGCAGTTAGGCCCCAACTCCAAAGGAGGGGGGCTTGAATGTCCTTAGTCTAATTTGTTTTGCGAGTAGGCGTTAACTGAGAGGATTACCCAATGAGCCAAAGCCCGATCGCTGCAGATGATGCAGCTCTTCGTAGCGATGTGCGCCGTCTTGGGGATCTTTTAGGTCAAACCCTTGTACGTCAAGAGGGGCCAGAGCTTTTGGCTTTGGTCGAAGAGGTTCGTAAAGCGGTTCGCGAAGGAAGCGGCGATGAAATCCTTGCCACCCTTTCAGTTGAAGACTCTGTACAACTTGTACGTGCCTTTAGTACCTACTTTCACTTAGCAAATGTTGCCGAGCAAGTTCACCGTGCTCGTGTTCTTGCAGAGGCCCGTGCAACTGGTGGGTCGTGGTTAGCTCGCGCGGTAGATCGCATCGAAGCGGCGATGAAGGCGCAGACACCGGGCCATGAGTTAACTAAAGAAGAGATTACCGAGTGGGTTAGTGCGATGTCGGTACGTCCAGTTTTTACTGCGCACCCAACTGAGGCTGCACGTCGATCTGTTTTAAATAAATTAGGAAGCATCGCCGATCTTTTGGATGATCCGCGCAATCCATCGCAACAGGACCGACTTGCAGAAACTGTTGATCTTTTGTGGCAGACCGATGAACTTCGTTTGGGACGCCCTGAGCCATTAGATGAGGCTTTAAACGCTTTGTATTACCTAGATGATTTGTTCACACAAACAGTTCCTGAAGTTCTCAACGACTTTGCTAAAGAGATGAAGCGAATCGATGTAGATGTTCCGATTGCTGCTCGTCCATTATCTTTTGGAAACTGGATCGGCGGAGATCGCGATGGAAACCCAAACATCACCGCTGAGGTAACAACTGATGCGATGGAGCTGCAGGTTTCTCACGCTATCCGCGTGACAATCGCAGCGATGAACGCTTTGCGTCAGATGCTTTCAGTCTCGACAAAGATTGTTGGTGCAACACCCGAGCTTTCTGCATCAGTTGAAAAGGATTTAAAGAATATCCCCGAATTTGAACAGCGTTTTCTGCGCCTGAACGCTGAAGAGCCATACCGTTTAAAGGCAACTGCGATCGTGCACCGTTTGGCATTTACCCGTGATCGTCACGCAAAGGGTGCACCACATGTTGCAAACCGCGATTATGCAAACACCGCGGAGCTTTTAGAAGATCTAGTTTTGATGCGTGATTCCTTGCTGGCTCACCGCGGAGAGTTAATCGCAACAGGCTTGCTGGAGCGCACAATCCGCACAATTGCAGCCTTTGGAATCAACCACGCAACTATGGATGTTCGCGAACATTCAGATGCACACCACAATGTTTTGAAGCAGATCACTGGCGTAGCTGACTATATTGAAAAATCACATGATGAGAAGTTTGAGATCCTGACGCAGATCCTGGCCGATGATGCTCGTTTTGAGACCTCGGGGCTTGAAGCACTAGGTAAGAAAACCGTTGATACCTTTATCGCAATCAATGAACTGATTGATCGCTTTGGCCCTGAAGCTATTGAGACTTACATCGTTTCGATGACTAAGGGTGCTGATGATTTAATCGCAGCTGTTGTTATTGCGCAGCAAGCAGGCCTGGTCTCCTTGAAGGAGAAAAAGGCTCGAATTGGTTTTGCCCCATTGCTTGAAACCGTCGCCGAGCTTCGCGCAGCTGGTGAGATTCTTGAAAAGCTTTTGAGCAACCCTGCCTATCGTTCAATCGTTGCACTTCGTGGCGATGTACAAGAGGTCATGCTCGGATATTCAGATTCAAATAAAGATGCAGGTATCGCAACCAGTCAGTGGGAGATCCACAGAGCGCAAAGATCATTGCGCGATGTTGCGATGAAGTATGGAGTAAAACTGTGCTTGTTCCACGGTCGTGGTGGTTCTGTCGGCCGAGGTGGCGGTCCAACTTATGAAGCTTTGATCGCACTGCCATGGGGATCTGTTGACGGACAGATCAAGATGACTGAGCAGGGCGAGGTGATTAGTGACAAGTACGCCCTTGCATCCCTTGCGCGTGAGAATGTTGAACTAACCCTTGCTGCATCCTTAGAGGCAACGGTTCTCAATCGTGGTCCACGTCAAAGCAAAGAAGAGCTTGCTGCTTGGGGAGATTGCATGCAGTTAGTAAGTGACTCTTCATTTAAGCGTTACCGAGCATTAATTCAGCAACCTGATCTGCCTGCATACTTTTATGCATCGACTCCGGTTGAACAATTAGGAGAGCTCTTCTTAGGTTCTCGTCCTTCGCGTCGCCCAGATGCTGCAGGTGGATTGGATTCTCTGCGTGCGATTCCGTGGGTATTTGGGTGGACACAATCACGCCAGATTGTGCCTGGTTGGTTTGGAGTTGGATCCGGCTTAAAGGCTGCACGCGAAGCGGGGCATTCAGCGCTGCTGGCACAGATGCTTAAGGAGTGGCACTTCTTCACAACATTTATTAGCAATGTTGAGATGACATTGGCAAAGACCGATTTAACGCTAGCTAAGCGTTATGTTGAAACCTTGGTACCGGAAGAGTTGCACCACTTCTTGGATGAGATCCAAGAAGAATTTGATTTAACTGTCTCTGAAATTCTGACACTGACACAGAAGACAAGTTTGTTGGGAGATCAAGAGATCTTGGCCCGTACCTTGCAGGTACGTGATGCTTATCTTTCACCGATTCATTTACTTCAGGTTAATTTGTTAAAACGTGTCCGTGATGCTGGTGAGTCTGCAGATCCTGTATTACGTCGTGCTCTGTTGCTGACAATTAATGGTGTTGCAGCAGGTCTTCGCAACACTGGCTGATCAACTATTGAAGGCAGATTGCGTTGCTTCTAAGCCCTTTGTAATAAGTGATTCCACAACATCTGCGCCGCGATCAATAAATTCAGGTAAATCCTTTTGTTCAACTTTGGAAAAGGCTTTCAACACAAAATCAGCTGGATCTTGCTGCCCCATGGGACGTCCAATTCCTAATCGGATTCGATAGTAATCAGGGGTTCCAAAGCTAGATGTCATAGATTTCAAGCCATTGTGGCCGTTGTCTCCACCTGCAAGCTTTGTTCTAATCGCTGCAAATGGAATATCTAGTTCATCATGCAAAGCAATGAGCTTTGTGGGTTCAACTGAGTAAAAGTTTGCAAGAGCTTTAACTGGTCCACCAGTTTCATTCATGTAGCTCTTAGATTTTCCAATAATCACTGAGTGCGCATCGATACCTACACCGAGTTTGAAAGCTGCGATATCTGTGCGGGATTTGTGTGATGAAAACTTTACTGAATGGCGACGAGCTAACTCATCGATCACCATCTGGCCGATGTTATGACGGGTGGCAGCGTATTGATCTCCTGGATTTCCCAGTCCCACTACCAACCACGTCATAACAACAAAGCCTAAGGGTTAAGCCTTACTTTCTAACGCTTATTCAGCCGCTGGAGCTGCTGCTGCTGAATCTGCTGCTGGAGCAGCTGCTTCTTCAGTTGCTGCTGTTGACTTCTCTGACAAGTGAACAACGATCATCTTTGGATCTGAATCAAGTTCAACACCCGCTGGAAGCTTTACATCTGCTGCGTACTTTGAAGTACCTGATGCAAGTCCCTGGATATCAAGCTCTAGGAAGTTAGGAATAGATGATGCATCTACGCGAACTTCGATTGTGTTGTTAACATGCTCAAGAATTCCATCACGATCATGCTCGCCCACTGTGTGAACAGGCACTGAAACAGTTACCTTCTCACCGCGGCGGACTAGAACTAGGTCGATGTGCTCAAGAATCTGCTTTAGCGGATCGCGAACGATTACCTTTGGAAGTGTTAGCTCACTCTTGCCATCAATTGTGATGTCTAGAAGAACGTTTGACTGCTTTAGGGCAACGCCGATTTCCTTAGCGTTTAGAGTGATGTGAAGAGGCTTCTCTCCGTGACCATAGATAACTGCAGGAACTAAACCATCGCGACGTGCACGACGTGATGCGCCCTTACCAAATTCAGTACGAGTGGTTCCGACGATCTTTACTTCTGCCATGAAAAAACTCCTGTCATCTCAGTAATACATGAGTCTGACAGGAGTTGGATACCTTGCCGTCGATAACGGTTCCGAATGAAACCCTCGCCAGAATGGTTGAAGTCTATGAGATTAGGGAGAAAGCTCCAAATCCCCGCTTAGGAGTGACCGTCAAAGAGGCTGGTAACCGATCCATCTTCAAATACCTCGCGGATTGCGCGGCCCAGAAGTGGGGCGATTGAAAGCACAGTCAGATTGTCAAACTTTTGATCCTCGGTAATTGGCAAGGTATTTGTAATGACAACCTCTGATGCGCGGCAGTTCTTCAAACGATCAATCGCTGGACCGCTAAATACTGCGTGAGTTGCCGCGATGATTACATCTGCAGCGCCTGCCTCAAATAATGCGTCCACTGCCTTTGTGATTGTTCCGGCTGTGTCGATCATGTCATCGATAACAACACATGTTTGGCCAACAACATCACCAACAACGCGACCGGTTACAGATTCATTTGGAATACGTGGATCACGTGTTTTGTGAATAAATGCGATTGGGCAACCTCCCAATAGATCTGACCAACGCTCAGCAACACGTACGCGACCTGAGTCAGGCGAAACAATTGTTAAGCGGGTGCGATCTACCTTGCTGCCAACATAATTTGCAAGCATTGGAAGGGCGAAGAGATGATCTACAGGACCATCAAAGAAACCTTGAATTTGTGAGGTGTGAAGATCAACAGCCATTAATCGATCTGCGCCAGCGGTCTTGAAAAGATCTGCCATCAGACGAGCGGTGATTGGCTCGCGGCCACGGCTCTTCTTATCTTGACGAGCGTAACCATAAAAAGGTGTAACCACTGTGATGCGCTTTGCAGATGCACGCTTCAGGGCATCGACCATGATGAGTTGTTCCATGATCTGCTTATTAACAGGGTTGGTGTGGCTTTGAATTACAAAGGCATCGCAACCACGAACTGATTCTTCAAAGCGAACAAAGATTTCGCCATTAGCAAAGTCGTATGCAGATGTTGGTGTAAGAGGGATGCCAAGTTCGGTTGCGACCTCTTCAGCTAGTTCAGGAAATCCGCGGCCTGCAAATAGGCGCAATCTCTTTTCAGAAGATAAACGGATCTCGCTCATGTATCTAGCCCTTCTTCTCTGCTGCTTTTGCGGATGTACTGCCGGGGCGCTTGCGCATGACCCAACCTATTACATTTTTTTGCATTGCTCGGCCAATACCAAGTGCACCAGCCGGAACATCTTCAGAAATTACCGATCCGGCCGCTGTATATGCGCCATCACCAATGTTTACAGGGGCTACAAGCATCGTGTCGCTGCCGATACGAACATGATCACCAACTGTTGTGTGGTGTTTTTCAACACCATCGTAATTTACAAAGATAGTTGCGGCTCCGATATTGCTGCCTTCACCGATAGTGGCATCGCCAACATATGAGAGGTGAGGAACCTTTGAACCGGTTCCAACCGTGGAATTCTTTATCTCAACAAAAGCACCAGCCTTGGATGCATCCCCCAATTGTGTTCCGGCGCGCAAATATGTAAATGGACCAACGGTTGCACCCTCGCCAATAACTGTTTCGGTTGCAATTGA
>JBFYOY010000055.1:0-5327 GCA_041303575.1 Actinomycetes bacterium
AATACCGTTGCAACAATTAATTCCAGAGGGTTTGTAAAATCCAATTCGCAGCGAATATTTGGGTAGGTCTTAGTCAGGATGCGATAAACCGCCTTGGCTCCTTTTTTGGTTTCGCTATCGACCTTCATGGGTAGTAAAGTACCCCTCGTGAGCACAGAACATGATGTCGTACGTAAGGCCCCGCTTTTCACAGCCCTAGATGAGGCAGCTGCCGCTTCTTTGCGTGCATCTATGGACTCAGTAAAGATCGCAAAGGGCTCGGTTCTCTTTGCCGAGGGCGATGAAGGCGATCACCTATACGTCATTGTTGAAGGAAAGCTAAAGCTTGGAACCTCAAGCGGCGATGGTCGCGAAAACCTACTTTCAATTCTTGGACCTGGTGAAATGTTTGGAGAGCTCAGCCTCTTTGATCCAGGTCCACGCACATCAACTGCAACCGCGGTTACTGATGCAAAGTTACTCAGCCTTGGTCAGGAAAAGTTAATTCCTTGGCTTGCAGAAAATCCTCAGGTTGCTTTGCAACTGCTTGCTCGTTTAGCTCAACGTCTTCGCCGTACCAATGAGGCTGTTGGCGATCTAGTCTTTTCAGATGTACCTGGTCGAGTTGCCAAGGCGCTGATTGATCTTGGTGAGCGTTTTGGAAAGCAAACCGATGAAGGTTTATTTGTTCACCACGACTTAACTCAAGAAGAGTTAGCTCAACTAGTTGGTGCATCCCGCGAAACCGTTAACAAGGCTCTTGCTGATTTCGCAGGACGCAACTGGTTAAAACTAGATGGTCGTGCAGTTCTGATTACAGATTTTGATCGCCTCTCAAAGCGTGGAAAGTAAGCTTTAATCAGTAATTTCTACTGTTAATTCAATCTCCACTGGTGAGTTCAGTGGAAGCTCTGCAATTCCAACAGCGCTACGTGCATGCTTTGCGCCATCGCCCCAGATTGAAATGAAGAGCTCTGAAGCACCATTGACTACACCTGGATGGCCGATAAAGCCAGGTACGCCATTGACGTAACCAACTACACGAACAATCTTTGTAATCTTGTTTACATCTGCAACGGTTTCAACAGCGGCTAAGCAATTGAGTGCACAAATCTGTGCAAGCTCCTTTGCACGCTCAGGAGTGATCGCTCCATCAACTTTTCCGACTCCAGCCATTTCGCCATTAGCTAATGGAAGTTGTCCTGCGGTGAAAACTAAATTACCTGTGCGGATCGCTGGAACATAAGCAGCAACTGGCTTTGCAGCAACTGGCAGTTCAAGACCAAGCTCTGCAAGCTTTGCGCGGACATCTACCTTGTTCATGCAAGTGCACGCTTCATGTAAGCAACTAGCTGCTCGCCAGTTCCTGGTGCAGGAATAACTTGTACAAGCTCCCAACCATCTGAGCCCCATGTATCAAGAATCTGCTTTGTGGCATGTGAAAGAAGTGGAACTGTTGCGTATTCATACTTTGTCATTTGTTGAGACTCTCCTTCACTAGTGATGAAACAAGTGCTCCATCAGCCTTTCCTGCAATCTTTGGCTTAATCGCGCCCATTACCTTGCCCATATCTGCAGGACCTGCAGCACCAGTTGATGCGATCGCATCAGCGATGATCTGCTTGATCTCATCTGCACTTAGCTGAGCTGGCAAATACTTAGCAATTACTTCACCTTCTGCTTTTTCAAGTGCCGCCTTTTCTGCATGGCCAGCACCCTCAAAAGCCTCTGCCGCTTCACGACGCTTCTTTGCTTCACGTGACAAAACAACAATTACTTCATCATCACTGAGCTGACGTGCCTCTTTGCCAGCAACCTCTTCATTGGTGATTGCGGTAAGAACCATGCGAATAGTGCTTGATGTAATTTCATTGCGACCACGAATTGCTTCAGTTAAGTCGGTGCGGAGGGTCTCTTTAATGCTCATGCTGTGAACTCTACCGCCAGAAGTTCTGCGATCTGAGCGGTATTGAGCGCTGCTCCCTTACGCAGGTTATCTCCACAAACAAACATATCTAGAGCCATTGGGTCATCAATGCTCTTGCGAACACGGCCAACCCAAGTTGGATCTGTACCAACAACATCTGCAGGTGTTGGGAACTTGTAGTTCTCTGGATCATCAACCAACTTCACGCCTGCAGCGTTCTGCAAAATATCTTGAGCAGCCTTACGTGAAGGCTCCTTTTCAAATACTGCGTGGACTGTCAATGAGTGGGTAGTAATTACAGGTACTCGAACACAAGTAGCTGAAACCTTTAGGTTTGGAAGACCGAGGATCTTGCGAGATTCATTGCGAACCTTCAACTCTTCTGATGAGTAACCATCTTGCTTGAGAGACCCCGCCCAAGGTACAACGTTAAGTGCAAGTGGTGCTGGGAATGGTCCGAGATCCTTTACAAAGTTGCGAAGATCGCCAGGGTTTGTTCCCGCTTCCGTTCCTGCAACTGCAGCGATTTGTTCTCTTAATGAATCAATACCTGCTTGGCCTGCACCAGATGCTGCTTGGTAAGAAGAAACTACTAACTCCTTCAAACCATATTCGCGGTGCAATGCACCAAGAGCAACGATCATTGAAAGGGTTGTGCAGTTTGGATTGGAAATAATTCCGCGAGGACGATTCTTAGTTGCCTCTGGGTTAACCTCTGGAACCACCAAAGGAATATCTGCATCCATGCGGAATGCGCCAGAGTTATCGACAACGACTGCGCCACGTGATGCAGCGATCGGGCCCCACTCTGCAGAAACCTCATCTGGAACATCAAACATTGCAACATCGATGCCATCAAAAGCCTCTGGTGAAAGAGCTACGACGGTTAGCTCCTCCCCGCGACATACCAACTTCTTTCCTGCGCTACGTGCCGAAGCGATAAGACGAATTTCTCCCCAAACATCTGGGCGTTCAGACAAGATTCCAAGCATTACTGTGCCAACGGCGCCAGTTGCTCCGACTACTGCAAGTGATGGCTTCTTACTCATCGTCCAGTGCCTCCGTAAACAACCGCTTCGCTTTGATCTGCATCAAGCTCAAAAGCGGTGTGTGCAGCCTTTGCACCACGTTCTAGATCGGCCTGACGGCAAATAATTGAGATTCGAATTTCAGAGGTTGAAATCATTTCGATGTTCACACCTGCATCAGACATTGCACCAAAGAATGTTGCAGTAACACCAGGGTGTGAGCGCATACCAGCACCAACTAATGACAATTTGCCGATCTGATCATCGTATTGAATTGATGCAAAGCCAACTTCTCCTTGCAGCTTTTGCAGGATCGCAGTTGCTGATGCGCCTTCTGCCTTTGGCAAGGTAAATGAAATATCTGTCAGACCGGTTGCCGCTGCAGAAACATTTTGAACAATCATGTCGATGTTGATATCTGCATCTGCAATCGCTTGGAAGATACGTGCAGCAACACCAGTACGGTCAGGTACTCCAACGATGGTTATCTTTGCCTCAGATTTGTCATGCGCGATTCCTGAGATGATTGCTTGCTCCATTGCTCCTCCTTCAGGATGATCTTTGACCACCCATGTTCCTTCATTAGTAGAAAAAGATGAACGTACGTGAATTGGTAAGTTGTAACGGCGTGCATACTCAACGCAACGTAAATGCAGAACCTTTGCTCCGCTTGCCGCAAGCTCTAACATCTCTTCGTAAGTAACTGTCTTTAACTTACGTGCTGCAGGAACAACTCGAGGATCTGCGCTAAAGACTCCATCAACATCTGTGTAAATTTCACACACATCTGCATCAAGTGCTGCAGCTAATGCAACCGCAGTTGTATCGCTACCACCACGACCCAAAGTTGTTACATCCTTTGTATCTTGCGAAATTCCTTGGAAGCCAGCAACGATTGCGATTGCACCACTATCTAGCGCTTCCTTGATTCGGCCCGGCGTCACATCAATGATGCGAGCGCGACCATGAGCAGATGTTGTGATCACACCTGCTTGGCTGCCGGTAAATGACAAAGCTTCATGTCCCAAGTTATTAATCGCCATTGCCAGCAACGCCATTGAGATTCGCTCGCCTGCCGTTAACAACATATCTAACTCGCGGCCCTGAGGAATCGGAGTGATCTGTTCTGCCAGATCAATTAGTTCGTCGGTGGTATCGCCCATCGCTGAGACCACAACAACAACCTGATTACCGTCACGCTTTGCCGCCACAATTCGGTTGGCTACACGCTTCATACCCTCTGCATCTGCGACCGAGGATCCGCCATATTTCTGAACAATGAGTCCCATGGCTCAATGATGAACTAGATATCCACCTGGGGCTACTCGATTTCCAGCGTTTCTTAAATAATGAGACGGCGTGCGTTTCAAATAATGAGATTAAACATCCCTGCGGCCTTCAAAGGCACGTCCGAGCGTGACCTCATCGGCGTACTCCAAATCTCCACCAACTGGCAGACCGCTAGCTAAACGAGAAACCTTGATATCCATCGGCTTAATCAGGCGGGATAGATAGGTAGCTGTCGCCTCACCTTCCAGGTTTGGATCGGTCGCCAGGATGACTTCGACGATGTCGGCATCTGCCAAACGAACCATTAATTCACGGATACGAAGTTGTTCTGGACCGATGCCATCGATCGGAGAGATCGCTCCGCCCAGCACATGGTACTTACCGCGGAATTCGCGGGTACGTTCAATTGCAATGACATCTTTGCTCTCTTCAACCACACAAATGATTGTGTTGTCACGACGAGGATCACGACAGATACGGCACTCATCCTCTTCAGAAACATTTCCACACTGAACACAAAACTTAACTCGCTCTTTAACGGTGCGAATTGAATCAACTAGCGCTGATGCAACTTCAGAATCAGATTGCAAAATATGGAATGCAATACGTTGCGCGCTCTTTGGACCGATTCCTGGCAGGCGACCTAGTGCATCAATAAGATCTTGAATTGCACCTTCGTACATTCCTGACATCTATTACTTACCTTCAATAACTTTTGCGCCAAGCTCTTTTGCCAATAGCGCTGCACCAGTCAACTGCACAGGATCATTTGGTGCCTCTGATGTTCTGGTTTCGCGAGCAGCAGGTGTGTTTGTATCAATCGATGGATCAACAACAACCGCAATCTTTCTGTCCAAGCCCACCACATCAATAAATGCGTTGCGCAGAATCACATCAGATTCAGATCGCTCAAAGCTTTCCTTTGCACCAGCGTTAACAATGCCGATGGTGATCGCGTTCTCATCAACAGATAGCACCTGCGCACTTGCTGACAGCAACGACCAAGTAAGTCTGCGGCGCTTCTTTACATCCTCAATAACATCCGGCCACGCACGTCTAAGTGCGGCAATATCAAAGTTACCCGGAACATTTGCCTTTGGTGC
>JBFYOY010000056.1:0-10843 GCA_041303575.1 Actinomycetes bacterium
GTTCAGGCTGAAATCCTTGACCTCATGCGTAACCTCAAGGACAAGCTGAACTCTGCAATCCTTTTGATCACACACGATATGGGTGTTGTTGCAGATATGGCAGATGAGATCCTTGTTATGAAGGATGGAATCACCGTTGAGCATGGCTCGGCTGATCAGATCTTTAATAAGCCACAGCATCCATACACACAGCAGCTTTTAGGTGCTGTTCCAAAGCTTGGATCAACAAAGAAGCGCGAACTTCCTTACAACGAGAGCGCAAAGCCTGCTCCTGTTTTGAAGTTGGAAAATGTCACCATCGAGTATCCAAAGCGTGGCCGCATTCCAGCTTTTGTCGCGGTGAAAAACTTCAACCTCGAAATCTACCCAGGTGAGATCGTTGGCTTGGTAGGAGAGTCAGGTTCAGGAAAGACAACTGTTGGTCGTGCATCTATTGGATTGCTTCCTATCAAGGAAGGTTCACTTGAGATCGTTGGCAAGGACATCAGCCATGCAACTCAAAAGGAGCTCTTTACAATCCGTCGTCATACCGGAATTGTTTTCCAGGATCCTGCTTCATCGCTGAACCCACGCCTTCCAATTGGTGAATCAATTGGTGAGCCATTGTTCTTGGCAGGATTAGCAAAGGGTGCAGATCTAGCTCGCAAGGTAGAAGAGCTTCTTGATCAGGTAGAGCTTCCACGTAGCTATCGCAACCGTTACCCCCATGAGCTTTCAGGTGGACAACGCCAGCGCGTAGGTATTGCACGTGCGCTCGCACTGACACCAGATCTTCTTATTGCAGATGAACCAACATCAGCACTAGATGTATCTGTACAAGCTCGCTTCCTGGAGCTTTTGCAGGAGCTACAGGGCAAGTTGAACTTTGCTTGTTTGTTTATCTCTCACGACTTAGCAGTTGTTGACATCCTGTCGCACCGAATTGCAGTTATGCAAAATGGTTTGCTTGTCGAAGTTGGCGATCGTGATCAGATTCTGAAGAACCCTAAGAATGATTACACCAAGCGTCTAATTTCAGCTGTTCCAGTTCCAGATCCAAAGGAGCAGAAGATCCGTCGCGAGGCTCGCTTAGCTAACAAGAAGTAGCTCTGCATGGATCTAGACCTACTGGTCTTTGGCCTTGACCTTGTTTCAACCTTTGCATTTGCATTGGTTGGAGCAAGGGTGGCGGCCAGTAAGGGTCTAGATTTTGGTGGCATTCTTTTTATCGCTGCAATCGCTTCAATTTCGGGCGGAACTTTACGTAATTTATTTATGGGGCAGCAACCACCATGGATTCAATATCCGTGGCTGTTTGCACCGATTATCGCCGCTTTCTTGATCACAATCGCGATGGGAAAAACCCAAGATGTTGGACGTTTTGCTTTATCGCTAGATACCTTGGGGCTGGCAGTTGCAACTGTTTCTAGTGTTCAGTTCGCACTTTCAAATGATGCGCCACTTGTGGCAGCAGCGGTGCTTGGATTAATCGGTGCGGTTTCAGGTGGATTGTTCCGAGACATCATGTGCCAGACAGAGCCGGTCTTGCTGCACCGCGAAACTATAGGAACAGCTTGTCTATCTGGCGCTGTTGTCTATTTGGCCCTTGATGCCCTGGATCTCAATGAAGCCGCTGTTGTAGCGATCGCAGGCCTTGTGGTTGTCCTGGTCCGCGAACTTTCCATTAAGTACAACTGGAACCTGCCTAAGGTTGTAAAAAACCCTTAATCTCGTGACTGCCCACTTCGATGGGTGTATCGGCCCAGGAAATCCGCCTTCATATCGGCAAAGTTTCCATCCAATAGCGCCTGACGCATCTGATCTACCAACCGAACAATAAATCTTTCATTATGAATCGTTGCCAAGGTCGCGCTAATGATTTCTTTTCCACGGAATACATGGTGCATATAAGCCCGTGTGTAGTGCGTACAGGTGTAACAGTCACATTCGCTATCAATGGGCGTGAAATCCCTCTTAAAACGGCTGTTAGACAGGTTAAAACGCCCCTCCATCGTGTACACAGCGCTTGTGCGTGCAATTCTGCTCGCTAAAACGCAATCAAAGGTGTCACAACCATTTTCAACGCCAACAAATAGATCTTCTGGGGCACCAATACCCAGCAAGTGGCGGGGTTTATCTTCAGGCAAGATCTCATTGACCCAGGAAACAATTGTTCCCAGCTGTCCCTTGTCTAAAGCTCCGCCGATTCCGAAGCCATCAAAGGATTGGCCATTAGATTCCAGCGACCCAAGATCAGTCGCCGCCTTCTTTCGCAGATCCTCGTATTGAGCCCCTTGGATAACTCCAAAAAGTGCTTGGTATGGCTTGTCCACACGTTCTTCCGTAAGTCGCTTATGTTCATCCAGGCAACGGATCGCCCAGGCATAGGTGCGATCCATAGCAAGTTCTTGATAGGGGCGGGTGTTGTGCAGGGTTGTGCACTCATCAAAGGCGAACATGATGTCGGCGCCGATCTGATGTTGAACCTGCATCGATACTTCAGGGGTAAATCGGTGCATCGATCCATCCAAGTGAGATTTAAAGGTCACGCCCTCATCATCAACATGGGCCAGGCGATCCTTGTTTCCGGCAATCACATCATCATGTCGGGTTGTCTTGGCATCCATCGCCAAAACTTTTTTGAAACCAACACCTAAAGACAAAACCTGAAAGCCGCCAGAGTCGGTAAAGGTTGGGCCTGGCCAATTCATAAATTTGGCAAGCCCGCCAGCCTCATCCAATACATCAGAGCCTGGTTGCAGATACAGGTGATACGCGTTTGATAGCAAAGCTTGCGATCCCAAATCCTTCATGGATTCAGGCAGCACTGATTTAACCGTTGCCTTTGTTCCCACCGGAATGAATGCAGGGGTCTGAATCGGACCATGTGGCGTATTGATAGTTCCAACTCGTGCAAGAGATCCGCTTTCAGATTTCTTGATATCAAATGAAAAACTCAATGCATTACCAAATCTGAACTCGTGATTGCTCCGCTAGCCACAGAGCATCAGTTTCCGTGACGCCAAACTCTTCATAGAACGGAGTGAAGTTTTTGAGGATCTGGTTGCAACGAAATTCGGCAGGGGAGTGCGGATCGGTTGCAATGCGACGGCGCATCTCTTCCGGACGAACCTTGTTGCGCCACACCTGTGCCCAAGAAAGCATCAATCGCTTTTCACCGCTCATGCCATCAATCACTGGGGATGGCTTTCCTTGCAATGAAATTTGGTACGCCTTATAGGCAATAGCTAGACCACCAAGATCACCGATGTTTTCACCAATCGTCAGAGCACCATTGACATTCACATCTGGGGCTTCCTCTGGGATCAAGGCATCGTATTGAGAGATCAAGGCCTTGGTGCGCTCTTCAAAGGCGGCGCGATCTGAATCGCTCCACCAATTGTTAAGCGCTCCATCGCCGTCATACTTTGAACCCTGATCATCAAAGCCATGGCCGATTTCATGTCCAATGACCGCGCCGATTCCGCCGTAATTAACCGCATCATCATGATCTAAACCAAAGAATGGTGGTTGCAGGATCGCAGCTGGGAAAACAATCTCATTCATGACCGGGTTGTAATAGGCGTTAACTGTTTGAGGGGCCATATGCCACTCATCGCGATCAACCGACTTTCCAATCTTTGAAAGTTCATGATCTCGCTGGAACTTAACAACGCGACCGACATTTCCATAGAGATCATCCGGGGTTGTTTGCAGAGCGCTGTAATCGCGCCACTTATCTGGGTAACCGATCTTTGGGCGGAACTTTCCAAGTTTTTCCAAAGCCTTCACCTTGGTATCAGGGCTCATCCATTCCAGCTCATTGATGCTGACACGGTATGCCTCGATGAGATTTGCAACGAGGTTTTCCATGCGGGCCTTGGCCTCTGCCGGAAAGTACTTTTGAACATAGACCTTTCCAACAGCCTCGCCCAGAGATCCTTCAATCATTGAAACTGCGCGTTTCCAGCGCTCGCGAAGTTCTGGGGTTCCAGAAAGGGTCTTGCCAAAAAATGAAAAGTTTTCATTGGTGAAATCATCAGATAGGTAAGGAGCAGCTCCGCTGATGATGTGCCACTTCAGCCAAGCCTTCCAAGCATCTAGATCAAAGCTGGCCAAGATTGTGCCCAAACCTTCAAAAAATGAAGGCTGCTGAACAATGAGAGAGTCCAGAACAATTGATGGAATCTCACCATCTGTTAGGTAAAGCTCCCAATCAAAGGCTGGCATTAACGCCTTGACCTGACCGCGGTTCATCTTGTTATAGGTCAGCGTCGCATCGCGATCCTTGACCTGATCCCAATGATGGCTAGCAATGCTGGTTTCAAGGGCCATGACCTTGGCAGCGTTTTCTGCCGGGTTTGCAACCTTGGCCAAGGTAAACATCGCGGCAACATGGGAAACATAAGCTGTTCGAATATCGGCATATTTTTCTTCGCGGTAATACGCCTCGTCGGGCAAGGAGA
The DNA here is from genome assembly GCA_041303575.1 of Actinomycetes bacterium. Classification (GTDB taxonomy): domain Bacteria; phylum Actinomycetota; class Actinomycetes; order Nanopelagicales; family Nanopelagicaceae; genus Planktophila. Next base: position 4,446 of record JBFYOY010000056.1, read on the forward strand.
TTCCGCCCTGCTGCAGGTACAAGATATTTGTTGAAGCATCCTTCATATCTGCATAGATAAAGGTTCCGAAGATTCCTGAAACTCCACGGGCTTCTAACTTTGACAAAGTCGAAGTGAAATCGGTGAGCGAGGAGATTGAATCAACTTCTGCCAGCTCTGCTGCGATTGGAGATCCGCCCTTGGCGTTGACCGCATCTGCATCCATAAATGATTTGTAGATGTTGCTGATCTTGGTTGCTTCTTCCGAACCGGTCGCACCTTCAATGATTTCGCGGACACGTGCTTCTGACTGAACTCGAAGCTCCATAAAAGCGCCATCGGTTGCACGGTCTGCAGGAATTTCAACTGTCTTGAGCCAGCCACCATTAAAGTGACGATACAGATCATCTTGTGGTCGGACCGTTTCATCCTGGCGAGAAAAATCTAAACCTGCCGCCAGCAAACCCTCTTTATTTGAACTCACTAAGTACTCCCTTATCGAAACCAAGGCCCCTTATTAAAGGCTCAATAGTAAAAGTAGTTGAATCTTCAACCTTTGCCGTAGACTGCACTCATGGCACGTGAAAACGCTACCGCACCAAGGTGGCTCAACCCCACTGAAATGAAGGCTTGGCGACGCTACATAATTGCCAGCCGTCGTCTTCTGGAGGCGTTGGATTCTGATCTAGATGCCCATGATTTATCAATGCCTGATTATGAAATCTTGGTGCAGCTCAGCGATGCCCCAGATCGCAGAATGCGGATGAGCGAGTTGGCGGCAAACGCCTTGCTATCCCGATCTCGCCTTTCTCACCGAATGAAGGTTATGGAGAAAGAGGGCTGGCTCCGTCGAGAGCCATGCCCAGGTGATAAACGAGGGTACTTCGCGGTGATGACACCTAAGGGATGGAAGGCGATTGTTACCGCCGCACCCGATCATGTGGAAAGTGTGCGCAACCGTTTCATGGATCACCTATCAAAAAGTGATCAACAAACTCTGGCTGAAATCTTTGAACGTATTGAGGAGTCATTGCGCAAGGAAACCTTGGAAGAAAAGTAATTGATTAAAGAGTAAGTAAAACTGCATAAAAAAACCCGCCACATAAAGTGGCGGGTTTTTTTAATAAGCGTGAGGGCCTTACTTAGCCTTCTTTGCTGCCTTCTTGCGACGCTTCTTTGGAGCTGCAGTAACTGCTGCTGCCTTCTTACGACGCTTTGGAGCTGCCTTCTTCGCAACAGCCTTCTTAGCTGCCTTCTTGCGCTTTGGAGCTGCCTTCTTTGCAGTTGTCTTCTTAGCTGCTGCCTTCTTGCGCTTTGGAGCTGCCTTCTTTGCTGCTGCCTTCTTGCGACGCTTTGGAGCCGCCTTCTTTGCAGTTGCCTTCTTTGCTGCTGCCTTCTTGCGCTTCTTTGGAGCTGCTACTGCCTTCTTAGCTGCTGCCTTCTTGCGACGCTTCTTTGGAGCTGCTACTGCAGCTGCCTTCTTGCGCTTCTTTGGTGCAGCTGGTGCTGCTGCCTTCTTGCGCTTCTTTGGTGCTGCTTTCTTTGCTGCGGCCACGTACTTCTCCTATCGGAATGGTTCGGATCCGTCACCCAAACCTGTTCGTGGATAAGCGTGACATCATTTGGGCAAAAATGCCAACATTTTGTGAGAAAAAATTCAGTGCGTGTCGCAAATTTATTTTTATATTTTTTTATGCATTTGCGAAAATTTTGCGGTTTTTTTATTTCACGATTTAAAAATTTCATCAAAATTGATGAAAATCCCGCAAATGTGTGTCAAGTTACGAATTCTCGTCCCTTGGTTGAGGGTTTACGCGTAATTTTTCCGCCATTTTCTGATTTTCGAGGGCATATTTGTTGGTTCGGATGTCGAATTTTCTGAAATCTGGCAAAAAACTGGCCAGTAATACGACCACGATGACAGAAATTATTCCGCCACTTGTTACCGAAATACTCAAGGTAGTAGCAGCGGCCATTCCAGCAGCTCGCATCTGTCCGGCCAATGGTCCCAATGAATATGAGAGCAGTTCGATTCCGGCAAGACGACCACGCAGATTGTCGGGGATTGTTTGATTCCACATTGCAGATCTAAAGAGTGCGCTGACCATGTCTGATGCCCCTGCCAAACACAGGAAGAGTAGAACTAGCCAGAGGTAATTTGTCAGACCCGACAATGCAATTGCGACACCCCATCCGATGGCGGCCCACATAATCGCCCTGCCATAGAAGTGAACATTTTTGGCCCATCCACTTGTTAAAACAATTGCAATAGAGCCAACGGTTCCGGCGGCGTAGAGCAAGCCCAGCGCCCATGGGGCACCTAATTGGTCAGCCCAAAAAGGAATCAGGGCGGTGGGCATCGCAAAAAACATCGCAGCTAAATCAATCAGATATGTACCCAGCAAATCCTTTCTGCTGAACGCATATTTAACGCCATCAATTAACGCTGACAGAGATGGGGCTTCAGCCTCGTGCGATGGTGGAATGTTTTTCATAAAGGCGATCAATGCGATGGAAATAATGAAGGTTGCAATATCTGCGGCATATCCAACTGCGATTGAATAAGAGGAGATCAAAATTCCACCAACTGCTGGTCCAACAATCACACCTACCTGCCAACGAAGACTCATGAGCGCTGCGGCAGCGGTCATATCCTCATGATCGACCAGGCGTGGCAAGGCGGCCTGCATAGCTGGTTGGCGCAACCCACTTGTGGCGGCAAAGAGTCCAGAGACGATGTAAATCAAAAGCAGATTAGGTGAATCCATCATTGAATTAATCAGCAAAATTGCGGTGAACAGAAGGGATAAAAGCTCGGTCACCCAGATCAATTTTTTGCGGTCTAGGGCATCGGCTAAAACTCCGCCGTATAAACCAAAGATCACTAACGGAACGATTTCAACTAAGCCGCTAATGGCAACTGCGACATATGAACCAGTTAGCTCTTTGATCTGAAAGGGAACCGCAACGTAGGTGATCATCGAACCGAAGTAGGAGATCAGACCGGCGGCCCACAACAGAGAAAAGTCCCTGGACTTTCTTAAGGGGGAGAGATCAATTGCAAAGTTGGCCACCCAGCAACCCTAGTTGAAGGCGCGGCCTAGTTGAAGGCCTTACTTAGTTGAATGTTTGGGCTTCGGTCGGAAAGTTGCCTGAACGAACATCATCGGCAAACTCAGTTGTGGCTGCCAACATTTCAGCCCGCAGGTTTCGATACGCCTTGGCTAATTTGGGAGCCTTCTTAGTAAGCCCCATCAAATCTGTCCATACCAATACCTGTGCATCGCAGTTAACACCAGCACCGATTCCAACGGTTGGAATTGATAAGGCTGTAGTAATTCTGGTGGCAAGTTCTGCCGGTACTAATTCAAGAACAATTGCAAAGGCACCTGCTGCTTCAAGAGCAAGTGCGGCTTCAAGGATCGCATCTCCATCGGTGCGACCTTGGACTCGGTACCCACCTAATTGATGCATTGACTGAGGGGTAAGTCCCAAGTGACCCATTACAGGAATGCCGCTGGCAACAAGCTTCTTTACTGTTTCTAAGTGGGCACCTTCCAGCTTTACCGCCATCGCACCTGACTCTTTGAAAAAACGAATCGATGTTGCAAGGGCTAATTCAGGTGATGCTTCATATGAACCAAAGGGAAGATCTGCAACGACCAGTGCTCGCTTTGATCCCCGAACAACTGCGCGAGCCAAGGGAATTAACTCATCAACAGTTACAGGGATTGTGTTCTCTTCGCCCAGAAAGTTGTTGCCGGCGCTATCGCCAACCAGCAGGACAGGAATGCCTGCCTCATCAAAGATCTCTGCGGTCATCGATTCATAGGCGGTAAGCATCGCCCACTTTTCGCCACGCTTTTTTGCTGCGGCAAGATCAACGATTGTCACGCGTCGGTGCAGGGCACCGCCATAAAGGGCTTCCATAGTTTCCTCTCCTCGAAGCCACGTAGGTGGTCCCCGGGTACGCACCAAATGCTACCCCGGTTACACTTGAAAAATGAAGTTGCGCGTGGCGCTGGCCCAAATCAACCCAACGGTTGGAGACCTTACGGGCAACGCTGTGCTGATTGCAGAGTCAGTGAAAAGCGCACAAGCACAGGGCGCCAACCTGATCGTTTTTCCCGAAATGATTGTGACCGGCTACCCGGTTGAGGATCTAGCGCTACGACCATCTTTTCAAGCAGCAAGCATTCGAGCTGTACAAGAAATTGCAGCAAGCATTACTGGTGACATCGTCGCTGTAGTTGGTTATCTAGACCAGGGCCCAAAAAACGCGGTTGCGGTTATTCATGATGGAAAAGTTCGGGCGACATATGTAAAGCGCCACCTGCCTAATTACGGTGTCTTTGATGAGTTCCGAAACTTTGTCCCTGGTGATCAAAGCCTGGTTGTGCGCATTCATGGGGTCGATGTTGCGGTTGCCATCTGCGAAGATATTTGGCACCCACTAGATTCCATTGCATCACGAACTCCGGGGCTTTTAGTTGTTCCCAATGGTTCACCATTTGAACGCAACAAAGATGATGTGCGATTAGCGCTAGTACAAAAGCGGGCCACGGAGATTAGCGCCCCTGTTGCCTACGTCAATATGACAGGTGGCCAGGATGATCTTGTCTTTGATGGCGACACAATCGTTGTTGGTAAGGATGGATCAATTCTTGCTCGCACAGCCCAATTTGATGATCAGTTAATTGTTGTAGATATTGATTGCGCCGAAGGAAGCTCTCGTCCTGATGTAGTTATTTCAGAGCAGCCAACCTCGCATGCAACCCCAGCTAATTATTCAATTGCCACAAGGCTTTCCAATGAAGCTGAAATGTGGCAGGCACTTGTTATGGGCCTTCGTGATTATGTTGGCAAAAATGGATTTAGATCTGTGGTCCTTGGATTATCAGGTGGCATTGATTCTGCGCTAGTTGCTGCAATTGCAATTGATGCATTGGGTGCCAAGCGGGTCAATGGTGTTGCAATGCCCAGCAAGTATTCTTCAAACCATTCAGTAGAGGATGCACAGGCTCTGGCAGATGCCACCGGCATTCATTTCAGAATCACTCCGATCGCACCGATGGTCGATGCCTTTATGGACAATGTGGTTTTGAAGGGTTTAGCTGAAGAAAATCTGCAGGCACGTGTTCGCGGAACAACGCTGATGGGTATTTCTAACCAAGAGGGTCATTTAGTTTTGGCAACAGGCAATAAGAGCGAGCTTGCCGTTGGTTACTCAACTTTGTATGGCGATGCGGTGGGTGGTTTTGCTCCGATCAAAGATATTTACAAAACAGATGTTTGGGCACTTTCCAGATATCGCAACGCATTAGCTGTTGAGCGCGGGGAAGTCCCACCAATTCCAGAGCGTTCCATTACCAAAGAGCCAAGCGCCGAACTTCGTCCAGATCAAAAGGACTCTGATTCCTTGCCGGACTATCCATTATTGGATCAGGTGCTACGTGCCTACGTTGATGAGGACCATGGCTACGAAGCGCTTTTGGCCGATGGCTTTGATCCAGAACTTGTTCGTCGGGTTATTTCTTTGGTTGATAAGGCTGAATACAAGCGTCGCCAATATCCACCTGGCACCAAGGTATCGGTGCGAGCCTTTGGAAAAGATCGTCGCTTGCCAATGACCTCACGCTGGAATGAGAGCTAGTTGCAAACGATTAGCAACTCGCATTAATAAGGCATTTCAGTAGAATTCGGGTATGCGCTCAATCATCAACTGGTTGTTTACACGAAACCGAGTGGTTGATTTTTGCCTTGCCACATCCTGCAGCTGCTGATCTTTGATTTACCTCAGCCGCCAACTTAATCAATTAATTTTCATTCAAAATTTTTAGGGTCAACTAGGGAGAATCATGACAACTTTTAACACCATCACAGATGCCTTCGGAAACACACCGATGGTCCGCATCAACAAGATCAATGACGGTGCAGCAGGAAATGTTTACGCAAAGCTGGAGTTCTACAATCCAAGCTCATCGGTTAAGGATCGCTTGGGAATCGCGATGATCGATGCGGCGGAGGCAAGCGGTGTGTTGAAGCCAGGCGGAACAATTGTTGAGGCAACATCGGGAAACACCGGAATTGCAGTTGCGATGGTTGCAGCAGCTCGTGGTTACAAATCAATTTTCACCATGCCAGAGTCGGTATCAAAGGAGCGCCGTAAGTTGATCCGTGCATTTGGAGCAGAGCTTGTTTTGACTCCAGCTGGTGAAGGTATGAAGGGCGCAGTAGCGGCGGCAGAAAAGCTTGGAGAGTCAGGTGCTGTTCTAGTTCGTCAATTTGAAAATGAGGCAGGTCCTGCAATCCATTACAAGACAACCGGTCCTGAAATCTGGCGTGATCTTGATGGCAAGGTAGATGCATTTGTTTCAGGAATTGGAACTGGCGGAACAATTACAGGTACTGGTCGCTTC
>JBFYOY010000057.1:0-4673 GCA_041303575.1 Actinomycetes bacterium
TCGCGGGCTGAAAATGAGAGCGATCCATTTTTTGTATACCAAGAAGGTTTTGCATACATAACGATGCGGGCGTTATCGGGCAAAGGCTTAACCGCTGCGATCACCGATTTATGGCACATCACCGAAATCGACATATCAACGCTTGGATCGCGCAGGCGCATAAAGGCCATCATTCCGCTGCGCTCATTTAACTCGCTGATCTCGCCCTCAATCCAGATTGGGCCAAGACGTTCTACATACTCCTTTATCGCCTCAGACACGGTCCGAACCGTGGCGGGGGCTTCACTTGAAGTTTCGAACATGGGATGAGCCTAATAGACTGCACCCATGAGTAAGAGAGTTCTGCTGGCAGCGCCTCGCGGATATTGCGCAGGGGTTGATCGCGCGGTGATCACCGTTGAAAAGGCGTTGGCTCTCTATGGCGCTCCGGTCTATGTTCGTAAGCAGATCGTGCACAACATTCACGTAGTCACCTCACTTGAGGCCAAGGGTGCGATCTTTGTTGATGAGACCGATCAGGTCCCAGAGGGCAAGACCGTTGTTTTCTCAGCCCACGGAGTTTCACCATTGGTGCATGAAGAAGCTGCTGCACGAAACCTAAAGACCATCGATGCAACATGTCCTTTGGTAACCAAGGTTCACCACGAGGTTCGTCGCTTTGCGACAGAGGATTCAGAGATTTTGTTAATCGGTCACCATGGCCATGAAGAGGTTGAGGGCACAGCAGGTGAAGCACCAGATCGTGTGCGAATTGTTGATGGTCTAGAAGGTGCTCGCACTATCCAACCAACACCAGGTAAGAACTTGGTTTGGTTGTCACAAACAACTTTGTCTGTTGATGAAACTATGGAAACCGTTGCAATCCTCAAGGAGCGTTTCCCAGATATTCAAGCACCACCAAGTGATGACATTTGCTACGCAACACAAAATCGCCAGGAAGCGATCAAGGTGATTGCACCACAAGCAGATTTAGTAATCGTTGTTGGTTCTCAAAACTCATCAAACTCAGTTCGCCTTGCAGAGGTTGCACTGGAGTACGGTGCAAAGGCTTCACATCTCATTGATTATGCAGAAGAGATTCAAGATCACTGGTTTGCAGATGTTGAAACTATTGGCGTTACAAGTGGTGCATCAGTTCCAGAGATTCTTGTAAAGGATGTATTGGCTACACTTGCAGAGCATGGATACCGCGATGTTCAAGAGATTACCGCTGCAGAAGAGTCTCTACTTTTTGCTTTGCCACCAGAGCTTCGTAAGGATATGAAGGCGGCAGGTCAGGCTTAATCCGCCTGCTTAACCGCTTTTCTCTTTGAAGGCTTCGCCTTCGCCTTTTGATTCAAGTAGATAAACCAGCCATAGAGCGCTGAAATAATCAAAAATGGCGCCTCTGATGCAAGAGCTGCGATGAAATCAATTCCAACTCGTGATGGTCTAAATCCACCCAGCAAAATAGTGAAGAAAAGGGCAGATCCTGCAAAGGCTAAAGGTGGAGTAACAACTGAAACGTAGCTTGTGCCTGGGCGACCAAAACGGATTGAGCCGTAGGTAGCGGCACAAATTGCCATTCCCGTAAGGATTCCAACGCCGGTGCGGATCGTCATCTCAATAAAGACAAAGAAACCGATGAAGAGAAACTGCAAAACAACGATGCCCTGCTTCTTTAAACCAGGACCTTGGATCTGCAACTTTTGTACTGTGCTCATCGCTCATCTACCTCTTCTGCATCAATGTAATCATCGCCTGCTTCTAGCTCGGCGCTTTTCAGATCGCGAACCGCACCAGGGGCTTCAGGATACTCAATCGCCAACTTATCTTTATCCCCTGTGACACCTAAGTTATGAATTCTTCGAGCAGGTGCCAAAACAGTCTTCTCAGCTGTTGGAACCAGATCCTCGTACGCCTTGGATGTTGATGAGATCGCCTTTCCGACTGCAACGATCTTTGTGTGCAACAAGGTGATGTTCTTCAAAAAGGTGCTTGCAACCTTTTGAATCTCATCAGCGTTCTCGGCCAACTTGTTACGGGTAAAGATGTATCCGATTGTGCGCAGTAGCGCCATCATCGAAGTTGGGGTTGCAATGGTGACGCCAACCTTGAAAGCCTTTTCAAGGAACATCGGATCCATCCGCAAAGCCTCAGATAACAAGGTTTCAAAGGGAACAAAGAGCACAACAAAATCAGGTGAACCTTGCGACTTGTGATACCCACGCTTTGCGAGCGCCTCAACATGCTTCATTAAATCCTTAGTGTGCTGCTGTAAATACTCATCACGTTGTGATTGATCCTCGGTGCCAAAGGCTTCTAGGAAACGTTCAAAGGGAAACTTGGAATCGATAAATAAAAGCGATCCACCAGGCATTGCAACGGTGATATCTGGAATTCCTGAAGAGTCAGAGTCTGTGGTCGATCTTTGTGCGGTGTACTCATGTCCCTCACGAAGACCAGCACCTTGTAGCAATAGCTCTAACTGCGCCTCGCCAAACTTTCCGCGGGTCTGCGAGTTTGAAAGTGCGCCAGCAATCTTTTTGGTTTCATCAAAGATGGACTCTGAAGCACGACGCATTTCCAGAATCGTTGTGTTGAGCTTTGCCTCAGCCTCGGTACGGATGCGGTTTGCTTCATTAGATTGGCTAGTTAACTTGGTGACCGAATCTTTGACCGCCATTAGCTCAGCATTTAACTTGATTGCAGATTCAGTCTTGGTGCGCTCTGCTTCAAGCTGGGCCTTGTAATCATCGAGCAGGGCTTGATTGCCCGCTGAATCCTTAGATTTGAGGGCTGAAAATAGGTATCCGATCGCAGATCCTGCGATTAGTCCTATTAATAAGGTCACTACATATGCGGGCATGGGCCTATCGTGGCAGGGAGCACCGACAATCCCGCGTAGGCTTACCCCAGTGAGCCTCTCAATCGGAATCGTCGGACTGCCAAATGTGGGAAAGTCGACCCTTTTTAATGCTCTCACCAAGAACAATGTTTTGGCCGCTAACTACCCCTTTGCCACCATCGAGCCCAATGTGGGAATGGTGGGAGTGCCGGATGAGCGTTTAGCCAAGCTAGCGACAATCTTTTCATCAGAAAAACTTCTTCCAGCCGTTGTCTCCTTTGTAGATATCGCCGGAATCGTAAAGGGCGCATCTGAAGGTGCCGGCCTTGGCAACAAGTTCCTTACAAATATTCGTGACACCGATGCGATCTGTCAGGTCATCCGTGTGTTCAATGATGGCGATGTGGTTCACGTCGATGGTCGAGTCGATCCAGCTTCAGATATGGAAACGATCAACACTGAATTAGCGCTCGCAGATTTACAGACAATTGAAAAGGCGATTCCTCGTCTTGAAAAAGAGGTTCGCATCCAAAAGGAAAAGGCACCAGTTCTTGAAGCGGTAAAGGCTGCCAATGAATGGCTGCAATCTGGAAAGCCTTTGTCACAGAGCCCTATTGATCGCGAACTGTTGCAAGAGCTTCACCTGCTAACTGCAAAACCATTTTTATATGTCTTTAACGTAGATGCCGCTGAATTAAATGATGAGGCGTTGAAGGCAAAGTTGCAGGCGTTGGTATCGCCAGCAGAGGCAATCTTCTTGGATGCAAAGACAGAGGCAGAGCTCGCAGAACTCAGTGATGAGGATGCATTGGAATTGTTGCAATCAATTGGTTTGAAAGAACCAGGTCTTGCAACCTTGGCACGTGTTGGCTTCGATACTTTGGGATTGCAGACATATTTGACTGCAGGTCCAAAGGAAGCTCGCGCGTGGACGATTCACAAAGGTGACACCGCACCCATGGCCGCTGGTGTTATTCATACAGATTTCCAAAAGGGATTTATTAAGGCTGAAATCGTCAGCTTTGAAGATCTCATTGCCGCGGGAACTATGGCTGAAGCGAAAGCTAAGGGCAAGGTTCGTATGGAAGGCAAGGAATATGTAATGGCCGATGGAGATGTAGTGGAGTTCAGATTCAATGTCTAAAAAGCAAGCACACCTAGCAGGATTACCTGAAAAGAAGCGCGACGATCTACGTAACGTAGCGATCATTGCTCACGTTGACCACGGAAAGACAACACTGGTTGATGCCATGTTGTGGCAATCCGGCGCATTTGCATCACACAAGGTTCAGGGCGAAGGCCAGGACCGCATGATGGATTCAATGGATCTTGAACGCGAAAAGGGAATTACGATCCTTGCAAAGAACACCGCTGTTAAGCGCGGCAACACAATCGTTAACATCATTGATACTCCGGGCCACGCCGACTTCGGTGGCGAGGTAGAGCGCGGACTTGAAATGGTTGATGGCGTTATCTTGTTGGTAGATGCTTCAGAAGGTCCACTGCCTCAGACACGTTTCGTTTTGCGTAAGGCACTTGAGAAAAACTTGCCAGTAATTTTGTTGATCAACAAGGTTGACCGTCCCGATTCACGTATCGCTGAAGTTGTTGATGAGGCGTACGAACTGTTCCTTGATCTTGGAGCGAATGAAGAGCAGATCGAGTTCCCAGTTGTTTATGCATCAGCTAAAGCAGGCCGTGCATCATTGAAGCGTCCTGCAGATGGTGGAATGCCAGAAGAAGAAAACCTCGATGTTTTGTTTGACACTATCTTCTCTGCAATTCCGGCACCGATTTATCACGAAGGTGCACCATTGCAAGCACACGTTACAAACCTTGACTCATC
>JBFYOY010000058.1:0-25620 GCA_041303575.1 Actinomycetes bacterium
CCACCTGCTGCCAACAAAACTCCACCCAAAATAAGGCGAGCGATCAATGTGATCCAAGGCTGGTTCTTTACAAGCAAGCTCTTCATCGGCCTTCACGTACCCCTAACGCTAACTCTTTTGCTAAATGAGAAATCGCATCCAGACCTTCTTGCTCACTCTTTGCTTCCAAAAGTAATTTGATAAAGGCCGAACCCACGATGACGCCATCGGCATAGGCGGCAAGTGACTTGGCTTGTTCCCGGGTAGAGACACCAAGGCCCACTGAGATAGGAAGCTTAGTTACCGAGCGAACACGTGAGACCAAATTACTAGCATCCGACGAAACGCTAGTGCGTGTTCCGGTGACGCCCATCAAACTTGCGGCGTAAACAAAGCCGCCGGTCTTTGCCGTTACCTCGGCAAGTCGAGAGTCATTGGTACTTGGCGCTACAACATAAATCGGATTAATTTTGCTTTTATTAGTTGCCGCTAACCATCGATCCGACTCTTCAATAGTTAAGTCAGGGGTAATAACTCCTGATCCCCCATTGTCGGCGATGGATTGTGCAAAGGCATCAACCCCATATCGCTCGATGGGATTCCAATATGTCATTACGACCGCTGCTACACCTGTGTCAGTTGCAACCTTGAGAGCTGCAAAAACATCGGCAGCGTTTGTGCCACCTTTGAGTGAAATTTCTGCCGCCTCTTGAATAACAGGGCCATCCATAACCGGGTCGCTATATGGAAAACCGATCTCAATTGCATCGACACCAGCGGCGGCTAGAGCTTGAATTGCCTTTGCACAGCCTTGCTGCGAAGGAAAGCCAGCGGGAATATATGCAATTAATGCGGCGCGATTTTCCTCGCGGACCTTTGCCATAACCGCATCAAGTTGAGTCATTACAGTGGAATTCCAAAGTACTCAGCTGCGGTTTGTACATCTTTATCACCACGACCAGAAAGATTAATTAACAAGTTAGCTTGTGGGCCTAACTCTTTTCCAACAAGGATCGCACCGGCCAAGGCATGTGCGGTTTCAATCGCCGGAATGATTCCTTCTGTTCTGCTGAGCAGTGAAAAAGCTGCCATCGCTGCATCATCATTGATCGCACGGTATTCGGCTCGGCCTATGTCATGTAGGTATGCATGCTCTGGGCCAACACCTGGGTAATCTAAGCCCGCAGAGATTGAATGTGATTCAACGGTTTGTCCATTGGCATCTTGCAAAACATATGAACGGGTTCCGTGTAATACACCGGGTGTTCCACCTGTAATTGTTGCCGCGTGGCGCCCGGTTTCAACACCATCTCCACCTGCTTCAAGTCCAATTAAACGAACATCAGCATCTGGAATAAATGCGTTAAAGATTCCAATCGCATTTGAACCGCCACCAACACAAGCCAAGATCGCATCTGGAAGTCTGCCGGTAAGTGCGAGCATCTGTTCGCGAGCTTCTTCGCCGATTACTTTGTGAAAATCACGGACCATTGTCGGAAAGGGATGTGGCCCAGCAACGGTACCCAATAGGTAATGTGTGTCGGCAACATTGGTAACCCAATCACGCATCGCTTCATTGATCGCATCCTTTAAAGTACGCGAACCTGAAGTCACCGGAACAACTTCTGCACCAAGTAACTTCATGCGAGCAACATTGAGCGCTTGGCGACGGGTGTCCTCTTCTCCCATATATACAACGCAATCAAGCCCCATCAAGGCAGCTGCAGTAGCTGATGCAACACCGTGCTGACCTGCACCAGTTTCGGCGATGATGCGCTTCTTACCCATGCGCTTAGTTAGTAAGGCTTGACCTAAAACATTGTTGATCTTGTGAGAACCAGTGTGGTTGAGATCCTCGCGCTTGAGAAAAATTCGCGCTCCGCCTGCATGCTCTGAAAATCGCTTGGCATCTGTAATGATGCTTGGACGACCTGTGTATGTCTTATGAAGTTCGGCAAGTTCGGCTAGAAAGTTTGGATCATTTTGTGCGGTGTTGTGCGCAATCTCTAACTCATTGAGCGCGCCGATCAGCGCTTCGGGCACAAATCGTCCGCCGTACTCTCCGAAATGTCCCGCGCTACTCATAGTTAAAGCCTACCGAGCAATTGGTTGATCGCAACTGATGGAGAACCTGAGCGCACAAGGGCCTCACCTACCAGAATCGCTGTTGCTCCACACTCGTGAGCAAAGGCAACCTCCTCGCGAGTTGAAATTCCAGACTCTGCAACTCGTGCAATATTTGAGGGAATCTGTGGAATTAACTCAGAAAATGCCCGCGCATCAACATCTAAAGTTTTGAGATTTCTAGAGTTTACTCCGATGATGTCAGGTGAGATTTCAAGAGCCCGCTCTAGCTCATCATGAGTATGTACCTCGATTAAAGATCGCATCCCAAGCTCTGTTGCTAAATGAAAGTAATCCTCTAACTGATTTTTACTTAATGCTGCAACGATTAGCAAAACAACATCTGCGCCATGTGCACGTGCCTCGAAAAATTGGTACTCATCAACCATGAAATCTTTGCGAAGAATGGGCAGATCAATCGACTTTCTAACTGCATCTAAATCTGCAAGTGAGCCACCAAATCTACGTTGCTCAGTTAGAACACTTACAACGGCAGCTCCTGCTTCTTCATATTGAGCGGCTAATCCTGCTGGATCTGCGATTGATGCCAAAGCACCTTTACTTGGAGATGAACGCTTTACTTCGGCGATCAAGGAGATCTCTTCAGTTATTAACTGTGGCAAACAATCACGAACGGCAGGGGCTATTTCAAGTGCTTCCTGCAACTGTCCCAAAGGTAGACGGCGAACAGCTAAATCCTCACGCACGCCTTCGATGATTGAATCTAGAACACTCATGACCGATTTTCCTTTGAATCGCCATCTGTTGTTGGATCAATTCCATGATCAAGTGAACTCCAGGTGTTGAGTTCACGTGGCTTGCGTTCATATCGTGATGAAAGCTTGAACCGCCTAGAAATCAGGATCACTAGTGCCATAACTACCACCAAAGAAATTAACACAGGCAGGAAATCGCTCATCGATTATGCGCCAAACGATTTGCAGCATGCACCGCGGTTAAAACTGCCGCTGCTTTATTGCGGCACTCTTGATTTTCAGATTCTGGATCAGAGTCTGCAACAACCCCGGCGCCTGCTTGAACATAAGCGGTCCCGTTGTGGAGCAGCGCAGTTCTAATGGCGATGCATGTATCCAGATTTCCGGTGAAATCGATGTAACCAACGATTCCGCCATAAACACCACGTCGCGTGGTTTCAAGCTCTTCAATAATCTCCATCGCTCGCGGCTTGGGAGCACCAGACAAAGTTCCGGCTGGAAAGACTGAGAACAAAGCATCTACCGGAGATGATTTCTTTGAAAGTTTGCCGATAACGGTCGAGACGATATGCATAACATGTGAGTAGCGCTCGATGTGCATGAAATCAACAACTTCTACAGTTCCAGGGGCACACACTCGACCTAAATCATTGCGGCCAAGATCAACAAGCATCAAGTGCTCCGCACGCTCCTTAGGATCGGCTAATAACTCTTCAGCCAAACGATGATCCTCTTCAGGATTTGCCGATCGCTTTCGGGTGCCTGCAATTGGATGAATCATTACATCCTCTTGATTAACCTTTACTAAAGCTTCGGGACTAGAGCCAACGATTTCAATTCCATCGGTGAAGCGGAACAAGTACATATATGGTGAAGGATTGTTAAGGCGAAGCATTCGGTACACATCAATTGCATCAGCGGTGCATGGCAAAGCAAATCGCTGTGATAAAACTACTTGGAAAGCCTCACCAGCAAGGATCTCTTCCTTGACCTGCGCAATGTTCTTCTTAAAATCATCTGGAGAGATATTGCCCGTGTAATCAGGCAGTGAAAAATCAGGAATAGTTGCCGCATCTCCCGGTAATGAAATCGCTAAATCTGATTGCATGCGATCTAATCTTTCAACACAGGATGCATACGCCTCATCGATTCGATCATCGCTGCCATCCCAGTTAATTGCATTGGCGATCAATGTGATGGTTCCATCGCTGTGGTCCATAACCGCCAAATCACTTGTCAGCATGAATGAAAGCTCTGGCAGCGGAATGTCTTTGTGAGCAAGTGATGGAAGTTTTTCTAGACGTCGAACAACGTCATATCCCATGAACCCAACTAAGCCGCCGGTCAAAGGTGGCAGACCCGCAATCTTGGGAGATTTCAGATGTGCTGCCGATAAACGCAATGCTTCGAGTGGGTCGATACCTGTTGGTGCCCCTGCTGGAGCGGTCCCCTGCCAGTAGGCAAGGCCATCCCTTTCGCTCAGTGTTGCCTCGCTACGTACCCCAATAAATGAGTAACGCGACCAAGCACCACCATGTTCGGCAGACTCGAGAAGAAAAGTGTTTTCTGCACTTTTTGCTAACTTCTTATAAACACCTAATGGGGTTTCAGAGTCAGCTAAAAGTTTGCGAGAAACAGGAATGACATTTGAAATCTTTGCGTACTGACGAAACTCTTCAAGGTTCATTTTTACGATCGCAGCTCTAGTGGGGTGTGAAAACAGCTGCGATCACCCGTATGGCAGGCAGCACCGGTCTGAATTACCTGCATAAGAATTGCATCTCCATCGCAATCTAGGGAGATAGCTTGAACATCTTGATAATGCCCAGATGTTGCACCTTTAACCCACAACTCATTGCGACTTCGTGACCAATAGGTTGCTTTTCCCGTAGTCAGGGTTAGTTCAAGGGATTGAGCATTCATGTAGGCCAACATCAACACCTCTTGAGTAGTTGAGTCCTGAACTATCGCTGGAATCAGCGCATCTGGATCCTTGAGAAGTGCAGCCACCTGTGGATCCAGAGTTGTCATGTGCTTATTCTGCCTTACCGAGTGGGTACGGCGCGCACTGGATAATTGTGCTTACCCAGATAGCTCTTCACATCCCCGATTCGGTGGACTCCGAAGTGAAAGACGCTGGCCGCCAACAGCGCATCTGCGCCAGCATCAAGTGCTGCTGAAAAATCTTCAAGTGCTCCTGCACCACCGCTTGCGATTAATGGCACCTTAGAAACGGCGCGCACCGCAGTAATCATTCCGATGTCATATCCCGCACGGGTTCCATCTGCATCCATCGAGTTAAGAAGGATCTCTCCGACACCAAGTGCACATGCTTGTTCGACCCAAGCAAGAGCATCTACTCCGGCGCTTTGTCGTCCGCCATGGGTTGTAACTTCAAATCCAGAATCGGTGCGAGCACGACGAGCATCTACTGAAAGAACTAAAACCTGTGAACCAAATCGATCTGCGATTTCGGCGATTAGTTGTGGGCGCGCCAATGCCGATGTGTTGATCGATACCTTGTCGGCACCTGCTCGCAACAAACGATCTACATCTTCGACGCTTCGGATTCCCCCACCAACAGTCAGAGGAATAAACACCTGCTCTGCAGTTCGACGAACAACATCAAGGGTTGTTTCACGCCCAGCAACACTTGCAGAGATATCTAAAAATGTTAATTCATCTGCACCTTCTGCGTTGTACAGCCGAGCCATTTCAACTGGATCGCCGGCATCAACTAAATCTGTGAAGTTAACACCTTTAACTACACGCCCATCGGTTACATCAAGGCAGGGAATGATTCGAACTGAAAGGCTCATTTACCGCTTACCTTCAGCGCTTCTTGCAAAGTGAACTTTCCTGCATACAAAGCTTTACCGACAATCGCTCCTTCAACACCTGTGCTGCGCAAAGCGGCAAGGGCCGCAATGTCATCTAATGATGAGATCCCGCCACTAGCAATTACAGGTTTGGTGGTTGCTGCACATACTGACCTTAGTAGTTCAATATTTGGTCCAGCTAGGGTTCCATCCTTTGCAACATCTGTTACAACAAAACGTGCGCAACCATCGCGATCTAGACGCTCTAGGGTTTCAAAAAGATCTCCACCCTCTTTTGTCCAACCGCGTGCTGCCAAGGTGTGTCCTCGGACATCTAAGCCAACTGCAATACGATCACCATGTTCTGCAATTACTCGCGCAGTCCATTCTGGATCTTCAAGCGCTGCGGTTCCTAAATTAACGCGACGACATCCTGTTGCAAGTGCGCGTCGCAAAGATTCATCATCACGAATTCCGCCTGATAGCTCTACCTTAATATCTAACTTGCCAACGACCTCTGCCAGTAATGCGGAGTTTTCACCACGGCCAAAGGCTGCATCTAGGTCTACAAGGTGAAGCCACTCGGCACCTGCTGCTTGAAATTCGAGGGCTACTTCTAGTGGTGCGCCGTAGATGCTTTCCTTTTCTAGCTCGCCTTGAACCAAGCGAACCGCACGTCCATCTTTAACATCAACAGCTGGCAATAGTTCTAAATAACTCATAGCGATCCCACCCAGTTCTTAATCAATGCAAGTCCTGCAGCTCCAGATTTTTCCGGGTGAAACTGCGTTGCACTCATATATCCATCTTCAACCGCAGCTAAAAACTTTTCTCCATGGGTGCTCCAGGCTTGTGTTTTGCCTACAGCATTCTTTGCGGCATATGAGTGAACAAAGTAAAAAGATTCAGCTTCTACGCCTTTGAACAGGGTTGAGTTGGCATCTGATGTAACTGTGTTCCACCCCATGTGGGGAAGGATTGGTGCCTGCAACTGTGAAACAACCCCATCCCAAATACCGATGCCGGCATGGGTGCCAGATTCAGAGTGTTCTGTTCCTTGGCTGAACATAATTTGCATGCCGATGCATATACCTAATGTTGGACGCTCTTTGGCTAATCGTTCTCGCACAATCGCGGCACCGTCAACGGCATTTAATCCACTCATGCAGGCTGCAAAAGCGCCGACACCCGGAACAACTAAACCTTGTGCTTCGAGTGCAATTGATGCATCTGATGTGACAACTACATCTTTTCCTGCGGTAGCAAATGCACGTTCTGCGGAGCGAAGATTTCCTGAACCGTAATCAAGAATGGCTATCAAAGAGAACCTTTTGTTGATGGAATTCCTGCTACGCGGCCATCTAGAGAAACCGCATCACGCAGTGCGCGAGCAACAGCTTTGAACTGTGCCTCAAAAACATGGTGGGCATTGCGACCTTCCAAAACACGAATGTGTAGGGCAATACGTGCTTCGGCAACGATTGATTCCCAAATGTGCTTTCCAAGTGTTGTATCAAATGTTCCAATGAGTTCAACGATCTCTGGTTGACGATGAACTAGGTAAGGGCGACCTGAAAGATCAACCGCAGCTTGAACAAGAACCTCATCCAAAGGAACCATTGAGTCACCAAAGCGGCGAATGCCCGCCTTATCCCCCAACGCCTCGCGCAAAGCCTGTCCAAAGGCAAGAGATGTGTCCTCAACTGTGTGGTGAGAGTCAACATCAACATCACCAGTTGTCTTTACTGTTAAATCAAAGCCAGAGTGCTTACCCAACTGAGACATCATGTGATCAAAAAATGGAACACCAGTTGCGACATCGATGATGCCTTGGCCATCGAGATTGATCTCTACGAGTACATGCGACTCTTTTGTCTTTCTTTCGACGCGTGCTGTTCTCATGGGTATCTCCTTTAAATGAGCTCTTTGAGGGCTGAAACAAACAATTGATTCTCGGCTTCATTGCCAATAGTGACTCTTAAGTACCCTGATAATCCCACATCTCTAATCAGAACACCCTTTTCAAGCATGGCCGCCCATAGTTGTGGCGCTTCCTGCCTAAAACCTGTGAAGAGAACAAAGTTGGCGCTACTTGGGATCGTGGTTAATCCCATTGCGTGAAGCTCTGAGACAACATTTTCGCGGGCGACAATCAGGGTAGATACGCCTCCCAGCAGTTCAGTTCTATGTTCAATAGCAACCAAGGCAGCTGCTTGAGTCAATGTGCTGAGGTGGTACGGCAGACGCACAATCATCATCGCATCCTTGACCGCCTGATCGCTGACAAGATAACCAACACGTGCACCTGCAAATGCAAATGCTTTGCTCATGGTGCGTATGACAATTATGTGTGGATTGTGTGCAATCAAAGTAACGGCAGAAATTTCTTGCGAAAACTCAGCATAAGCCTCATCGACTACTAACAGACCACCAACTGCTTGAGCTGCATCTGCCAACAATTGAATTGACTCTATTGTGACCGCGCCGCCAGTTGGGTTATTGGGTGTGGTGATAAATGTAAGCGAAGGCCTGTTAGCCAGGATCTCTGCCACAGCATCGGCGGTATTCAGAGAAAAATCAGAGTTACGTTTGCCATCAATCCACTGCGCACCTGTTGTCTTTGCAATAAGTGGGTGCATCGAATATGAAGGTGTAAAACCCAAGACCGATCCTTGTGCAAATGCCAAAAAGATAGATTGAATGATTTCATTGGAGCCATTGGCTGCCCAGATATTTTCTGCTGAAAACTTTGTACCGCTGAGTTCATTAATGTAACCAGCCAAATCAGTTCGAAGCTTGGTCGCATCACGATCTGGATAACGATTCAGATCTACTGCAACATTTGCAACCGCATCGGTAATCGCCTTTTGTAATGTCGCAGATGGAGAATACGGGTTTTCATTTGTATTTAATGATGCTTGTGCCGGAACCTGTGGCGCTCCATAAGGTGACAATGGGCGCAAGGCATCGCGAAGCGGCAACCAACTTGGCCAAGCCATCAGAGATTCTCCAAGCGCACAATCATCGCTTCACCGTGAGCCGGTAAATCCTCAGAGTTTGCCAAGGTCACAACGGTGTCAACAATTTCAGTAAAGGCTTTTTGGCCATACTCAATAAAGTGCAATCCACGTAAGAAGGTCTGCACTGAAAGTCCGCTTGAATGACAGGCACAACCTCCAGTTGGAAGCACGTGATTAGAGCCTGCCGAGTAATCACCTAATGAAACTGGTGAGAATCTGCCGATAAATACAGCACCGGCGTTGCGAATCTTTTCAGCATCGCCTCGCGAATCACGTGTCTGAATCTCTAAGTGTTCTGCTGCATATGCGTTAACAACATCTAGCCCCTGCGCCATGTCATCTACTAATGCGATCGCAGATTGAACCCCGCCCAGTGCGCTCTTGATTCGATCGGAGTGTTTGGTGGCAGCAACCCGATGCTTTAACTCTGCCTCTACCGCCTGAGCTAATTCAACTGAGTCAGTTACTAATACAGCCGCCGCAATAACATCGTGCTCTGCTTGGCTAATCAAATCTGCTGCAACATCTGCAGCGATCGCAGATGAATCAGCTAATACTGCAATCTCAGTTGGGCCAGCCTCTGAATCAATTCCGATGATTCCACGTAGAGCGCGTTTGGCGGCGGCCACATAAATATTTCCGGGGCCGGTTACAAGATCAGCTTTTTCGCACACACCTTCCATGCCATAAGCAAAGAGCGCGATTGCTTGTGCTCCCCCGACGGCATAAACCTCGGTAATTCCTAGCAATGCACATGTTGCAAGAATTGTTGGGTGTGGCAATCCGTCGAAATCTTTTTGCGGCGGTGAAGCAACTGCAATTGATTGAACTTGTGCGATTTGTGCAGGGATCACATTCATCATCACGCTGCTTGGATAAACCGCGCGGCCACCTGGCACATAAAGGCCTACGCGATCCACCGGAATCCATTTTTCGGTGACGGTTCCACCATCTACGACAGTTGTTGTCTTACTAGTTCGCAGTTGGTCCTTGTGAACCTTGGTGATGCGAGAAATCGAGAGCTCTAATGCGGTTCTAATCGCAGGATCTAATTGTGAAAGCGCCGAATCCAATGCACTTTGCGGAACCCGAATGCTGGCTGGTGTGACCCCATCAAACTCTTGGGCCAAGGCGATTAGATCTGCTTGAGTTCCATTCTTTACTCTTTCAAGAATGGGTTCGATGAGAAGCATCGCCTCTGCCACATTGAGGCTGGCACGTGGAAGTTCGGCGTTGTATTGAGCTTTAGATAGGGATCGTCCGCGCAGGTCCACGGTACGAATCATTGGGCAATTGTAACTGCAAGGGGGCAACCGCTGCCTGTTAATTTAAGCCAGGCAGTTAGGCCCCAGAATTGATTTCAAATCAGCGCTCAAACTTGGCGATGATGTGATCAAAGCGTCAACCTTCATCACAGTGCTGCTTCCATTATCCAGAAGCTGTAAGTGAACCTCTCGCTTTCCAGGGTGTGACCGCAAAATCTCTTTAATGCGATCTACAACTGGCGGCGTGCACTGCTGAATAGGTAGAGAAATCACTAACGGTCCTGTTGGTCCCGCGCTGATATCTGGCATCGACATTTCAAGTGCTGTAAATCGCAGAGCGTCTTCACGGCGATCAACACGACCACGAATAGTGACGATGCGATCTTCAGTTAGAGACATTGAATACTGATTGTAAGTATTTGCAAAGAACAGCACCTCGAGAGCACCTTCCAGATCTTCAACAGTTACTACCGCCCAAGAAGCACCCTGTCTGGAAACCTTTCGGGTAACACTTGTGATCAATCCACCAATTGTGACGATGGATTCGTGTTGTGCTCCATCATCTACTAATTCGCTAATGGACATATCTGTGTTTGCTCGCAGAATATGTTCTACGCCAAGCAGTGGGTGATCAGAAACGTACAGTCCCAACATTTCTCGCTCATAAGAAAGCAGCATTGCTTTATCCCATTCTCCGGTAGGGACTTCAATATCTAAACCTGAAACCGCAGTTACTGACTCTCCCCCGAAGAGATCGAACTGACCAATAGCTTCAGCGCGCTTTGACTCAATAACTGAATCAATCGCTTCAAGGTGAACTGCGATCAATCCCTTACGGGTAGAACCCAGAGAGCCAAATGCCCCTGCCTTGATCAAAGATTCAATGGTCTTTTTGTTGCAGACTTGTGCATCAACCTTTGCCAGGAAATCTCCGAAGGAGGTGTAGCGACCTTTTGCATCGCGGGCACTCTTAATTGATGCGACCACGCCTTCGCCAACATTTCTGATTGCTGCAAGACCAAAACGAATATCTACGCCACGTGGTGTGTACTCGGCATCTGATTCATTGACATCGGGTGGCAGAACATTGATTCCCATACGACGGCACTCAGATAAGTACAACGCTGATTTATCTTTGTCATCACGAACTGATGTCAATAGTGCTGCCATGTATTCAGTTGGGTAGTTAGCCTTCAAATACGCGGTCCAGTAAGAGACAACTCCATAACCTGCTGAGTGCGCGCGGTTAAAGGCGTAATCAGAGAATGGAATCAAAACTTCCCATAAACGCTTGATAGCAGCGGTTGAGAAACCATTTTCTTTCATACCTGCTTCAAAAGGTACGTACTCTTTATCCAGAATATCCTTGTTCTTCTTACCCATGGCCTTACGCAAAAGATCTGCGCGACCCAAGGTAAAGCCTGCAACCTTTTGCGCGATCGCCATTACCTGTTCCTGATACACGATCAATCCATAGGTATCGCCCAGGATTTCATTGAGCGGTTCAGAAAGTTCAGGGTGAATTGGTTCAACTGGTTTGCGACCATTTTTACGATCGGCGTAGTTGTTGTGCGCGTTTTCACCCATCGGTCCTGGTCGGTATAGGGCGATTACTGCGGAAATATCCTCAAAAGAGTCTGGGGACATGCTCTTAAGCAATGCTCTCATTGGTCCACCATCGAGCTGGAAAACACCCAAGGTATCTCCACGACCCAAGAGCTCGTAAGTCTTTGGATCATCCAAAGTTAAATCCTCTAGAACAACATCTTTTCCTTGATTAGCTTTGATGTTAAGCAAACAATCATCAAGAACTGAAAGATTTCGCAATCCCAGAAAATCCATCTTGAGCAATCCAGTTGCTTCACATGCGCCCATATCAAATTGGGTAATGATCGCGCCATCTGCTTCGCGGCGATGAATTGGAATTACATCAAGCAAAGGTTCGCGAGAAAGAATCACACCTGCAGCATGGACTCCCCACTGGCGCTTGAGACCCTCAAGACCTCTTGCGGTATCTACAACACGCTTTGAATCTGGATCGGCGTTATACAAAGCACGGAACTCGCCTGCTTCGCCATATCGATCATCCTTTGGATCAAAGACTCCACTGAGGGATATGTCCTTGCCCATAACCGAAGGCGGCAGAGCTTTAGTTAGTTTTTCTCCGATGACATATGGGTAGCCAAGAACGCGAGTTGAGTCCTTAATGGCTTGCTTAGATTTAATTGTTCCGTAGGTAATGATCTGAGCGACACGATCCTCACCATACTTGTTGGTTGCATATCGAATCATTTCGCTGCGTCGACGCTCATCAAAGTCCAAGTCGATATCAGGCATAGAGATACGTTCTGGATTCAAGAAACGCTCAAAGAGCAACCCATGTTCTAGTGGATCTAAGCCTGTGATTCCAAGGGCGTAAGCAACAAGTGAACCCGCTGCAGATCCACGA
Organism: Actinomycetes bacterium; assembly: GCA_041303575.1. GTDB lineage: Bacteria > Actinomycetota > Actinomycetes > Nanopelagicales > Nanopelagicaceae > Planktophila. The sequence continues at coordinate 12,373 of JBFYOY010000058.1, forward strand.
CCTGGGCCTACGCGAATACCAACCTTTTTTGCATGGCCAACAAGGTCAGCAACAACTAGAAAGTAACCCGGAAAACCCATCTTCTCCATTACGCCAAGTTCGTACTTCAAACGCTCATCATGCGCAGGTGTAATACGTGAACCTAGTCTTTCTTTAAGGCCGCGTTCAGCCTCTTTCTTCAACCACGTATCTTCAGTTTCACCTGCAGGTACCTCAAACTGAGGAAGCAGGTTTTCGCCCTCGCGCAATGTGATGTTGCAACGCTCTGCGATCAACAAGGTGTTGTCGCAGCTTTCTGGAATATCTTTGAATAGTTCGCGCATTTGCGCCGCTGTCTTTACATAGAAAGTGTCATTATCAAACTTAAATCTCTTGGGATCTGCCAAGGTTGAGCCTGATTGAACGCACAGCAGCGCTTCATGAGCGCCGGCATCCTCTTGGCGTGTGTAGTGAAGATCATTGGTTGCAAGCAACGGAAGTCCCAGCTCTTTACCGAGCTTCATTAAATCCGCTTTTACTCTAGATTCAATTTCAATTCCGTGATCCATAACCTCTAAAAAGAAGTTCTCTTTTCCAAAAATATCGCGGTAGGCGCTGGCAGCTTTGATCGCTTCTTTGTATGCACCCATGCGCAAACGGGTTTGGATTTCTCCACCAGGACATCCTGTAGTCGCAATCAATCCCTTTGAATACTGTGCCAATAATTCGCGATCCATACGGGGCTTGTAGTAATAACCTTCAAGTGATGCAAGTGATGACAATCTGAATAGATTTGCAAGACCTTCATTGTTTTCAGCCAAGATTGTCATGTGGGTATATGCGCCACCACCAGAAACATCATCTTCTCCACCATCGGCCCACTGAACTCGCTTCTTATCAAAACGTGATTCAGGTGCAACGTAGGCTTCAATACCAATAATCGGCTTTACATCCGCCTTCTTTGCCGCTTTATAAAAATCAAAGGCACCAAAAACATTGCCATGATCTGTCATCGCAATAGCGGGCATTCCCTGCGCCTTGACCTCTGACATCAAATCGCCAACGCGAGCCGCACCATCGAGCATCGAGTACTCGGTATGGACGTGTAAGTGGACGAAATTATCTTCGGACATGATTGGCGAGATTAGTGGTTAAGGCAGAACGGCGTCGGAAAGCAACGCCAGAGAGCGTGTGAGATCGGCTGGATATGGGGCTTGGAAGTGCAACGCCTCCCCTGTAACTGGATGTGCAAACCGTAGTTCGGCGGCATGAAGCCAAGGTCGAGACATCTGCAAACTCTTGGCTAGCACTGGATCTGCACCATATGTTGTATCGCCAACGAGCGGGTGATGAAGAGCCGAGAAGTGAACACGAATCTGATGTGTGCGCCCGGTTTCTAACTCAATCTTGACCATTGATACGCCACGATAAAACTCGATTACCTCGTAATGTGTAATTGATTCCTTGCCAGTAGCCATCACCGCAAAGCGATGATCCTCTTTTGGGTGACGATCAATTGGCGCATCGATTGTTCCGGTTGTTGGATCCATATGTCCCTGAACCATCGCGTGATACACCTTGTCGATTGTGCGATTTCTAAAGGCATCCTTAAGCGCATGAAAAGCTGCATCACTTTTCGCCACGATCATTAATCCACTAGTACCGACATCTAATCTATGAACAATTCCTTGGCGCTCAGCTGGCCCAGTTGTTGAAATTGAGTAACCAGCTGCCATTAATGCACCTACAACAGTTGGACCCATCCATCCAGGACTTGGATGTGCAGCACATCCAACTGGTTTATCAATCACAACAATATCTTGATCATCATAAATAACGCTCAAACCTTCTAAAGGCGTTAGCGGAATTGGATCAGAGTTAATTGGTGCGGGCATAAGTACTTCGATGATTTGGCCAGCGCTCACGCGATCAGATTTAGGCATCGCTTTTCCGCCGGTTGTGATGTCTCCATCTTCAAGAAGTTTGACAACAGAGGTGCGTGATAATCCAAGTACACGTGTTAAGGCGCTATCGATCCGCTCTCCCGCGACTCCTTCTGGCACCGACAAGGTGCGTAATTCGCGGTTACTCATGGCTGTGAGCCTACCTTTGTTATGGGTGGAATGTTTCTGGCGGTTAAAACCATTGAAATCAAGGCAGCGGAGACAATCGCCATATCTGCAATGTTAAACACCGGCCAATTTGGAAGCTGAAGCCAATCAATTACATGTCCGCGCAAGACACCTGGTTCGCGGAAAATGCGGTCAACCATGTTTCCCAGAATCCCGCCTAAAACTAGCCCCAGAACTACAGCCCAACCACGAGATGTGATTTTCACTGAGTAATGCAGGATTGCGATCATTACCAACAAGCTAAAGAGTGAGAGAAAAACCGTTGCACCAGATGCAAACGAGAAGGCCGCACCAGGATTTCGAACGTAGGTGAGTTGGAAAAATTCTCCGATGATCTTGATGTTTGATCTATATGAAAGATTCTCGACAGCCCAGATCTTGGTAGCTAAATCAATTATCCAAACCGCCCAGGCAACACCAAACAGTGTGCGCCATCTGCGCACCTTTAGCGCCGTTCTTCCTTCTGCTTGCACAGCATGCAGAGAGTTGCGCGAGGGAAAACTTGAAGTCGTGCCTTACCAATTGGAGAGCCGCACTCTTCGCAATTTCCATATGTCTTGTTATCAATGCGCTCAAGTGCACGTTCAGTCTGCAAAACCATGTCACGAGCATTAATAACCAATGACATCTCATGTTCGCGCTCAAAGGTCTTTGTTCCGGCATCAGCCTGATCATCGCCAGCACCTTCACCTGATTCCTGAATCAATGCATCCATTTCAAGTTCAACAACCGCTAACTCTTTACGTAGGCGATCAAGCTCCTTTGAAATTTCAGTACGGATCGCTTTGATCTCTGCAGCGGTCCATGGCGATTCATTTTCACTGACAACAACCGGGGTTGGAGCGACCTTAATTGGCTTCAGCGGTGCAACCTTCTTACCGCTCTTAACTGGGCGCGGTGGAGGTGGCATTACCAAACGACGCTCTTCAACTACTGGAGCAACTACTGGTGCTGTAATTGTTGAGACTGAAACTGTTTGTGATTTTTCATCAACTGTAAGAGTGGTCTTTGAAGGAAAAGGCTTTCCTGGGGCTTTCTTTACCGGAATGCTCTTAACCGCTGCCTTCTTTGCTGGTGCGGCCTTTTTTACAGGTGCTGCCTTCTTGGCAACCGCCTTCTTTGCAGGTGCTGCCTTCTTAGCAACAGCCTTTTTAGCTGGTGCTGCCTTCTTAGCAACAGCCTTTTTGGCAGGTGCTGCCTTCTTCACGGCTTTCTTTACCGCCGCTTTCTTGACTGGCTTCTTAGGCATGTCGCGAACCCTATGCCTTTGCAGCCACCGCTAACAACTTCGCCACGGTCATTTTTTGCTGAATCAATCAACTACACTTAGGGCCTCGCGTAAATGGCGTTGACGGGGCGATCACCTCACGAGCCAGCAGGAAGAAATGGACCGCTGTCCACCTAGAACCAGCACACGAGAATTCAAGTGGCACACCGAGGTGTGCAAGGCGGGTGGTACCGCGAAAGCTGTGAATGCAGCGATCGTCCCTCCAGAGATTGTTTTCTGGAGGATTTTTTTATGTCATTTCGCGCCATCCCAGCAGCTGTTGATCTGCCTGCCGTCGAACATTCAATTTTGAAGTTCTGGCGCGAAAACTCAATCTTTGAAAAAACCGTTGCAGCTCGTGAAGGTGCACCAGCATGGACATTTTATGAAGGTCCACCAACTGCAAATGGAATGCCAGGAACGCACCACATTGAAGCTCGCGTATTTAAGGATTTGTTTCCACGCTTTCACACAATGAAGGGCAAGCAGGTAACTCGCAAAGCGGGTTGGGATTGCCATGGATTACCAGTTGAAATCGCTGTAGAAAAAGAGCTTGGTTTTTCAGGTAAGGGCGATATTGAAAAATTTGGAATCGCTCCATTTAATGACAAGTGTCGCGAATCGGTTCAGCGACACGTAAGTGCATTTACAGATATGACAGATCGAATGGGCTTCTGGGTTGATTTTGATGAAGCGTATTGGACGATGTCTCCTGAGTATGTTGAATCTGTCTGGTGGTCACTTAAAGAGATCTGGAAAAAGGGATTACTAGTCCAAGATCATCGTGTTGCACCTTACTGCCCTCGATGCGGAACCGGTTTATCAGATCACGAGTTAGCCCAAGGGTATGAAACCGTCACCGATCCATCTGTCTTTGTTCGCTTCCCTGTTACATCAGGTGAGCTAGCTGAGTTAAAGGCATCGCTTTTGGTCTGGACAACTACACCTTGGACATTGGTTTCTAACACTGCCATTGCCGTGCATCCAGATGTTGAGTACGTTGCTATTGAGGTTACCGAGGATGAAACAACTGAGGTTTTGGTTGTTGCGCAAAACTTGATGGATGCGGTCAAAGGCGAGAAGAAAATACTTAAGACCATGCTCGGCAAGGAGCTTGAGCGCGTAACCTATAACCGTCCATTTGATTACATCGACATTCCTGACGCGCACTTTGTAGTTCTTGCTACTTATGTGACGACAGAGGATGGAACAGGTTTAGTTCATCAAGCGCCAGCCTTTGGTGCTGATGACTTAGCTGTATGTCGTAGCTATGGATTGCCTGTTGTAAATCCAATTGCACCCGATGGGCATTTCCTTGCAGATGTTCCAGTAGTCGGTGGACTCTTTTTCAAGGATGCAGATAAGCCATTGGTGAAGGAGCTCAAGGCAAGCGGTGCTTTATATAAGCATCAGCAGTACGAGCACACTTACCCTCACTGTTGGCGCTGCCACACAGCGTTGATGTATTACGCGCAACCATCGTGGTACATCCGCACAACATCAATTAAGGATGCATTGCTTCGTGAAAACGCTGCAACTGATTGGCATCCAGAAACAATTAAAGAAGGTCGCTACGGCGATTGGCTCAATAACAATATTGACTGGGCGCTCTCTCGTAATCGTTACTGGGGAACTCCGCTTCCTATTTGGCGTTGTGAGAACAAGCATGAGATCTGCGTTGATTCGCTAAAAGAGCTTGGAGCTTTATCAGGTCAGGAGCTTTCAAACCTTGATCCGCACCGTCCATTTGTTGATGACATCACCTTTGCATGTGCCGAATGTTCGCAAACAATGACACGTGTTCCAGAAGTTATTGACTGCTGGTATGACTCAGGTGCGATGCCATTTGCTCAGTGGGGCTATCCGCATAAGGAAGGCTCTGTAGAAAAGTTCAAGGCCTCCTACCCTGCCGACTTTATTTGCGAGGCGATTGATCAGACACGTGGTTGGTTCTACACCTTGATGACAATCGGAACCTTGGTATTTGATCAATCCTCATACAAAACTGTTTTGTGTCTAGGCCACATCCTGGATAAGGATGGCCGCAAGATGAGTAAGCACTTAGGCAATGTTTTGGAGCCGATGGCGCTGATGGATCAACACGGCGCAGATGCTGTTCGTTGGTACATGTTGGCTGCGGGATCACCGTGGGCAGCACGCCGTGTAGGACATGAAAGCATCAATGAGGTTGTTCGTAAGACCTTGCTGACATATTGGAACACTGTTTCCTTCCACGCTCTGTATGCAAAGGCTTCCAACTTTGAGCTATCGCAAACTCCTGCATTAGCTGATCGTCCATTAATGGATCGCTGGATCATCTCAGAACTCAATCTGCTGACTGCAGAGGTGGATGCGGCTCTTGAAGATTTCGATTCTCAAGTTGCTGGTCGAGCACTTGCCCGTTTTATTGATGATTTATCAAACTGGTATGTACGACGTTCGCGTCGACGTTTTTGGGATGGCGATGTTGCAGCACTAGGAACACTGCACGAGTGCTTAGTAACATTGACGCAACTTCTTGCGCCACTTGTTCCATTTATTACCGAACAGGTGTGGCAGGAGCTTGTCATTCCAGCTGATTCAGCTCAGCCAGCCTCAGTTCACCTTTCAAACTGGCCCGTTGTTAACCAGGTGGCTATTGATTCAGATCTTGGCGCACAGGTTGCATTAACTCGACGCATTGTTGAGTTAGGTCGTGCAACTAGAGCTGAATCTGGAATCAAGATTCGCCAACCATTAGGACGTGCTTTGATTGCAGCAAGCGGCTGGTCAACTCTTCCTGAAGCGATGCGTGAGCAGATTGCAGATGAACTTAATGTTCAAACCCTGCAGGACATTGCAACTGCAGATGGTGATCTGGTCGATATCAGCGTAAAGGCAAACTTCAAATCTTTAGGTGCAAAGTTCGGTGGAGCGGTACAAGAGATCGCAAAGGCGATTGCCGCATCTGATGCGACCTTGCTGGTGAAAACTCTGCGCTCAACTGGGTCAACAACTGTTGGCAGTTGGGAGATTGCTCTAGAAGATCTTGTGGTTACCGAAGTGCCAAAGAGCGGATGGAGCGTTTCATCCCATGATGGCGAAAGCGTTGCCCTAGATCTTGAGCTCACACCTGCGCTTATTGCTGCTGGAAATGTGCGTGAAGTTATCCGATTTATTCAAGAGCGTCGTAAGAGTGATGGTTTTGATATTTCAGATCGCATCGCAGTCACATGGAATGCGCAAGAGGATATTGCAGCGGCCATTGAAGATGAAATTGCACATATTTCTGAGGAAGTTCTAGCGATCTCAATGAAGCGAGATGCAGCTATGGCTATTGCAGATACAGAGATTGGTGTTGAGGTAGTTCTAGTAAAGCAGTAGTTAAATACCGCGTACGAGACTCATGAGTAATTGTGTTCCGAAGAAGAGCACAATAAAACTCATATCCAAGCTGACCGCACCTAAACGAAGTGGTGGGACGAATCGTCCAACAAACTTCATAGGTGGATCTGTGATTGTGTAAATCGCCTCAACAAAGTAGAGCACGATTCCCTTGGGACGCCAGCTGCGAGAAAACATCTGAACGTAATCAAAAATTAAACGACCCAGAAGGGCAAAGAGAAAGATTTGAAGAATACTGGCTAGCAGTGAGCCGACGCTCAACATGATCAGCTCTGGTTAAAGAAGCTTGCTTGAGCTGCTGCAGATTTATCTTCTGAGCTAACGGAGACATTTGCAGGTGAGAGAAGGAATACCTTCTTTGTCACGCGCTCAATTGTTCCGTGTAAACCAAAAGCTAAACCGCTTGCAAAATCGACAAGGCGCTTGTGCTCTGACTCATCCATTTCAGTCAGATTAATAATCACTGGATTTCCTTGACGGAAATGCTCACCGATCGTACGAGCTTCGTTGTAATAACGTGGGTGCAAGGTAATGATGCGATCCATCGCTGGAAGGTCAAGCTGTGGTGCAACCTCTACAACTGTTGATTGACGTACTGCAGCTACAGGACGTGCTTCGCGAGTTTTAATGCGAACATCTCCAGTAGGTGCAACAGCAGGGGTAGTTGTATTTGATGTTTGTGGAGTATCAAATTCAGGATCATCCATCAAACCAAGGTAGTTAGCGACACGGCGCATTGCATTAGACATAGTTAAAGGTTACCTGTGGGGTGAGCGAGAACCGAGGATTGATGAGCCTACGCGTACATGTGTCGCACCATGAGAAATTGCTGATTGGTAATCCCCACTCATGCCAGCAGAGAGCTGATCTGCATGTGGGAATCTGGCCAAAAACTCATTACGAATCAATGCTAATTGAGAGTACGCATCATCAGGTGCTACCCCAACTGGGGGGACAGACATCAATCCGGCCAAGGTGTGCGAGTTGGATGCGCAGACCTTCTCAGCTAATTGGTAGAGCTGGTCAACCCCTGCTCCCCCTCGATGATGGGCTCCATCCAAAGAAACCTGTAGAAAGATAGTTAAAGGATGAGGGGTAACCTTTTCAATAATCTCAAAGTGTCGAGGATCATCTAAAGAGTGAATTACCGAAGCCCACGAGGTAATTGATTTCAACTTATTGCTCTGGATCTGACCTTGAAAATGCCATCTGCCAGCAACTAGCTGAGATTTCTCAGAGCCTTCTGCATCTCGGTTTTCGCCAAATTCCTCAACCCCTAGATCCTTAAGAATTTGCACATCGCTAACCGGAAAGGTTTTGGTGACCACGATCAAGGTAACTGGATGATCTGCAATCGCATCTATTTTGGATTGAACAATCTTTAGATTTTCAGAGATCTCATCGATGCGGCTCATAGAGAAACAACCCCTGCAAAACGACCCGTTGGATTTTCCCTGCGGTGAGAAAAGTACATCTGATCTTCATAGTTACAGATCGGTGATGCTTCGTAGGTAATTCCCGTGGATACCAAATCTGCAATCAGCGCTTTAGGAAGATCAAGCCCTGGGGTACCTTTTCGAGTTGTTGCAAATGCTCGTGGATGCTGCTGGATAACCTCTTGCTGCATTTGAAAAGGAACCTCGTAGCAAGCGCCACAAATAGATGGCCCCAGCACCGCATGAATATCAATTGCGCCAAGAGTGCGCATCATGCGAACTGCTTTCAGCGCAATCTGATTGACCAAACCGGCACGGCCCACATGAATTGCTGCAACCACCTCCTTTGAAATAAGGAGAAGTGGAATGCAATCGGCAACCATCACCGCCAATGCAAGATTTGGCTTTGTAGTTATCAGGCCATCGCAAGTTGGAACATCAGAGGAGATTGAATCAACAACAACTATCTCATCGCCATGTACCTGATTCATAAACTGTGCTTTACCTATCGCTAAGCGATTGGCTGCAACTACATCAGGATCATCGCCAACATGTAGCGCCAGATTCAATGATTCATAAACGCCAAGGCTTGCGCCTCCGCGTCGATCGGTAAAGAGGTGAGGCAAAGCCTTACTTCATGAAGTCAGGAACGTCGATCTCATCTTCGGCAACAAGCTCCTCAAAGGTCACGCGACGCTTTGGTGTTTCATTGCCGAGATCAAGTGCTACTGAGATCGGATCATTGGATGCGATTGGATCAGCTACTCCACCAAGAGTTGCAGCATCAATGACAGGTGTAGATACCTTCTTTGGCTCTCCACCCTCAAACCCTGCTGCTACTACGGTGATTCGAACCTCATCACCAAGTGCATCATCAATTGTTGTTCCAAAGATGAACTTAGCGTTTGGATGTACCGCTGACTGAACAAGCTCACACGCCTCATTAACTTCAAAGAGACCAAGATCTGAACCGCCAGAAACTGAGAGAAGAACACCCATTGCGCCATCAATTGATGCCTCAAGAAGTGGACTTGAGATTGCAAGCTCAGCTGCGCGGATTGCGCGATTTTCTCCACGTGCAGAACCAATACCCATCAAGGCAGATCCTGCACCTGACATAACCGCCTTAACATCTGCGAAGTCGAGGTTAATCAGACCTGGTTGGGTAATGATCTCTGTAATTCCTTGTACACCAGAAAGAAGAACTTGATCTGCGCTCTTAAATGCATCTGCCAAAGTAATTGTGCGATCTGAAATTGCAAGAAGGCGATCATTTGGAATAACGATCAGTGTGTCAACCTCTGCACGCAAAGCTTCGATGCCTGCCTCTGCTTGGGTTGAACGTAGCTTTGCTTCAAAAGAAAATGGACGTGTTACTACACCAATAGTTAGCGCACCAATTTCTTTTGCAATCTTTGCAACAACTGGTGCTGCACCAGTTCCGGTTCCGCCACCTTCACCAGCTGTAACAAACACCATGTCTGCGCCACGAAGAATTTCTTCAATGTCATCTGCATGATCAAGTGCTGCTTCACGACCCTTATCTGGATCCATGCCTGCACCAAGACCGCGAGTAGTTTTGCGACCGATATCTAACTTCACATCTGCATCACTCATTAATAAATGTTGTGCATCTGTATTGATCGCAATGAACTCGACACCTTTAAGGCCGACATCGATCATTCGATTAATAGCGTTAACTCCACCGCCACCAATGCCGACGACTTTGATGACCGCTAAATAATTTTGTGGTGAAGCCACTTTTATTCCTCCTTATGAACCATAAACCTCAACTTGAGAGTTACGATTCAATACTTTTCTATGAGGCGAACTTAAAGTGCATACGGGTGATTATCAATTACCGACATGAATTGATTAACGTGTCGCAACAAAGTTAGTTTTATGAAAATTACTTAACGATTGGTGCATGTGGTGCAGAAACATCAACTCTTTTTATATCTGCATTTTCTGGAAGCGCAATAAGTGCGTTATAGACCTTTAATTTCAACTCATTTTCGGAGTTACTCCCCCAGCGAACTTCTAGATTCTTTCCCTTATTTTCAACGATAAAGACAAGAGCGCCTGTTGCTCGGACCTTCACAACACTCAAGGATAACTTGAGCTCTTCAGGTAGTTCGGTAAAAAACTTAACCGCCTTGGTTGCCTCCTCGATGCCTCGGGCTTGGATCTCTACCAAACCAACAGGTGCCGCTCCTTGAGGTACAAAGCTCGATCCTGATGAATCAATTACCTGGTTTTTAAAAATCGCAATCGGAGTGCGCTGTGTAATCTCAATAACTACTTTTCCATTTATCCAGTTTCGAGAAACTTGAGCTGATTGGATCCAATCTAATCTCTCTAACTTTGTGGCGATTGCTCGAGGTTCGACGCGAGCAAGTTTTTCACCTTTAGTGATGCCAGTGGATAAAAATCTGTCGCTACCTGTTACCTCGATAGATGAAACTGTGAAGAACGAAGAATAACCAAGTAAGTAAGTTGAGCCCGCTAAAACAGCTATTGCTGCAAGTGCGATGAGTTTGCGATTCATTTAACCAAATCGCCTAGTTAGGCCTTCAACAATAATTGGCGCTAAGGAGCTGACATCACCTGCGCCCAGAGTCATGATCACATCTCCAGGTTGTGCATCTGCAATAACAGAGTCGGTAACCTCAACAAAGTTTGGAATGTATTCGCCATTGTTCATCATCGAAGTGATCAGGCGAGAGCTGACACCTTCGATTGGTTTTTCACTAGCAGCATAGACCTCTAGAACAATCGCACGATCAGCTTTGTCTAACTCGGCGGCAAAGGCCGGAGCAAAAGCCTTAGTTCTTGAGTAGCGATGTGGCTGGAAGATCACAATTAATCTGCCGGTATCTGCATAACGTCGGGCAGCATCTAAAGTCACGTGAATCTCAGTTGGATGATGTCCGTAATCATCGATAACTCGCACACCATGAACGGTTCCCTTGAGTTCAAATCTGCGACCAGTGCCTCTGAAAGTTGCTAGTCCCGTCAATAATTCCGCAGCTGGAAAACCAAGTTTTAATCCCGTGGCCAAAACTCCGGCGGCGTTGAGTAGGTTGTGGTGGCCTGGAACCTGCAGCTCGATATGACCAACGCTCTTACCCTTCCATATCGCTCGTGCCCTCGAACCCATTGTTAATAGCTCGATCTGATCAATATGAAGATCGGCGTTCTCGCTGACTCCGTAGGAAACAAGTTCAGCAGATGTTGTTGTGTTTGCTAGCGCTACCGCACCCGCATCATCGGCGCAGTAAGTCAGAAATCCGCCTGGCTTAATTGTTGCTGCGAAATCTCTAAAGGCTTGTTCTACTGCTTCAGGTGTAGCAAAGAAATCAACATGGTCATGTTCAACATTTGTCACTATGGCAGCAAATGGGTGGTACTCAACAAATGAACCATCTGATTCATCAGCTTCTGCAACAAATATTTCGCCAGTTCCGCGATGTGCATTTGAACCCGATGCGGTGATAGTTCCTCCGATGGCAAAAGAAGGATCTGCCGCACATGCTTGTAGGGCGACTGCAAGCATAGAAGAGGTAGTTGTTTTTCCATGTGTGCCTGCAACAGCAACGCTCTTTGACTCTGACATCAACATTGCAAGTGCTGCAGCTCTAGTTAGGATTGGAAGCTTTAACTCCTGCGCACGTGATCGCTCTGGATTGCTCTCTGAAATCGCATTTGAGTAAACAACAAGATCTGACCCATCAACATTTTCTGCTGCGTGCGAAGTTGAAACCTTTGCACCTAAGGCAGATAAGGCGGTAACAACGGAGGAATCCTTTGCATCAGAACCGCTCACATTGATTCCGTGTGAAAGTGCGATACGTGCAAGACCGCTCATCCCAGCTCCACCGATGCCGATGAAGTGAATGCGCTTACCAATTAATGAGGATAGCTGTGGCTTCATGATTTCATCGCAAACTCAGCAAGCGCTGAAATTTTTTGAGCTGCATAAAGATCCTGCGGATCTCCGGCCATAGGTGCCTGTGCTGCCTTACTTAATAGAGCCATGAGCTTCTCTGCAAGATATGCAGCGGTGAAATCCTTTTGAGCAATAACTTCGGCGCGGCCATCCTTAACCAAAGATGCAGCGTTAACAAACTGTTCTCCATTTCCTATTGGCAGCGGCACAAAAAGAGCGTAACGGCCTAAAGCTCTAAACTCGCTGCATGTGACCGCACCGCTGCGTCCAATAATCAGATCTGCTCCTAGATAAGCATCTGCCATGGCATCTACATAGGCAACAGGCTTGTATCCCCCGCTGGCTTGTGGAAGCGCGTTGAGCTTTCCTACAGAATGCAACACGGAAAGATTGTTTTCAGCAAAGATTGATAGTGATTGCGCAATGACCCCGTTGATCGCCAAAGAACCTTGCGAACCACCCATGACAAAGATCAGCGGGCGATCTGCTGGAAAACCTAGACGCTTCTTTGCATCGGTTCGCGCCTGGCGCCAATCACTCTTTGAATCAACACACCCTTGCGCCACATCGGAACGAAGCGGAAGTCCCGCAAGTAGTGCATCAGCAAAAGCTCCTGACTCAACTGGATGCGCAACAGCCAAATGCGAGGTAAAGCGAGCCCCAAGTCGATTAGCCCAACCGGGTTTTGCATTTGCTTCATGAATAACAATGGGGGTTCTGGTGATAGCCGCTGCCAAATAAGCAGGAGCGCTGACATATCCGCCAAAGCCAATAAGGACATCAGCCTTCTTAACTACCTTCATAGCTGAAATAACTGAAGAGAGTAGATCAATTGGAATTCGCAGCCATGATGCTGATGGTTTTCTAGAAATTCTTACCCGTGGAATAGTAAAGAGTTCAAAACCTGCAGCTGGAACCAGAGTTACCTCTAAACCACTTTTGGTTCCAAGAAAAATGCATGTGTCAGTTGGGTGAGATTTCATCCACTCGCGTGCAACAGCTAGCGCTGGCTCAATATGTCCTGCGGTGCCTCCACCAGCAAGAACTACCGTAGCCATTTGATTCCCGTCTCTTGTAAACCTTTATAGATTACTGGGTCTC
>JBFYOY010000059.1:0-9605 GCA_041303575.1 Actinomycetes bacterium
GCGATGCAGTTTGCCGATAGGGGATATCAATGCGATGTCGAACTTGTTTCACAGGTTATTGGTCGACTGATGGATATTCAGGTACGAGATTTTGCTTTAGGAACTCACAATGCAAAGAGCTTTGATACCTACTGGAATATGTGGCTCTATCTCTTGCGCGTTGCACCAACTGGCTATGTCGCACCTGTGGCTTGTTTATTTGCAACACTGGCATACGAGCGTGGAGATAGTGAACTTGCCTATCGCGCGCTGGATCGAGCCACGGTTGATGATCCCAAGTACTCATTAACAATCTTGTTGCGTCGAGTCTTTGGTTCAGGCTGGCCCGCTGCTGCATTTGCGGCGATGCGGGTAGAGCTGCACCCCAAGGTAACGGCTGGGATTTTTGAGGCCTAGTCGCTAGAATTAAACCGTTCACGAGTCCTACGTATTAGCCCCGGCTTAGTAGGCGGCAACCCTCCACCGCGGCGGGGTGCTCCGGGTGACGAACAGGTCGCTACGGCGACAAGCGCAGGTGAAGGATTGTTGTTCAATGGAAAATAAATCCAGTAGTACGGGTGCATGGCTTGAAAGCCATGATCCAGGTGAACGTAAGTTCATTGGGATTGGGTCTCTGCTTCTTGAGAGTGGCGAAACTCTGCCCGATGTCACCATCGCATATCAAACATGGGGTCAATTAAACCCAGCAAAAGATAATGCGATTTTAGTTAACCATGCGATGACGGGTTGGTCAGATGTCCCTGGTTGGTGGCCTTCAATGGTTGGCCCCGGATTGCCATTTGATACAGATAAATACTTTGTTGTCTGTCCCAATGTTATTGGAGGATGTCAGGGATCAACTGGTCCATCATCAATTGCACCAGATGGAAAGCGGTGGGGTTCTCGTTTTCCAGCTGTAACAATCCGCGACATGGTCAACGCCGAAATTGCCTTTACCGATGCGATCGGAATTGAACGGTACAAACTTGCAGTTGGTCCATCACTTGGTGGAATGCGTGCTTTGGAATGGGCTGTACAACTTCCAGATCGAGTTGGCGCGATCTGCACCATCGGATCATCAGCGGTTGCAACGGGTGATCAAATCGGAACCGCATCAATTCAGATCCGAGCAATTAAATCTGATCCTTACTTCAACAAGGGCGATTACTACGAGCAAGAGTTCGGTCCTACTGAGGGAATGGGAATTGCCCGTCGCATCGCACATCTGACATATCGAACCGAGGCTGAAATGGATATTCGCTTTGGTCGCCAGATGCAGGGAGATGACACCGGGCGTTACGCCGTCGAGTCATACCTAGACCACCAGGCCAACAAGTTAGCTGCCCGTTTTGATGCCAATACCTATATCGCACTGACAGAGGCGATGAATAGCCATGACATTGGGCGAGAGCGCGGGGGAGTTGCAGCCGCCTTGGCCACCATCAAGGTCCCGGTGGTTGCTGTCTCAATTGATACCGATCGACTCTTCCCGCAGCGTCTCCAGGCTGAGATCGCCGAGCTAGCCCCAGCTGCAGAGCCTTTAGTGACCATTTCCAGCCCATTTGGCCATGATGGCTTTCTAGTTGAGGTTGAGAGTGTGGGAGAGGTCATCAGAAAGGCTTTAAATCTGGCCAAATAGTGGTTTTGGATGTGCATTTACCCCTGTGGACAAATTATAATATAGCCATCGCTTCAGCGGCTTCGCTGAAATCAATCAAAGGACAATTGTGGCTGTATTTAGTGCGCTCAAAAACAAGGTGAAGGCAAAGAGTTCTTCGAAAAAAGAAGCACCTGTTGCAAAGAAAGCACCTGCAAAGAAGGCAGCCCCAGCAAAGAAAGCTGTAGCTAAGAAAGCAGCACCTGTTAAAAAGGCAGCCCCTGCTAAAAAAGCAGCTCCCGTAAAGAAGGCTGTCGCTAAAAAGGCAGCACCCGCAAAGAAAGCAGCGGCGCCAGTTAAAAAGGCGGTACCTGCAAAGAAGATTGAACTCAAAAAAGATTTAACAGCTAAAGATGTTCAGCAAATTGTTGATGCTAAGAACGCTGTACTTCGTCAAAATGAGGTACTTGCAGAGCTTGATTCACGTGGCGTTACATCAATCAATCGTATTCCGAAGAAGGCTGACAAAGATCTAGTTGATGAGGCTCGTGCGCTCGCAGCTGAGGTCCCAGTAATGATTGAAAAACTTCGCAAGAGCGGACTTGGTTCACCTTCTCGAATTTTGAAGAAGGCCGAGTATGACCTCATTGCACCAAAGCCAGAGCCAGTAGTTGAAGCACCAGTTGCAAAGGTTGATACCAAGCCAGGAAAAGCTGTTGTTACAAAGATTGATGGCGAAGAGGTAGAGCTTGAAGAGGTTGAGTTAGAAGATGTTGAAACCCTTATTAAGGAAGTTGTCGAGATCATCGACAGCGAAGAAGATGACAAGGGAAATCAGCCTCGCGTCGTAGATCTTGCCTCTGAAGAATCATCTCAGGGCAATGAGGAAAATGCATTTACATTAAAGGCATCTGAGGAAGATGATGCACCTGCACAAACAGTTATGACAGCTGGTGCAACAGCAGACCCAGTAAAGGATTACCTAAAGCAGATCGGCCGTGTAGCGCTGCTTAACGCAGAGCTTGAGGTAGAGCTTGCTACACGTGTAGAAGTAGGCCTTTTTGCTGAAGAAAAGTTAAAGCATGAGAAGAAGCTGGATAAGAAGTACAAGCGCGAACTTGAATGGCTTGTTGAAGATGGAAAGCGCGCAAAGAACCACTTGCTCGAAGCAAACCTTCGATTGGTAGTTTCTCTTGCAAAGCGTTACACCGGTCGTGGAATGTTGTTCCTGGATTTGATCCAGGAAGGTAACTTGGGTCTTATCCGTGCGGTTGAGAAGTTTGACTACACAAAGGGTTACAAGTTCTCAACATATGCAACATGGTGGATCCGTCAGGCGATTACACGTGCGATGGCTGACCAGGCTCGTACGATCCGTATCCCGGTTCACATGGTTGAAGTTATTAATAAGTTGGCACGTGTACAGCGCCAGATGCTTCAGGATCTTGGTCGTGAACCGACCCCTGAAGAGCTAGCTAAAGAGCTTGATATGACACCTGAAAAGGTTGTCGAGGTTCAGAAGTACGGTCGCGAGCCAATCTCACTTCACACACCATTGGGTGAAGAAGGAGATTCAGAGTTTGGTGATTTGATTGAAGACTCTGAAGCTGTTGTTCCAGCCGATGCGGTTTCATTCACCTTGCTACAAGAGCAGCTGCACTCAGTTCTAGACACCTTGTCAGAGCGTGAAGCTGGCGTAGTTGCAATGCGATTTGGTTTAACAGATGGACAGCCAAAGACACTTGATGAGATCGGAAAGGTTTACGGAGTTACTCGTGAGCGTATTCGTCAGATTGAATCAAAGACAATGTCCAAGCTTCGCCACCCATCACGTAGCCAAGTTCTTCGCGATTATCTCGATTAAGAACTAACTGGTTACAAGTGGAGAACAATAAGGTTTTCATTAATCCTAAGAGCGGATCTATCCGTTTAACTGGAACGGTGGACATTGTCGATTCTGAAGGCAATGTCATCGAGACAATTGAAAATCCAAAGTTTTGCGGATGTGGCCACTCACAAGAAAAGCCCTTCTGCGATGGTTCGCATAAGGGCTTTCTCGATAAAAAAGATTAGTTCTTAGATTCGATTAACTTTTCAGTCTCATCCTGAATCTTTGCGGCAACTGTCTTTAGCTTTTCAGCGTACTCCTTGCCATGGTGGGCGCAGAACATAAGCTCTCCGCCATTAAGTAGCACTGCACGCACATAAGCCTGTGCCCCACAACGGTCGCAGCGATCTAGGGCGTTAAGAGGTACTGATTCAAGCAACATCTGTTCTGTCATATCTCTCTCCGTCTCGCTAGGTTGTTACTTCTTGTTCTACTTACTGGAACAGGAAACCACATTATTTTATTCCCCGCTCGTTTATTTTCATTTAATTTCACCAATTTAGGCTGAAATAACACTGAGAGCCGACAAATCCCAATATCTGAGAGGCTTTCGGCGCGCTTACGCTGAAAAATAGGGTGAGACAGATAATCTTTCGCCCCATGGCCGAGAAAGATGCAGTTGCGACCCCTTCGCAAGATAGCTATACCGCAAAAGATTTAGCGGTACTCGAAGGTCTAGATGCGGTCCGCAAACGCCCAGGTATGTACATCGGTTCAACCGATTCCCGTGGCCTCATGCACTGCTTATGGGAAATTATTGATAACTCTGTCGATGAATCTCTTGCGGGTCATTGCAAGAAGATTGAAATCAACCTTGAAGCTGATGGCTCCGTTGAGGTCCATGATGATGGTCGCGGTATCCCGGTAGATAAAGAGCAAAAAACTGGATTAACAGGTGTTGAAGTTGTTTTGACCAAGCTTCACGCTGGTGGAAAGTTTGGCGGCGGCTCATACGCAGCATCTGGTGGTCTGCATGGTGTTGGTGCATCAGTTGTTAACGCACTTGCTTCACGTTTAGATGTAGAGGTAGATCGTGATGGAAAGATTTATTGGATGTCATTCCAACGCGGTACTGCGGGAATCTTTGATGGCGATGGTCCAAAGGCTCCATTTGAGCCAAAATCAGGTTTGCGTGTAATTGGAAAGATTTCATCAAAGGTAACTGGAACACGTATTAAGTGGTGGAGTGATCGCCAAATCTTCCTTAAGGAAGCTGAGCTTGATCTACAGGATATTTACGCACGCGCACGCCAGACTTCTTACCTTGTCCCAGGTCTGACTTTGATTGTTAATGACAATCGCACCAAGACAAAAACATCTGAGACCTTCTTCCACAAGAGTGGAATTACTGAATACTGTAATTATCTGCAGCCAGATGAACCAGTTGGCGATGTAATTCGAATTTACGGAACCGGTCACTACCAAGAGACAGTTCCTGTTCTCGATGACAAGGGCCATATGGTTTCAACTGAGGTTGAGCGCGATATGGAGGTTGATATCGCGATGAAGTGGGGCAATGGTTTTGAGACCACCCAGCGCTCATTTGTGAACATCATTGCAACACCAAAGGGTGGAACTCACGTTGTTGGTTTTGAACGCGCATTGGTCAAGGTTGTTAATGAAGCGCTTCGCTCGACTAAGACCTTGTCTAACAAAGAGATTGATGTCATCAAGGACGATGTCCTTGAAGGACTAACTGCGGTTGTAACTGTTCGTATGTCTGAGCCACAGTTTGAAGGCCAGACAAAAGAGGTTCTAGGAACCGCTGCAGCTACTCGAATTGTTTCTGCTGTTGTTGCCGAAAAGATGAAGGAGTACTTCAATACTTCAAAGCGCATCGACAAGGCCAATGGTCGTTTAGTTCTTGAAAAGATCGCAGCTGCATCACGTACACGTATCAGCGCACGTGCCCACAAGGATCTACAGCGTCGCAAGAATGCTCTTGAGTCTTCATCACTTCCTACAAAGCTCTCAGATTGCCGCTCAGAGGATGTCACACGTACTGAGCTGTTTATCGTAGAAGGTGACTCGGCACTTGGAACAACCAAGGCTGCACGTAACAGCGAGTTCCAAGCGATCCTGCCTATCCGCGGAAAGATTTTGAATGTACAAAAGGCATCACTTTCTCAGATGCTTGAAGATAAAGAGTGTGGATCGATTATTCAGGTAATTGGTGCAGGCTCAGGAAAATCCTTTGAATTAGATGAGGCTCGTTATGGCCGCATTATCTTGATGTCAGATGCTGATGTTGATGGTGCGCATATTCGTTGCTTGCTTCTTACCCTGATGTATCGCTACATGCGCCCACTGATTGATTCAGGCCGTGTATTTGCAGCGATCCCACCTCTACACCGCATCGAAGTTGTTGGCGGGGGAGGAAAGAAGGGTAATTACATCTACACCTACAGTGATGATGAGATGAAGAAGGTAACTGCAGAGCTTAAGAAAGATGGCAAGCGCTGGAAGGAGCCTATTCAGCGTTACAAAGGTCTTGGTGAAATGGATGCTGATCAGCTTCGCGAAACCACAATGGATCCAGATGCTCGTACTTTGCGCCGTATTACAGTTTCAGATGCAGCTGCATCAGAGGCGATGTTTGAACTATTGATGGGTAGCGAAGTTGCACCACGTAAAGAGTTCATCGCAAACGCTGAGATCGACCGCGATCACATCGACGCTTAATTGTTTTAAGCTCTAGTCAATAGAGACTAGGTCGAAGTACTCCTCTTTCCACAAATCCTCATCGCCATCTGGCAACAAGATCACACGCTCTGGCTTTAACGCTTGAACCGCGCCCTCATCGTGAGAAACCATGATGACCGATCCTTGGTACTCGGCAAGTGCTCCCAAGATTTCTGCGCGAGATGCTGGATCCAAGTTGTTAGTTGGCTCATCTAGTAGCAAAACATTTGCAGCAGATACAACAAGTACAGCTAAAGCTAAACGTGTTCTTTCTCCACCTGACAAGACCTTAACTGGCTTATGAACATCATCGCCAACAAAAAGGAATGAACCCAATGTATTGCGAGCTTCAGGTTCGCGAATATCGGGGGTTGCAGACATCATGTTTTCTAAAATAGTGCGTTCAAAATCAAGTGATTCATGCTCCTGGGCGTAGTAGCCAATCTTTAAGCCATGACCATGTTCAACCTTGCCGGTATCTGATTCCAGCTCACCTGCGAGAATACGAAGCAGGGTTGTCTTTCCGGCACCGTTAAGTCCAAGAATTACAACACGAGAACCCTTATCAATCACACATGAAACATCGGTAAAGATTTCAAGAGATCCATAGTTCTTTGAAAGCTCTTCACCTGACAATGGAGTCTTGCCACATGGTGCTGGGGTTGGAAAGCGAAGCTTTGCAACCTTGTCGGCGACTCGAACATCATCCAAACCACTGCGAAGCTTTTCAGCACGACGCAACATGCCCTGTGCTGCCGTTGCCTTGGATGCCTTTGCACGCATCTTTTCACCCTGCTTTTGCAAAATCTCTGCACGCTTTTCAGCGTTAGCGCGCTCCTTCTTACGGCGGTGCTCATCCTGTTCACGTTGCAACAGGTAAGCCTTCCAGCCAAGGTTGTACACATCGATGCAGTTACGGTTAGCGTCTAAGTAGAAAACCTTGTTTACAACGGTTTCGATCAAGTTCACATCGTGAGAGATGATGACTAAACCACCTGAGTACTTAGATAAAAACTCGCGCAGCCACATGATCGAATCAGCATCCAAGTGGTTAGTTGGCTCATCCAGCAGCAAGGTTTCTGCGCCACTAAAGAGAATGCGAGCTAGTTCAATACGACGACGCTGACCACCAGAAAGGGTTGAGAGTTCATTTCCAAAGACCGCTTCAGAAACTCCCAGTGATGTTGCAATAGCTTCAGCTTCGGCCGTTGCTGCATACCCACCAGCTGCAGAAAACTCTGCCTCAACTCGTGTGTAGCGATCCATCGCCTTTTCCAAAGCTTCATCTTGAGCCGTTGCCATCTCTTCTTCAACTGAACGCATACGGGAAGCAATCTGATCCAAATCACGAGCAGATAAAATTCGATCGATCACTGTGCCTGGTTCATCACCGGTACGAGGATCCTGTGGCAGATAACCAATCTTGCCGGTGCGATTGACCGCACCACCTGCAGGCATTGTCTCTCCAGCTAAAACCTTTGCAAGGGTTGATTTACCAGCACCGTTACGACCAACAAAACCGATGCGGTCGCCGCTGTTAATGCGAACAGTTACGCCCTTAACAAGAAGGCGAGCACCTGCACGTAATTCGAGCGCTTGGGTTGAAATCACACCGAACTCTATCGGGAGAGGTTAAGCAGCACCAATTCGCGTACGACGAGGTGTAGCAAAAGACTTTCCAACCGCAGTTAACTCAGCAGAAACTTGAGCCTTGATCGCATCCTCGCTCTTGAGCAACTTTGTTAGCTCTGCGATTGTGGCCTTGAGTTCTTTTTGCTCAGTTTCGAGTTCGATCTTGCTCATCTTGGTCAAACGACGAAGAGGCATATCCAAGATATATGTCGCCTGCTCATCATTTAACTTGAAGTCCTTGATCAACTTCTCTTTTGCCGCCGCTGCATCATCGCTGCCACGAATAATCTTGATGACTTTATCGATATCGATAATCGCCTTAAGCAATCCATCAACAAGACCCAAGCGCGCTTCAGCCTTTGCTTTGCGATACTCAGAGCGACGACGAACAACTTCGATGCGGTGATCGATAAATACCTTGAGAAGCTCCTTAAGACCAAGGGTCTGTGGGCGCCCCTTCACCAAAGCAACTGCGTTGATTGCAAATGCATCCTCCATGGGAGTTAACGCGTAAAGCTTTTCTAGAACTTCCTCTGGCTCAAAGCCGTTCTTAATTTCGATAACAACATTGGTACCGGTTTGACCATCAGAAAGATCAACGATGTCGCTGATTCCCTGGATCTTCTTAGCCTTAACAAGCGCTGCGATACGTTCAACAACCTTTTCAGGTCCGATTGTGTATGGAAGCTCCTTGATGACAATACCCATCTTGCGAGATGTCACCTTTTCAATCTCAACAGTTGCACGGACCTTGAAGGATCCCTTACCGGTTGAGTACGCCTCGCGAACACCATCTAACCCAACGATTTCGCCGCCTGTTGGGAAATCTGGACCGGGTACAAACTTCATTAACTGCTTAACTGTTGCAGTTGGGTTTTCGATCAAAAACTTAGTTGCAGCGATTACTTCGCTCAAGTTGTGTGGTGCCATGTTTGTTGCCATACCAACAGCGATTCCAGAACCACCGTTTACCAGAAGGTTTGGATAAGCAGCGGGCAAAACAATTGGCTCTGACAACTGACCATCATAATTTGGACCAAAATCAACGGTGTCCTCATCAGCTTCGGCAACCATTGACATCGCAGCTGGTGCTAAACGAGCCTCGGTGTAACGCATAGCTGCAGGACCAGCATCAAGGGAGCCAAAGTTTCCGTGGCCATCAATTAATGGCAAGCCCATTGAAAAGCTCTGTGCCATGCGAACTAATGCATCGTAAATCGCACCATCACCATGTGGGTGCAACTTACCCATTACTTCACCAACAACACGTGCACTCTTTACATGGCCGCGCTCTGGGCGAAGACCCATATCCGCCATCTGATGAAGGATGCGACGGTGTACAGGCTTTAAACCATCACGTGCATCTGGAAGTGCACGTGAGTAAATAACTGAGTACGCGTATTCAAGGAAAGATTCTGAAACCTCTTTGGAAACATCGATATCAACGATCTTGCCTGGGTACTCGCCGGGCTTTGGACCAGCAGGTTTCTTACCCTTAGCCGCAGTTTTCGCGGGAGTCTTCGCAGTTGCCATTGGGGCATTCTGCCAAGGGTCAGCCTTAATTTAGGGGAGGGCGCGCCCCAACTGATGAAACACACTTTGCTGCTAACGCCGCACCTGCCGACAAAGCTTGAGTCAGATCACTTGTTTCCAGCCACTTTGGAATAAATCCAGCAGCAAATGAGTCACCGGCACCAGTTGTATCGACAACATTGGTTGTGACCGCAGGCACCCTTGCAGATTCATTTCCATTAACCGCCATCGCACCTTTTGAGCCAAGTTTGATAACAACTAATTGGGTGTGCTTCTTCAGATTTGCTTCTGCTT
>JBFYOY010000060.1:0-3118 GCA_041303575.1 Actinomycetes bacterium
CGCCTCCTCGCTCTAGCGCCTTTGAGTTCGTTCGTGAATCCTTAATTGCTCCCGCAAGCAAGGCGGGTTACCAGTTGATCGAACTTCCTGTTTTTGAAGATACCGATCTCTTTAAGCGCGGGGTTGGCGAATCGACAGATGTAGTTTCAAAGGAGATGTACACCTTCGAGGATCGCGGTGGTCGCTCTATCACCTTACGACCAGAAGGCACCGCCGGTGTAATGCGTTCTGTTATTGAACATGGTTTAGATCGTGGACAACTACCGGTCAAGGTTTGGTACTCAGGTCAATTTTTCAGGGCAGAACGGCCTCAAGCAGGGCGTTACCGTCAGTTCTATCAAGTTGGCATCGAAGCTATTGGTTTAGATGACCCTGCGATTGATGCAGAGGTGATTGCGATTGCAGATGCAGGTTTCAAGGCAATTGGCCTAACAAAGTATCGATTAGAACTAACCTCTTTGGGTGATGCCCAATCCAGAGCTGCTCATAAAGTTGATCTTTTGAAGTTCATCGCAACCCTTGATCTTGATGAGGCAACCGCTGCCAGAGCAGCGATCAATCCATTGCGACTCTTTGATGACAAGCGAGAAGAGATGAAGTCAGCGATGGCACAGGCGCCTTTGTTAATGGATTACTTAACCGATCAATCCCGCCAACATTTTGCGCAAGTCACAAAGTATTTGGATGCTATGAAAATTAACTACACCCTTAATCCACGAATGGTTCGTGGTTTGGATTACTACACCGGCACTACCTTCGAGTTTGTTCACGAGCTATTGGGCGCGCAATCTGGAATCGGTGGCGGAGGACGTTACGACGGATTAATGGAACAGCTTGGAGGGCAATCCTTATCGGGTATTGGTTTTGGATTAGGTGTGGATCGTGCATTGCTCGCTGCAGAGGCAGAGGGAGTAATTGGGGCTGATGCATTTGTCTCAGATCTATTCATTATTCCTTTGGGGGAGGCGGCAAAGGTTCAAGCTTTAACGATCGCTTCAGGGCTCCGACTTAAAGGGAAAACCATTGAAATTGCCTTTGGCGATCGGGCGTTGAAAGGTGCCATGAAGGCGGCCGATAAAAGTGGCTCCACATATGTGATTGTTCTAGGAGATTCTGAGATCTCAAGTGGAGTGGTCGAGTTAAAGGAGATGGAAACGGGAGCCTCATCCTCGGTTAAGATTGGCTCATTGTTCGATGCTCTCCACAAGAAGAATTAGGAAAATTAAATGTTGCGTACTCATGAAGCTGGGTCTCTGCGTAAATCACACGCAGGCCAAACCGTAACCCTTGCGGGTTGGGTTTCTCGTCGCCGCGATCATGGCGGTGTTGCCTTCATTGATTTACGTGATGCATCTGGTTCAGTTCAAGTTGTCATCAGAGATGAAAAGGTTGCGGGTTCACTTCGTGCTGAATGGTGTCTACTAATCACTGGAGAAGTTGTTGCGCGACCTGCAGGCAACGAGAACACCAATATCGCAACGGGTGAAATCGAAGTCCTGGGGGACACCGTTGTTGTTCTCTCGGAAGCCGCTCCGCTTCCATTCCCAGTAGATAGTGGTGATGACACCGACATTAATGAAGAGGTTCGTCTTCGTTACCGATACCTAGATCTTCGTCGTGAGAAGCCTGCCCACAACTTACGACTTCGCTCTAAGGTAACCTCGACCATCCGCCGCGTAATGGAGGATGAGAACTTTCTTGAGATTGAAACACCTTATCTGACCCGCTCAACCCCCGAAGGTGCTCGAGATTTCTTGGTTCCAGTTCGCTTGCAACCAGGTTCTTGGTACGCGTTGCCACAATCACCGCAGCTCTTTAAGCAGTTGCTCATGGTTGCGGGTATGGAAAAGTATTATCAGATTGCACGTTGTTTCCGTGATGAGGATTTCCGTGCCGATCGCCAACCAGAGTTCACTCAGCTAGATATTGAGATGTCTTTTATTGATCAAGAGGACATCCTTTCTGTGGCAGAAAAGATTGTTGCTCGCGTTTGGAAGGAAGCGGTCAACTACGACATTCCACTACCGTTGAAGCGCATGACATATGCAGATGCAATGACAAATTACGGATCAGATAAGCCCGATCTTCGTTTTGGAAATGAGTTAGTTGATCTGACCTCATTCTTTGCAAATACACCATTCCGTGTTTTCCAAGCTCCTTATGTAGGCGCCGTTGTTATGCCAGGTGGAGCATCATCTGCTCGACGCGAACTTGATGCTTGGCAGGATTGGGCTAAAGCTCGCGGAGCTAAGGGCCTTGCATACATTCTCGTTAATGAGGATGGAACCCTGGGTGGTCCGGTATCAAAGAATATTTCTGAAGATGAAACAACTGGAGTAGTTGCAGCAGCTGGTGCAAAGCCAGGAGATGCGATCTTCTTTGCTGCGGGTGATCGGGCTTCTTCGCTCAACTTACTTGGTGCTGTTCGCCTTGAAATTGGAAAACGATGCAACTTGATCCCAGATGGCCAATGGGAGTTCCTATGGGTCGTCGATGCACCAATGTTTGAGCCAACAGATGATGGGGGATGGACAGCGGTCCACCACCCATTCACAGGTCCAAAGCCTGAGTTTGCTTCAACCTTCAAATCTGATCCTGCTTCAGCTTTGGCTTACGCCTATGACATTGTGTTGAATGGAACTGAATTAGGTGGTGGATCTATTCGTATCCATGATCGAAATATCCAAAAGGATGTTTTCTCAGTTATTGGTTTGAGTGATGAGGAAGCAAACAGCAAGTTCGGATTCTTATTGGAGGCCTTTAATTACGGTCCGCCTCCACATGGCGGAATCGCTCTCGGTCTTGATCGAGTGTGTGCATTATTGACCGGTTCGGATTCAATTAGAGAAGTTATCGCCTTCCCTAAGACAGCTAGTGGTGGAGATCCATTGACTGGGGCACCAACTCCTATTACTCCTGCTCAACGCAAGGAGAGCGGAATTGATTGGGTGCCACAACCGAAAAACCCACAAGAGAGTTAAGGGTTCAGGTAGGCTAACAACATGGGTCCAGGTGGAATTGCAACAATAATCGCAGCATCGTCATTGGCTGTCATCTCTATCGCGATCGCCTATGTGGTCGTAAGGGTTGGACGTTTAATTGATGAGGCGAGAGCCTC
>JBFYOY010000061.1:0-8571 GCA_041303575.1 Actinomycetes bacterium
TATCGCGCAGGAAGGTGATCCGTTTAATTAAAGAGATAGGGGATTTCAATTCTGATTCGATAAATGGCCCACGGCTGACATCCCACATCCGCTCGGCACGCTTCATGATGCGATCCCACTGAGCTGCACTTTCTGCACCAAAGGATTGTGTGATGTTTTCTAAGGTTTTGTTCCTCGAAAGATTTGCAAATTTAATACTGCTTCCATCTGCAAATCGATAATCAAAGGATGGATCGACAGATTCAATGGTGCAGACAAGACCCATTGGTTTTCCGGTTCGCTGGAAGAAATCTTTATAGACAGCGGGCAAAGTCAAAAGGGATGGACCGGTATCAAAGGCGACCTTGCCAATCCATTCAGTACGGCACTTTCCGCCAACCTGACCTGATGCTTCATACAAAACGACCTCATGACCGCCTCGCGATAATCGGGCCGCTGCGGTCATGCCGCCCATGCCAGCGCCAATTACAACGATCTTCATAAGGTGCGACCTTTCCATTTCACAGTTCCTCGCACTAAGTATGAGTAAACAATCAGGTAAATCAGTGCAGCGATTGATATTGGATGCAACACACTGTCCAAAAGATTTCCACGGCTCTTTGCTGCACTTAACACACGAGTTCCGACAATGGCCACAAAGCCAAGCCATCCATATGGATTACCCAGCAAACCCAGAATCAAAGGGGCGATGCTGGTGGCGATAAGAAAGGCGGTAACGAAAACTGCTCCAACCAGAGAACCAAAAGCTTTGCTCAGAGATTTTCCATATCCAGCCTTTATCTCACTCCAAGATGCATACATACGTGTTTCTGCGATATCTGAACCATTTACAACTGTTCCAGAAGCGCCAATGGCAATTAACTCACGAGCCAAGAAAACATCATCAATGACTGCGTGCTTTACCGATTGATATCCACCAATTGAATCTAGTGCAGAACGGCGCACCACAAAGAACTGACCATTTGCTACCGCCATTGATTTTTGGCCTGAACCTTCTGCAAACCGAAGTGGAACCGTTGTAAGCCATGACCACTGAAGCAGTGGCTGTATCAACCGCTCACCAAAGGTACGTGCGATCTGACATGGATATGGTGATACAAAATCTAATTGGGTAGTTCGTAAAAGCGTTACCGACTTATTGATTGCATCATTTGTTAATCGCACATCAGCATCAATTGAAACAAGGATCTCTTCATTACTTGCCTCATAAAGCTGTTGTAGCGCCCAAGTTTTTCCAATCCAACCATCGGCAAGGGGTGCACCTTTAATCACGGTAAAACGTGAATCACCAGCGGTAAAGCGTTGCAATAAATCAAAGGTTAGATCCTCAGAATTATCATCTAGAAGGTAGAAGTGAAAAGGACCATCTTGGGCGGAAAGGGTTGCAACAACCCCCTCAATATTTTCAGCCTCGTTGCGCATAGGCACAACTACCGCAACAGTTTCTGATAGCTCTGAAATCCGTTTAGGTGTTCGGATTTGAAGGAAATTTACTGCAGTAATTGTCAGCAGAATTAGGGGGATAAGGAAGAAGAGAATCATCAAGTAACTACGGTCTTCCGACCCATCGATTAAAGAAGTACGGAGCTAGTAGTACGCCAAGGATCGCACCGGAAAAGAGCGCGATACCTGGGCGGCCAAAGAAGAAAAGATTTCCGACAACCCCAGAAAACCAGGTCCAAAACAACAAAACATCTGCTGCGATCAAAGATCCGCCAACCTTGCGCCTTTCACGTGGCGTTGCAAAGTGCAAGATAGTCATAAGCGCCATTCCCGAAAGCAACCAACCAAAGGTGTTGGACAGAGGAATTTCAGGCTGGAATGGAACATGTGCCCCAGTTACAACCCAGGTCCAGCGACCGGCGGTAACCATCAGCGGATCTAGGAAAAGATCCCACGCTGTCATTAACAATGCGCCATACAAAAATACCCATGACTTGCCAATGCGGCGAGCTGCGACCAAACAAGGATGGGCGATCATCACCCAAGCAAATGGAACGACTAATGGAACATCAAAAATCTTAGGACCCAACGTTGATGAATACGAGTACTCACCAAAGGGCCAACTAGTTGCTACTCCTATTTGTTCAATGAGGTAACCAAATGGAAGTGTGATCGCTAGCAAACTCCACCCATATCGCGCGCCAAAGGCTGCAACTCCATGTAAGAACATTGCAAACGCTGCTAAATAAACCGTTGTGATTGTGATGAACTGCAACGCTGAACCATCGACCAATGGATAAGCGATCTGCATCAAAATTGTTAAGCCAAGTGCAACGCCCATTACTTTGATCAGCAGGGGAGATGC
The DNA here is from genome assembly GCA_041303575.1 of Actinomycetes bacterium. Lineage (GTDB taxonomy): Bacteria > Actinomycetota > Actinomycetes > Nanopelagicales > Nanopelagicaceae > Planktophila. The sequence goes on from JBFYOY010000061.1 coordinate 2,309, forward strand.
GCCACCTCTGGCCCTACGACGAGGCGTGTAATGGCGAATGGACATAGGTCTAAGTCTGCCTTATTCCATTTATTTAAGACAGTTACTGCAAAGATCCGCGTACTTCACGCACGGCAAAGCGAGCAAAAAGCTCCTCTGAATACCAGTTATAGGCAGATGTATCTGCAATCGCCTTTTGATGGGCCGCACCCTTGTATGCAAAGTCACGGATTGCAGCAGCAGACTCCCACAATGAAAAAGTACCCTGCAGGCCTATAGGGGCTTCACCAATACCAATCGCTGCAACCAAACCTGGTGCCGCTTTCAATGAAATCGTCACAGGTGGCACCGATCTCCAGAATCTAAAGTTCTGGCTCCATTTAATGCGCGCACGAGTAATCGCCGCAACCTGCCCATCCCAATCTTTAACAGCCCCAACGAATGGCTCTTTACCAGCCCACTTGCCATGAGAAGAAATTGGATCTAACACTGCGCGGAATTCAGAGACTGAACCCTTGCGCCACCGCTTCACGACAGATGATGAATCAAACTTTTCAATATCTTCAACAACGGCAACTAGACCCCACTGCAATGCATTGGCATCGCTAGGCGTAAAGGTTTCGCCCTTGCCAGTGCCTAAAGATTTATGAAAAGAAACATTTTTATCTGCCATCAAAAAGAATCTATCAAAGCCCATTGCAAAGATCGCATTGGCCAAACGCCTTGGCTTAATTGTCCAGAAGTAAGCAACAATCATTAGTCGCCTACAACCATTGGTTGCGCTCCCGTACAGGCGATCAGCTCTGCAAAGTTAGTGGGATAGACAGCGTGAGGATGACCAGCAGCTGCCCACACAACTTCATAATCATTTAATGCCTGATCGATAAGAATCGTTGCAGGGGAGGTCCAACCGATTGGTGCAACTCCACCAATTGAAAATCCTGATTTTTCCTTTACGTAATTAGCATCGACTCGGCCAAGTTTTTCAATCCCTAAATTCTTGGCAACTAAATCTGTGTCTACGCGGTGACGACCACTTGTAATGATTAAAAGCGGGGAATCATCTGGGAGTTTGAAGATCAGGGATGATGCGATTTGACCAACTTCAATTCCTAAAGCAGTGGCAGCTTCTTGTGCGGTGCGGGCGCTATCTGACAGGACCTTAACCTCGCCAGTTAATCCATGCTCAGCAAGGGCTGCGATTACTCGCTTCACTGCGGCTTTTTCAATAACGCCATCCATTACTCAAGATTATCGAAAGAACTCAAGTACCGTATCCCCATAATGAGCACCGACCTATATGCCCTAGGCATGCGCGCACGAAACGGCATTTACGCCTCCTTCTTTTTGTTGGGATTTCTAGGTCTGGCATGGATTCCACGAATTCCCGAAATCAAGAACTCATTGGGGTTAAGTGATGGACAGTTTGGGTTAGTTCTCTTGGCAAGCACCGTTGGATCAATTCCTGGTGCACAAATTGCAGGCCGTGCGGTGCATTCATACTCATCAAAGATCGTTGTTCGTATATCTGGTTTCTTATTGCCGGTAGGGGTGTTTGTAATTGGCCTTGCTGACAATGTTCAAATCTTGTTGTTGGGGTTGTTCATTACAGGCTTCAATGTTGCCTTTATGGATATCGCAATCAATGGCCAGGCTGTTGAGATTGAAAAACACACCAAGGGTCGATGGATGTCTAGCTTCCATGGCTTTTGGAGTATCGGAGCCTTTGCTGCAACCTTAGTCGGCGGATTGATTGCAAACTTTGTTTCCCCTCGGGATAACTTGATCGCAATTGCAGCAGTTGGTTTAATCGCTTTTCAATTTATCGCTAATTACTTATTGCCTCCAGAACATGATGGTCACTTAGGTGAGCCTGGGCAAGATGATGCTGGAAAGGTCAAACTGTTTGGCAAGGAGTCATTGATCTTGTGGGCACTAGGAATCGGCTTGATGTGTTCATTGATTCCTGAAGGCGGTGCTTATGAATGGAGCGGCATTTTGCTGCAGGATCACATGGGAATTGGCAAAGGCTTAAACGCAGCAGCAGCGACAACATTTTCATTAGCGATGATCGCAAGCCGCTTGTTGGGCGATCGTGCATTTGAAAAGTGGGGCCATGTAAATACAGTTAAGTATGGTGGTTACTTTGGCGGCGGCTTGTGGGGAATCGGGCTCTTAGTAGGAATGAATATCTCTGACGCATATCCAACCGCTGGATTGATCATTGTTTGTCTGGGTTTTGGCGCAGCTGGTTTTGGAATGGGGCCTTTCTTTCCTGCATTTAACTTAGCCGCCGCATCTATCCCTGGAATTGCACCTTCTGTTGGATTAGCTCGCGTTGGCTTGATCGCAATCGCGGCTTACTTTGGGGGACCAACAATTATTGGTTTGATAGCTGAAGTTACTTCATTGCCAGTTGCGTTCGCTTTTCCGGTGGTTCTCTACATGATTGTTGGATTGCAATCTAAATACATCAAGGTGCGTGAAATTAAGCAATAACCCATGTCTGCAGCAGGGTAAAGATCGCAGTAGAGTACAAAAGGCCAGCAAAAGCGTTACGCAAGAAAGCTTGATTCATCTGACCACTCTTTATGGAGGCCAAGCGAGCAATAATGACAGCTGCAACGGCCATAACTAGCGGAATCTTCCAATCTACATTATCCCAGCTTTGATAGTGCCCAAAGAAAGCGGTTATCGAATTAATTGCGATGATCGCAAGTGAAGTTCCTGCAGCTTTTCCCTGCGGAACTTTAAAGAATAAAACCAAGATTGGAATCGCAAGAAATCCGCCACCAATACCAAAGAGCCCTGTAAGTATTCCAATAACTAAAGAAATAAGAATGAGCCACAAAAGCGGAACTCTTTTTTCAGTACCAGCTATCGGCTTAATGAGCATCGAAGTTCCGGCAACAATCAGCACGAAGGCTAAGCCTGTTGTAAGAACTGAATCACTTAAGCGGTAGGCCAAGATTGAAAAAGTAATGTTTGTACTTAAGCCAAGGGCCCAAATGATCAGGGCTTCTTTGAAGAGGACTTCCTTGCTTTTTATCTTAGGCAAGAGTCCTGAAATTGCGGCTGTTAAGACGACCGCTAAAGCCGCAGTTGTTGCAGTCTGTGGAGTGAAGTCAAAGATGTAGAGAAGGATTGGCACCGAGAGCATCGCTCCACCTGCACCGATAAATCCCAGAACTGCGCCGATGAAACCACCTGCAATTAATCCACCGATGATTTCCATTGGCTAATCATGGTACAAAAAAGCCCGCCGGCATCAAACCGACGGGCTCTTAAGTTAATGAATTACAGGTTGAAGAAGGCTCCAGTTACTGATGGGCCGAAATCTGTGCCAGTTGAAACTAGTGCGAAGATGATCAAAGCAGCACCTGCAAGTGAGAGGTTCTTGAAGAACCCTATTGTCTCATTTTGCTTAGCTGTTGCATCTGTTTCCTTCCAGAATGCGTGCATCATGAATGATGTTGGGATTAGGAATAGCGCAATAAGTAATGCGCCTAGATCTGCGTACACGCCAAATGCGATGTAGAGACCACCGACGAGGATCATGAGACCTGATAGGACCACGCTGAACTTTGCTGCTGGAACCTTCTTGTACTGGGCGTAGCCAGTCATTGCCTCAAGCTTTGTGAGGTGTGAAACGCCAGATGAGATGAAGAGCAGCGCGAAAAGTACGCGGCCGATGATGAGGACGATGTCCATTGTGACTCCCTAGATTTAAGAATTGAAATATTGGTTGATTGTGAACTTACTGAGTAAGAATAGTTGAAATTTCAACTAACTTTGAGCACGACACGCTCACGCACTTGCCATTTGTCAGTGGAGAGGGCTATTTTTCGAACATCTGTTCGAATACCCACAGCTTTGAAAGGTCCACCTAGAAATGTCAGCCACACAGGTTAACCCCGCTCTCGATGTCACTATCGATGGGGCAACAACCCCTATCGAGTTCACCTATAAAGGAAAGCGGTTCCGCATCCATGCGGTGTTGTCCCGTTGGTGTGAAGCAGGTGGTTGGTGGAATCGAATCAGCGATGGAAAGTATCGCCCTGATGATCAGGCACGTGCTGTGTGGAGGGTAGAGGCGGCACCTATCGGCGCACTAACAACCTTTGAACTCGAACGTGATGAAGTAACAGGTCAGTGGATTATCCGTAACGTATGAGCTTTATTCACCTCAATGTTGCCAGCGGGTACTCATTGAAATATGGAACTACACAACCCCATGATCTAGTTCAACGCGCAGCCGAATTTGAAATGCCGGCGCTAGCGCTAACAGATCGTGATGGGTTGGCTGGTGCTATCCGTTTTACGCAAAGTTGTGTTGATTACGGAATCGCACCGATCATCGGAGTCAACTGCGCAATCGACCTGGGCGTTGCAAAGGGTCGCATCACATTGCTGGCACACAGCGATGGGGGATGGCGCTCGCTATGCAGATTAATGACATCGCTAACAATGACAAGTGATACCCGCATCCCAGTTTTAACTTTAGATTTTCTGCAACAGTTCAGTCAGTACAGCACCAATGTCTATGCGATGCATGGCCCGGAATCACCGATCAGCGATGCGATACGCAATCATCGCTTTGATCAAGCACTATCCATCTTTAATCAAACCCGTGATCTATTTGCCAACAATGCGATTGAATGTGTTTCACACCTTGTTGCAGGCCGTGGTCCGCGATCTACTGAACATGCAGCCCGTTCCTTAATCTTTGCCCGCGACAACGATATTGATGCGGTAATCACCAACGCCGTACGGATGAAGGATCGCACCGATGGTCCTGTTGCAGATGTTTTAGATTGCGTACGACAGCTGGTGCCCTTGCATGATCGCCATATCGAGCGCCGTAACGCTGAAGGCTTTTTGAAATCAAGCGATAAGATGATTTCGCTGGCTGCTGAAATTGCACTTGCCGCAGGAGAGCGAACACCCCGGGCACTGTTAAAGACAACCCGCGAATGGGCTGAACGTTGCTTGCTATCGCCGCAACGCGATATTGGTTTAGGGGGAGCCCACCTGCCAGAGCCCCATGTTGTAGGCGTCAATACCGCACAAGAGATGCGCACCTTGCTGCGTTCTCGCAGCGAAGCCGGAATCAACTGGCGATACAGCAGCAGCGATCAGATCAGCAAAGCACGTGCGCGTTTAGATGATGAGCTTGCAACCGTTGCAACACTTGGATTTGAATCATACTTTTTAACCGTTGCAGATATTTCAGATATGGCACGTGATGCAGGAATCCGTGTTGCAGCTCGTGGCAGCGGTGCAGGCTCACTGATCTGTCACCTACTTGGCATATCAGGTGTAGATCCGATGCAACATGGTTTATTGATGGAGCGCTTCTGTTCTCCCTTGCGCCGCGCGCTGCCAGATATTGATATCGATGTGGAATCTGCAAGACGCCTAGAAATCTATGACATGGTCTTTAAAAGATATGGTGACAATGATTGGGCATCACCTGCTAATCAATCACGGTGCGCAGTTGTTGCAATGGTCGACACATACCGTGCGCGCCATGCGATCCGTGATGCTGGCGCTGCCCTTGGTTTGCCTGGCATGGAGATCGATATGTTGGCAAAATCTATGCCACATGTGCGTGCTCGCAATATTGCAGCGACCCTTGAATCCCTGCCTGAACTTCGAAGGTTAAATACTTCTGCTCCGCTAATGGCGGCAACAATTGAAATGGCACAGCGCCTAGATGGCTTGCCACGACATCTTGCGATGCATCCATGCGCCATTGTTTTATCAGATGGTGGTTTTCTAGATCGCGCACCTTTGATGAGCAGCGCAGGTGGTTACCCGATGGTCGCATTTGATAAGGATGATGTTGAAGCGGTGGGATTGTTAAAGCTAGATGTCTTAGGTGTTCGGATGCAATCGACCATTGCTTACTCAATGAAGGAGATTGAACGGGTTCACAAAGAGGTAGTTGATATTGATACCGTTCCTTTGGATGACGCAGCGACCTATGAATTAATCCAATCAACCCGAACCCTCGGAATCTTTCAGGTGGAAAGCCCTGGACAACGCGAACTTGTTGGAAAGCTTGCACCGAAAACCTTTACCGATTTAATTATTGATATCTCTTTGTTTAGGCCAGGTCCGGTCAAAAGCGACATGATCACGCCATTTCTTAAGGCACGTCATGGGTGGAGCCCAGCGCAGATAATTCACCCTGATTTATATGAGATTTTGGCCCACACCGAAGGGGTTGTCGTCTTCCATGAACAGGTTATTCAGATCATCGCAATGATGACCGGGGTTTC
>JBFYOY010000062.1:0-6230 GCA_041303575.1 Actinomycetes bacterium
ACTTCAAGGAACGTGCATAGTGCTTACTCGCTCATTAAAAATAGGAATCGTGTGTCCATATAGTTGGGATACACCTGGCGGAGTCCAAAACCACATCAGAGATTTGGCAGAGTTTTTGATCGCAGCTGGCCACGAAGTTTCGGTGCTTGCACCAGCTTTAGATGAGACCAAACTTCCTGATTATGTGGTGAATGCAGGAAAACCAATTTCAATTCCGTACAACGGTGCTGTAGCTCGGGTTTTATTTGGACCAGTAGCTTTTGCAAGGGTCCGGCAATGGATCTCTCAAGGAGATTTCGATCTGCTGCATCTACATGAGCCAGCTATACCATCGATTTCTTTACTTGCGTGTTGGGCTGCAGATGGTCCAATGGTTGGAACATTTCATGCAGCGGCAAAGAGACAGAAAATCATCTTTGCGATCGGCCCAATCCTTGAGCCTGCCATTGAAAAATTGTCAGCACGTATTGCAGTCTCTGAAGCAGCCCGCCTTACTTTGACAGATCATTTGGATACAGATGCGATCATTATTCCTAATGGAATCTACGCAGATCGTTACGCACATGGAACTGTGCAAGAGAAGTGGGCTGGCAACACAATTGGGTTTATTGGACGTTTTGAGGAGCCTCGCAAGGGTTTAAGCGTTCTTGTTGAATCTTTGCCGGTGATCTCTCGCTTTGCTCCAGATGTAAAGGTCTTTGTGGCGGGACCTGGCGATCCAGAGGATGTCATCGACTCAATCGATCCCCAGTTGCGTCACAGATTTGAATTTCTCGGAAAAATTTCAGAGGAAGATAAAGCAGATTTCATGTCATCGGTTGCGCTGTACGTCGCTCCCAACACTGGAGGCGAATCATTTGGAATCATCTTGGCTGAAGCACTGGCTGGTGGTGCCTGTGTAGTTGCCAGCGATATTCCAGCTTTTGATGACTTATTGGGACATGGCGAGTATGGGGCCTTGTTTCAGTCAGAGAGTTCAACTGAGTTGGCGAAGGTTGTAATTGATCTTTTACGTGATAATGAAAAGCGAGAAAAGTTAGCGGTCGCAGGAAAGAGTCATGCCCAGCTTTTTGATTGGAAGGTTGTAGCGGAGCAGATTTACTCAGTCTATGAAATGTCGATTGTTGGAAGCGATAAAGTTAGACTGGCCTCCGATACACGTCCGTGGAATCGATTCTTAAACAAAGAGGATAAGTAATGAGTAATTGGCTTTTGATTGCTCTGGCACTCTTGATCTCAATCTGGTACCTCACCTTTACTGCAACCCGCTTGGATAGACTCCATCACAGAGTGGAAACTAGTTGGGCAAATCTTGATGTTCTTCTTCAAAAAAGAGCAGCTGTTGCACTAGAGATAGCACATAGCGATATTGCAGATCCCGCATCTTCTGTTTTGTTAACCGCTGCTGCTTATCAAGCCCGTGATGCAAATATTCAAAACAGATCCCAGGCCGAAAGCGGATTGTCTGGCGCGCTTGGTTTGTTACTAGAAGATTCAGAACATCTAGCAACTGCCGCCGATAGCGCACTTTTGACCGAGCTATCTGGCTTAACCGACAAGATCCGTATTGGTATCGCAATCCATACCGATGCAGTTTCCAGAACACAAATGGTTAGAAGTAAGTTTGTTGTAAGACTTTTTCGTTTGGCTGGAACTGCGCCGTTACCAATTACATACGAGTTTGAAACCGATGTTCTCTAGAAAAATTCTATGGATAACAATTGCATCAACAATTGTTTTGACTGGGTGTTCAACGGTTTCGGAGTTTCTTCCTGAAAAGAAAGCTACCAGCGTTCTGAGCGGACGTGAGGGGATTGATGGTCAGCTTCTTGCGGTAAAGATCGATGACACCAATATGGCGCACCCGCAGATTGGTCTCGAGGATGCTGATGTTGTGTACATCGAACAGGTCGAAGGTGGCTTAACTCGTTTGGCTGCAATATTTTCAAGTAAAATTCCACAAAGAATTGGGCCTGTTCGCAGCGCCCGAATTTCAGATATAGATATTTTGAGTCAATATGGTCGCGTGGCCTTTGCCTACAGCGGAGCGCAGAAGAAATTGTTACCAGTGATCGCAGCCGCAAATCTTCAGGATTTAGGAGCTCAACGTCAAAGCCCCACAATTTTCACAACCGATCCCAATCGTAATCAACCTTACGCAATGGTGTTGCGTGCAGATCTTTTGATGAAAAAAATCAAAGATGAAACTTTGAATGTAGATACAGCAAAAAGTGTTGGATTTGTTTTTGGGGATCGACCAGATGGTGGAGAACCGATTACACAGGTTGTTGTTGATTGGCCTGCCGCTACCTATTCAGCTCAGTGGTCGCAAGAACAATCCCGCTGGCTTTTGTCCCATAACAACAAACTCAACCTTGCTGAAAGCGGAGTAGTCCTAGGCCCAACAACTTTGGTGATTCAAATGGTTCGGATCTCACCATCAGAATATGGAGATAAATTTGGGGGAGTAACTCCACTTTCTGAAACTATTGGTTCAGGTAAGGCCTATGTTCTGCGTGATGGTGAACTCTTTGTGACTACTTGGAATCGAGCTTTTGAAGGTTCAGGAACCACCTTCACTCTGCCTGATGGTTCGACAATGAACTTCGCACCAGGTCAGATTTGGGTGGCATTAACCGATCGTGAGCCTGAATTCACGTGGCGCGTTGCAGAAAAGACGAAGTAGGATTGGGCTCTATCTTTCGATCGAAGCGGAGTAATTAATCATGGCTGAAGTAACTGGCACCGGTCGCGTTAAGCGCGGTATGGCTGAAATGCTTAAGGGTGGCGTCATCATGGATGTCGTTAATGCTGAACAAGCAAAGATCGCTGAAGATGCCGGTGCTGTAGCTGTCATGGCGCTAGAGCGTGTACCTGCAGATATTCGTGCTCAAGGTGGCGTCGCTCGCATGTCAGATCCTGACATGATCGAAAAGATTCAAGCAGCGGTTTCAATTCCGGTGATGGCTAAAGCTCGTATTGGACACTTTGTCGAGGCTCGAGTTCTGGAGTCTTTGGGGGTCGATTACATCGATGAGTCAGAGGTGTTGACACCAGCTGACTACGTTAACCACATTGATAAATTTGATTTCACAGTTCCGTTTGTTTGTGGTGCAACCAATTTAGGTGAGGCGCTACGTCGCATTAATGAAGGTGCGGCAATGATTCGCTCGAAGGGTGAAGCGGGTACTGGTGATGTTTCAAACGCGATGCAGCACATGCGAATGATTGGTGGAGAAATTCGTCGTCTCTCATCATTGCGCGAGGATGAGCTTTATGTTGCAGCCAAGGAGCTTCAAGCCCCTTACGATCTTGTTAAAGAAGTTGCTGAAACAGGAAAGCTTCCAGTAGTTCTATTTACAGCGGGCGGAATTGCAACTCCTGCAGATGCTGCCTTGATGATGAGCATGGGCGCAGATGGTGTCTTTATTGGATCTGGAATTTTCAAATCTGGAAACCCTGCACAGCGTGCAGCTGCATGTGTGAAGGCGACAACTTTTTGGGATGACCCAAAGGTGATTGCTGATGCCTCTCGTGGCCTTGGTGATGCGATGGTTGGTATCAACGTTGCAGATCTTCCAGCACCACACCGTCTTTCAGAACGTGGTTGGTAATTCCACAATCAATGAAGGTTGGGGTCTTAGCTCTTCAAGGTGATGTTCGGGAACACATCGCCTCCTTACTTGCATGCGATGTTGAAGCCGTCGCGGTTAGGCGTGCGCAGGAGATAGAGAGCATAGATGCCCTTGTTTTACCTGGGGGAGAGTCGACAACCATCGCTCAGTTATCTGAGGTCTTTGGGATCTTTAATCTCATTAAAAACAAGATCACTAATGGATTGCCGGTGTATGGATCCTGTGCCGGAATGATTCTGCTTGCTGATCAGATTTTGGATGCAAAGGTTGGACAGAAAACCTTTGGTGGATTAGATATCACAGTTAGAAGAAATGCCTTTGGTCGCCAAGTTGATTCATTTGAATCAGATATCGCCTTTAATGATGGATCTGATGAACCGATTCGTGCGGTATTTATTCGAGCGCCTTGGGTTGAAAAAATTGGAGCAACCGTTGAGGTGCTTGCATCCGTTGATTCTCATCCAGTGGCCGTTCGTTCCAAAACCGCCCTTGCTACCTCATTCCACCCTGAATTAACGGGAGACAATCGAATTCATAGATACTTTATTGAACAAGTGGCTCGTCCTGCAGTTGAGAAGGTAAAGTAAGACCTCTAATAAGGGTTTTAAATTTAGCTAGGTGAGGTGAAGCCATGTCAGGCCATTCCAAGTGGGCTACGACAAAGCACAAGAAGGCGATCATTGATAGTCGTCGTGCGAAAGTGTTTGCAAAGCAGATCCGTGCAATTGAAGTAGCGGCACGAAATGGTGGCGCTGACATGGATGGCAACCCAACGCTATTTGATGCGGTTGCAAAGGCCAAGAAATCATCAATGCCTTCAGACAATATTGAACGTGCCATTAAGCGCGGCGCAGGTCTTGAAGCCGGCGCTAAAGACTGGATCACAATTATGTACGAGGGCTACGGTCCTAACGGCGTTGCGATCATGATCGAATGTTTATCAGACAATAGAAATCGTTCAGCATCGGAAGTTAAGGTCGCTGTCACTCGTAACGGTGGTTCGATGGCAGATCTTGGCTCCGTTTCCTACCTCTTCAACCGTAAAGGTGTTGTAATCGTGAAGAAGGATGGAACCCTTACTGAGGATTCAATTCTCGAAGCGGTATTGGAAGCAGGCGCTGAAGAGGTAAATGATCTCGGCGAAGCCTTTGAAATCGTGAGTGAGCCTGTGGATCTAGTACCGGTTCGAACCGCACTGCAAGCTGCAGGAATCGATTATGAATCAGCTGACTCTTCATTCCTGCCCTCAATGAGCATTCCATTAGATGCCGACGGCGCTAAGAAGGTCTTTGAGTTAATTGATGCAATTGAAGAGCTTGATGATGTCCAGAATGTTTACAGTAACTTCGATGTTTCCGATGAAGTTATGGCGAGCCTCGAATAGGGCTAACTTACTTCACCTTAGGCTTTAACATTCGTTCTACAAGAAAGCACGAGGCCAGCTATGAGAGTTTTGGGTGTAGACCCTGGCCTTACTCGTTGTGGCGTCGGTGTCGTTGATGGCGCGGTAGGTTCGCCAATTTCCCTTGTTGAAGTCGGAGTAATTCTGACTCCAGTTGAATCACCACTTGAACAAAGACTTTTAGATTTAGATCAACAGCTGTCCCAATGGATCAACATGTGGAAGCCAGATGTGATCGCTGTCGAGCGTGTTTTTTCGCAGCACAATGTGCGAACAGTTATGGGCACGGGGCAGGCGGCCGGCATCGCTTTGTTGTTGGCAGCAAAGGCTGGAATCCCAGTAATGATGCACACCCCATCGGAGGTAAAGGCATCAGTAACAGGAAGCGGTCGTGCTAACAAGGCCCAGGTTGCTCAGATGGTTCAAAAAATCTTGAACCTTGAAACAATCCCAAAACCAGTTGATGCTACCGATGCCCTCGCACTTGCAATTTGCCATATTTGGCGAGGTGGCGGCACTACGCGATTAGCGCAAGCGGTCGCAGCGGAACAATCACGTTTAAAGAAATTGAGAGCTAAATGATCTCCCTGTTAACTGGAACTGTCAGAGCAATTAACACTGATCGAGTGGTTGTCGAAGTTGGTGGATTTGGTTTATCTGTTTTAGTAACACCTGCAACCACGGCTCAATTGACGCTAGGTTCTCAAATACATCTTTTTACATCCCTAGTTGTGCGAGAAGATTCACTCACTCTTTTTGGATTTGTAAATGAAGAGTCTCGAACACTCTTTGAATTAGTGCAAACAGTTTCGGGAATCGGACCAAAGGTCGCTCTGTCTATTCTTGGCGCTCTAACCCCAGAAGATCTTGGTCGCGCTATTGCGCAAGAAGATGTTGTATCAATTGAAAAAGTTCCTGGTATCGGTAGAAAAGGTGCGCAGCGTTTAATTCTGGAGCTCAAAGGAAAGTTGTCAGATTTATCAACAACAGCTCAATACAAAGCTCATCAGCCGGCATGGAGAGAGCAGCTGTCAAGCGCCTTAGTTTCATTAGGTTTTTCTCCCAAAGAGTCAGACGCAGCAATTTCTAATGTGGTTTCATCCCTACAGACAGATGGTGTTGAAGCATCAAAACTTGAGCTGAGCGAACTCTTGAAACTTTCTTTAGCTAGTGGAAAGAGTTCCCGTGGCTGA
>JBFYOY010000063.1:0-34335 GCA_041303575.1 Actinomycetes bacterium
TCTTGGCCATCTGCAGCATTAGAGGCACAAGCAATTGCATCGCGTACATATGCGCTCAGCAAAGCCGGAATTTATCGATCGGCATGTGATTGTGACTTATACGGTGAAATTTCAGATCAAAAGTTTCTTGGCTTTGCCAAGGAAAGTGAAAAAGGTTGGGGCAAGTTTTGGAAGGCAGCGGTCACAAATACCGCTGGTTTGGTATTGACCCAAAATAATCTTCCAATCGCCACATACTTCGGAAGCTCAACGGGTGGATTAACTGAGACCGCTCGGAATGCATGGGGAGGCGAGCGAAGTTATACACATACTGTTGCTGATCCTGGCAGTTTGGATCCCAAGCTCAATCCAAACTTTCATCGATGGAACCGCACCGTGCCGCAAACAACTGTTGCACTTGCATTTGGATTACCTGATGTTGTCGCAATTGAAATCGTAAGCAGAAACCTCAGTGGCACTGTTGGGTTAATACGTGCGACCTCGACAACTGGTGTTCAAAAAACTTTGCGCGGAGAAACCTTCAGAAGCCGAGCAAGAATCCCATCGGCTTACTTTGAGTTAGTTAGCGTGCAAAACGCTGTTGAGCCCACCCCAAGTCCCAGTCCGCAAAACAACTTCTAGCGAACCATCTAATGAGTTTCGTCGGAACAACAAGTTGCTTGCTCCTGAAAGAGTTCCGGCCTTTACAACTTCACCATCTGGCAACTTCACCTTTGCCGCAGCTGTGATGTAGGTACCGGCTTCAATTACACAGTTATCGCCTAGGGAAATTCCAAGACCTGAGTTTGCTCCGAGTAAACACTTTTCACCAATTGAGATAACTTCTTTTCCGCCACCGCTAAGTGTTCCCATAATTGATGCTCCACCGCCAACATCGGTGCCATCACCAACTACGACTCCAGCTGAAATTCTTCCTTCAACCATTGATGTACCAAGGGTTCCTGCATTGAAGTTTACAAATCCTTCATGCATCACAGTTGTACCTGATGCAAGATGTGCACCAAGGCGAACTCGATCTGCATCTGCAATTCGAACTCCAGATGGAACTACGTAATCAACCATTCGTGGAAATTTATCGACACCGTAGACGCTGACATGCCCATGTGCAGCCTTCAAACGAGCTCTTGTAATTTCAAAACTTTCCACAGCGCATGGTCCAACAGATGTCCAGACAACATTACTTAGAATTCCAAAGATCCCATCAAGTGCTAGCCCGTGTGGCTTAACAAGGCGATGGGACAACAAGTGCAGGCGCAGGTATGCATCAGCTGCATTTGCTGGAGCTTTAGTAATATCAATTTCGATTCCAACTAATTCACGAGTTACTCCACGTGCTTGATCTGGACCAACCAAGGCAGCTAACTCTGCAGGTGCGGCTGCGGCCAAAGGAGCTAAAGCAGGAGAGGGGAACCAAACATCAAGAGTGGTTCCATTTGAAATGGTTGCGATTCCGTGGCCAGATGCGATGGTCGTCATGTCCTAAGCCTAGCCTCTATTGTTAGCCGCATGCGTATTGCCGTCTTTTGCTCTTCATCACCCACGATCGACAATAAGTATGTAGAGCTTGCCTATGAGTTAGGCAAGGGGATCGCGCAAACCTCCAATGAGTTAGTTACTGGTGGCGGACATATCTCGATGATGGGAGCGGTATCCCGAGGCGCACGTGATGCCCACGGCAAAACCGTTGGCGTGATTCCTCAAGCCCTAGTGGATATTGAATTTGCAGATCATGACAATGATGAGTTGCACGTGGTAGAAACCATGGGTCAACGAAAGCACATGATCACAGATATTTCAGATGCATTTATTACATTGCCAGGTGGAGCCGGTACCTTAGAAGAGTTCTTTGAAATTTGGGTTGGCCATTACTTAAAGTTCCATACCAAGCCCGTTGTAATTTTGGACCCCTTCGGAATTTATGCACCGCTGCATGAGCTAATTATTCATCTGGAAGATGAAAAGTTTATTAAGCCGGGCATGAGAGAGATTGTTCAATGGACAACTACGGTCGATGAGGCTTTGAAAGCATGTGGAGCATGAGAAGCAATCACATTGCAATGAGCCTTGTAATTAACGCTCCAATTGAAAAAGTTTGGGCATCACTTGCAGATTGGGAGTCACAAGGCGATTGGATGCTTCAAACAACTGTTGAAGTAACTTCAGATATTCGCGAAGGCGTTGGTACTTCAATTGCTGCATTCACAGGTGTTGGAAAGCTAGGAATCATGGATCACATGACGGTCACCGCATGGGAGCCTCCACATATTTGCGATGTTCTGCATACCGGAAAAATAATTAAGGGCACAGGTCGTTTTCAATTGACCGCGCTCTCAGCTCAATCGACACGTTTTGATTGGTCTGAAGAAATTCTGGCTCCACGCGCTGTATTCCTTCTTATTGCGCCAGGCTTATACGTAGGTGTCCGCATCTCGCTGTCAGCCTTGCGCCGTCAGTTGCAGCAAAGGAAGTAAAGTTGTGCCATGGGCAAGCAACCGCAAACACTGGCGCAAGCCCTTGCGACATTGCCTGAGGAAGAGCGAATCATCTTGACGATGCACTACCTGAAGTCGATGAGCGCAGCCGATATCGCATCAATACTTGGGGTTCCCGAGCGCTCGGTAGATGTAATTATTCGCCAGGGCAGGGCCAGATTGAGCGCGATTCTGGGCATTTAAGCCCAATCTCGATTTCGCACTAAGCCTCATTGTGCGAGATACTTACCCCCTTGCTTTACATACAGCGGTACCAACGATTTAGAGGAGTCCCCACATGGCAGCCATGAAACCCCGCACTGGTGATGGTCCAATGGAGGTCACAAAGGAAGCTCGCTCTCTTGTTATGCGTATCCCTCTTGAAGGTGGCGGACGCCTTGTAGTTGAAATGAATGCCGAAGAAGCAAACAACTTGAGCGCAGCTCTACACGCCGCTGTTGCTCTCGTAAAGAAGTAATTTTTCTACTTAGGCACTAGCCTTACCAATCATGTCAGCACTGCCACAATTTGCGCCCCTTGAACTTTCAAAGGCTGTTAGCGCACATTCAATCGCACTAGGTTTCATTAAGAATACTGATGGCGGCTTTGAGTTCATTGGTTCACTTGCTTCAGAGCTAGAAAAGTTCTTCGGACTCAATCTCGTTGATGAGTTAACCTTCTTTTCACCAACTGCAAAAGCTGGCGAGTTATTTGAAATCCCAGTGAGCGCCACAGATTCACAAACAGATCGAATCTTTTTAGTAGGTATAGGCGATCAAAGCGGTTCAGCTGCACGTGCAGCAGGTGCGGCTGTTGGCCGCAAGGTTCGTGGGAAAAACACAACTGTTTACTCTGCTTGTATTGGTAAAGAGGTTAAGGCGCACGCAATCTCAATCGCACTTGGTGCATGGGTATGGAACCTCAAGACCGACAAGAAGAAGGAAGAGCCAACTATTTTTGTTGGGAGCAAAGATGAGAAGGCGATTAAGGATGCTGCATCAATTGCTAAAGCTATTTGCCGCACCCGCGATTTGATTCATACCCCAGCAAATATTAAGACTCCAGCATGGATGGGTAAGCAGGCAGAGGATTTTGCAAAGGGAACCGGTCTTAAGGTTGAAATCTTTGCCGGTGCTGCACTCAAAGAGTTTGGTGGCCTTCGCGCAGTTGGTGGTTCATCTCCAAAGCCAGGTCCACGAATGATTAAAGTTTCATACCAGCCAAAATCAAAGAAGAAATCTGCAAAGGCTTTGCCCCATGTAGTTTTGGTTGGCAAGGGAATTACCTTTGATACAGGCGGTGTTTCGCTCAAGCGTCCTTACGACACCATGATGGCGATGAAGAGTGACATGGCAGGTTCGGCCGCGATCCTTGGAACTTTGACCGCTCTTGAAGAGCTTCAGCCAAATGTGCGCGTAACCGCCTTGATGATGATGGCTGAAAACGCGATCTCAGCAACCGCCCAACGCCCAAGTGATGTCATTAAGCATTACGGTGGAACAACGGTTGAAGTAATCAATACCGATGCCGAGGGACGTCTAGTTCTTGCCGATGGTTTGGCGTATGCAGATGCCAACTTAGATCCAGATTATTTACTTGATATTGCAACTCTTACCGGTGCAGCAACCTTGGGATTGGGTCGTCAATATGCTGCGATGTACACCCGTGATAACGCTTTGGCTGCACAGCTATCAAAGGCTGGAGACGCAACAGGTGATCGTGTTTGGCACATGCCATTGGTAGATGATTACAAAGAAGCGCTTCGAAGCGATATCGCTGATCTGAACCACACAGCAGATAAAGGAAAGTTTTCTGCAGGTTCAGTAACCGCTGCGCTATTTTTGGAAAACTTCACATCAACTCGTCGCTGGGTTCATTTAGATATTGCCGGAACTGCGCGTAGCGAGGTTGATGCAGGAGAAAACTCAAAGGGCGGAACAGGATTTGGAGTACGCCTTCTAACTGAATGGATTACTTCTTTATCATGAGAGTAGATCCACACACCTTTGCTGAAAACTTCATCCCTGAAGATCATTTCAAAGCTCAAGCACGGGCAAGAGGCATCGAACTAGGAACAGTTGATACAACTCCGGGTTCTGGCGCATTTCTGAAGTACTTAGCCTCAACTTTGAAAGCACAATCTGTCGTGGAGGTAGGAACAGGATCTGGCGTTGGCAGCTTGTGGTTATTTGATGGAATGCTGCCTAGCGGCACCCTGACATCTATAGATGATGAGATGGAGCATTCTCAAATAGCAAAGCTTGCATTCAATGATGCAGATATTGCGCAAAGCAGATATCGATTGATCACTAACTCGGTTTTAGATGTAATTTCAAAGCTCACGGATCGTGCATATGATCTTGTTGTACTACGTCATAACCCAGAAGATCTCAGCTATGTCATTAATGAAGCGCATAGAATTTTGCGCAGCGGCGGGGCGCTAGTTATTGATAATTACTACGGTGGAGGAAAGGTCTGCGATGCCGCTCAACGTGATCCGCGGACCGTTGCCCTTCGTGATGCTGGGAAAATCATTAAGAATGACACAGATCATTGGGTGAGTTCATTGATCCCAGTCGGTGATGGATTACTACTAGCAACAAAGTTGTAGGAAGATAGAACCATGATTTTTCCTCGCAAGAAGGTTGCACCAGTTGCAGCTCCTTGGTGGCAGGCAAGTGCGCCATCGAAAAGCTCAAAGGGCAACCTTGCATTAATTGCAGTTCTGGCCGGTGCTGTTGGCGGAATTCTGGGCGTCAATGCTTCTGGTGCTTCATTGTTTAATCGAGTAAATCTGGTTTCATCGACAAGCACAATTGAGCGCGCACCTGATTCAGTGGCTGGAACAGCGCAAAGAGTTTTGCCATCAGTTGTATCTATTCAGACCCGTTCATTAACAGGCGGTGGTACAGGTTCAGGTTTTTTCATCGATAGCGATGGATATATTTTGACTAATAACCATGTCATCAGTTCAGCGGCGCAATCAGGCGGAAGAATTCAAGTCAAGCTCAATGATGGTCGTATCTTTTCTGCAAAGGTCATTGGGCGAGATGCATCATATGATCTTGCGGTTCTGAAGATCGCAGCCTCTGGCTTAAAAGCTTTACAGTTTGGCGATAGCGATCAGGTAGCAGTTGGTGATTCAGTAATTGCAATTGGATCTCCACTTGGCTTATCCGGAACTGTGACAACAGGAATTATCAGCGCCAAGAATCGTCCAGTAACAGCTGGAGATTCTCAAAGCGAGAGTTCATTTATTAATGCGCTGCAAACAGATGCAGCGATTAATCCAGGTAACTCAGGTGGACCATTGGTTGATTCAACCGGTGCAGTAATCGGTGTTAATTCAGCGATCGCATCATTGGGATCAGATCTGCGAACCGGATCAATTGGACTTGGATTTGCAATTCCAATTAATCAAGCTAGAAAAACAGCGGATCAGTTAATCAAGAATGGTGTCGCAACATATCCAGTTATTGGAATCTCGCTGGATATGAACTTTCCGGGTGAAGGTGCCTTAGTTGCAAGCTCTGCACGTGGAATTCTGCCTGGTAGCCCTGCGCAAAAGGCGGGTTTACGTGGCGGAGACATCATCACCGCTTTGGATGGCACTCCCATCAACTCTCCTGACGAGTTAATTGTCGCGGTCCGTTCTAGAAATGTAGGAGATGTTGTCCGCCTTACATATCTGCGAGATGGCAGCCAAAAGACGGTTTCGCTGACACTAATCGCGGCTCAGCAGTAATTGGCGTAGGCTAAAGCCATGTTCTTTGATATCGGTGCAGGAGAAATTCTGGGCCTAGCAATTCTGGCAATGCTTCTGGTTGGTCCAGAGCGTTTGCCAAAGCTTGCTGTCGAAGCAGCGCAATGGGTTAAAAAGGCTCGAGGTTTGGCAACCAAAGCAACCGCAGAACTTCGGGAAAACCTTGGACCTGGATTTGAAGATCTTCAACCTAAGGATCTGAATCCAAAGACATTTGTTAAAAAGCAGATCTCTGAGCTGTTGGATGAGGAAACTCCAAAACCAAAGGTGAAGAAGCCAACTGCAATGATTGATCCAGATTTGCTATGAGTCTTTTAGATCAAGTTACACAAGCGCTTTCAAAGGTTAATGATCCAGAGCTGCGTCATCCCATTACTGAACTTGGAATGATTGAAGATCTTTCAGAAAACAAAGGCACAGTTTCACTTAAGGTGCTTTTAACGATTGCAGCTTGCCCTATGCAGGATCGTCTGCGAACTGATATCTCAAGCGCTGTGACAAGTGTTGAAGGTGTCAAGAGTGTTGATCTTGTCTTTGGAGTTATGAATGAGGAGCAACGCAACTTTGTAAAGAAGGTTGTACGTGGCGGCCGTGAAAAGTTTATTCCATTTGCACAACCTGATTCCTTGACCCGCGTTATTGGTATCGCTTCCGGAAAAGGTGGGGTCGGTAAATCTTCAGTTACAGCCAACCTTGCCGTGGCTATCGCTAAAAATGGTTTAAGCGTTGGAATCTTGGATGCAGATGTTTATGGCCACTCAATTCCGCGCCTAATGGGTTTAATGGGTCAGCGACCAACTGCGATTGATCAGATGTTTATTCCGCTGGAGTCCTATGGCGTAAAAACCGTTTCGATGGAGATGTTTAAGCCTGAAAGATCAGATCCAGTTGCTTATAGAGGCCCTCTTCTTCACCGAGTTCTGGAGCAGCTACTTTCCGATGCTTATTGGGGGGATCTTGATGTTTTGCTCATCGATCTGCCGCCTGGAACTGGTGACCTTGCAATCTCTTTAGGTCAGCTAATCCCGACTTCAGAGATCGTTGTTGTCACAACGCCACAGGTTGCAGCTGCAGAGGTTGCAGAGCGAGCTGGACGAATTGCACATCAAATTCATCAGCATGTAATTGGCGTTATTGAAAACATGTCAGCATTTCCATGTCCAACCTGCAGCGAAACCATCTCATTGTTTGGCGAGGGTGGGGGAGAAGAGACCTCACGTCGTTTGTCACAACTTGTTGGCAGTGATGTTCCGCTACTCGGAAAGATTCCATTTAGCCCAGCACTACGCACTGGTGGAGATGATGGCGCACCTATTGTTGATGCCGATCCAGCATCAGTTGCGGCGATGGCAATCACTGAGGTTGCAGATAAGTTGATGAAGCGAAGTAAATCTTTACTCGGAGTCCGATTGGGCGTCTCGACGTAGCTCTTTAGCTAACTCTTCAACAAGATCTGCAAGTTCACTTCTGACAAAATCACGTGTTGCAACCTCACCCAATGAGTTTCGTAGTGCAGCTAGCTCTCGGGTTAAGTACTCAGTATCTGCAATCGAGCGCTCATTTTGACCACGATCTTCATTGAGTTGAATGCGATCACGATCAGCCTGGCGATTTTGTGCAAGTAGAATCAATGGTGCTGCATACGATGCCTGCATCGACAGGATCAAGGTTAAGAAGATAAATGGATAATCATCAAAACGCAGATCAGTTGGAGCTAAAAAGTTCCAAATAATCCAAAATGCAATAAAGAATGTCATGTAGACCAAAAAGCGTGCAGTACCTAAGAAACGCGCAAAACGTTCTGACATCCGACCAAATGCTTCAGGGTCATAATTTGGTCGCAGAGAACGTCGAGTCTCGCGTGGAGTATCTAATCCATAGTTACGTGCCATTTCTGCACCTCCTTAAGCTTCTTCTGGTTCAAATGAGATTGGTGAATTTTCGCGATGATCATGTCGCCAGTTTTCAGGTAACAAGTGATCCAGCACATCATCCACGGTTACGGCACCCAGCAATCGCTCATTGGCATCAACAACCGGCAAGGAAAGTAGGTTATAGCTTGCTAAATGTGAGGAAACCTCATGCAGAGTTGCATCAGGATTTGTCCCCTTTGTATCGGTATCAACGATAGATCCCAGCAATGTTGAAGGTGGTTCGCGAAGCAAACGTTGATAATGAACAACACCAATAAAGCGTCCCGTTGGAGTTTCTGTTGGTTGGCGACAGATGTAAATCTGTGAAGCCAATGCAGGTGAGATCTCCTTTTGGCGCACAGAAGCTAGAGCATCAGCAACAGTTGAATCTGCAGTAAGGACGATTGGCTCGGTAGTCATCATTCCGCCAGCTGAGTAGTCCTCGTAGGTCATTAAGCGCAAGACATCTTCCGCATCCTCTGGCTCCATAAGATCAAGTAGCGCGTTAGCTCGTTCTTCACCAACTTCTCGCAACAAGTCGGCGGCATCATCAGGATCCATTTCACCTAAGACATCTGCTGCGCGCTCTCCTTCAAGTTCAGCAAGTAGCGCGACTCGATTCTCCTCATCCATTTCTTCAAGGACATCGGCAAGACGCTCATCTTCAAGTGCGCTAGCAACTTCGATACGGCGCTTTGGTGCAAGATCCTGTAATACAGCGGCAAGGTCTGCTGCACGTAAATTAGCTAAAGTTGAAAGCAGGTTTGCAACACCTTGGTTTTGTTCGGTATTTGCAAAGCCAATGACTTCTTCCCAAGCAACGGTAGAAGTTGCACCTTTACGACGTAAGCCACGCCCTTTGCGCATGATGTGAACCTTAGAGATCAACCAATCTCCATTTCGATTTTGCTCCATGCCCATATCTTCAACAACAACTTCTTCATTAGTTTCTAGCAAAGTAATGGATCGATCTAGCATTTCGCCCAAAACCAAAACTTCTCCGGGACGAGTATCAAAGCGACGCATATTGAGCAGGCCGGTGATAACCACCGCTCCACTTTCAATGGATGTAACACGGGTGATGGGTACAAAAACTCGTCGGCGCAATGGAACCTCAACAACTAACCCCAAAATACGAGGCTGCTGATTATTTGCACGAAGGGTCGCGACAGCATCTCGCACCTTTCCTACGGGATCACCATTTGGGTCAAAGACCGCGGTACCTGCAAGACGGGCGAGAAATACTCGGTTTAAGAGATTGCCGCTCATGAGTTAAGGGTACCTTTCTCTTATGAACTCAGGTGAACGCATTAATGAACATACGGCGATCCCTGCAAAGCCAGATCTCATACGACTAGGTGTAGGAATCATCGGAATCGGAACATCTGGACCTTTGATTGCAATGAGTGCGATGCCAGTTCTGACCTTGATCTTCTGGAGAAACTTAGGTGGATCACTACTGACTCTGCCTTTCGCACTTCGTCACGCCAGAGATCGTGTTGGTGTCAAGTGGGCCGTAATTGCTGGCGTTTTGTTGGCACTTCACTTCATTGGATTTTTCTTGGCAATGAGAATGACGACAGTGGCCGCTGGTACCGCTTTAGTAGCATTACAACCAATCTTTGCTGCTTTGTTTGTAAAACGCAGCGGTGGTCACATCCCTTCGACGGCTTGGCTCGGAATGGTCGTTAGCTTTGTTGGTGTGGTCATGGTTTCTGGTGTCGATTTAACAATCTCCTTTAGATCATTTGTTGGCGATATCGCCGCAATTATTTCTGCAGCACTTGCTGCTGCATACATAATGGCTGGATCTAAAGCACAGCAAACCTTGGAGACAAGTACCTACACAACGATTGCATATTTTATCTGCTCTGTAACAGCGTTGCCCATGGCCTTATTGCTGGGCAATGAAATCTTCTCCTTCAGCGCTAAAGAATGGCTGATTGTTTTGGGATTGATTTTAGGTGCCCAGTTGTTGGGGCACACCATGTTTAACTCTGCGCTCAAGCGAGTATCGCCAGCCATTGTTTCTCTTATTGTGTTTTTTGAGGTTCCAGTTAGCGCGGTTCTTGCTGCTTGGTGGCTAGATCAAACTCCGCCAATAGGAGTTATCCCGGGCATTGTGCTGATTCTTGTAGGTTGCATTCTTGTCGTCACCAGAACACGGGAGTCAAAGAATGATTGATCTTCATACCCATACCAATTGCAGTGATGGAACCGATTCACCAAGAGAGCTTGTAAACAAAGCCATTGTCCAAGGGCTTGAGGTTCTTGGAATTGCAGACCACGACACAACATCTGGGTGGCAAGAAGCAACAGAGTCTCTGCGTGGTTCATTAAAACTAGCGCTGGGCTCTGAGATTTC
This sequence comes from Actinomycetes bacterium, assembly GCA_041303575.1. Classification (GTDB taxonomy): domain Bacteria; phylum Actinomycetota; class Actinomycetes; order Nanopelagicales; family Nanopelagicaceae; genus Planktophila. The sequence continues at coordinate 10,513 of JBFYOY010000063.1, forward strand.
CTGCTTAACATCAGATGGAATCAGTGTGCATATGTTGGGGTTGTTGTTTGATGCCGAGCATCAAGAGATGCAACAGGTTTTAGAAGAAACTCGTGATGGTCGACTCCCGCGTATGCGCAAAATGATTGAAAAGATGCGAGCCGAAGGTATGGATATCTCTCTCGAGGATGTTCAAAATGCAATGCCAGCTGGAGCAACTATGGGTAGACCTCACTTAGCAGATGCACTAGTTGCGAAGAAGATTGTTAAATCACGGGATGAAGCTTTTATAGATTTATTGCACAATGAATCTAGATTTTATGTATCTCATGCTGCCCCAACTCCAGTAGAAGCAATTGCGCTGATCAAGCGTGCAGGGGGAGTTGCAGTTATTGCTCATCCATTTGCATCCTTGCGCGGACAGATTTTGAAGGCAGAAGATTTTGCAGATTTAGTAGCTGCAGGCCTAAATGGAATTGAGGTAGATCATCGGGATCAAAACCCTGATGAGCGAGCGATGTTGAGGAACATTGCACATGAATTGAATTTAGTTGTTACCGGAAGTAGCGATTATCACGGTACAGGAAAGTTAAATTCATTAGCTGAAAACCATACCCATAGGGAACAATGGGAGAAGTTAGAATCACAAGCCAATGCACGAAGGGTGGTATCTGCGTGAAAGACATAAGCGCTATTACATTTGCAGTTCAATCTTTTGTCACACTCTTTGTGATTATGGATCCACCAGGTGCAGCACCAATCTTCCTGGGATTGGTTGCAGATAAAAGCGCCAAGGTAAAGAGAGTTCTTGCTGTTCAGGCCGCAGCCGTCTCATTGTTAGTGATATCGATATTTGCAATATTTGGACAAGCAATCTTGAACTATCTCAAAATTTCAATGGAGGCACTGCAGGCCGCCGGCGCATTGTTATTGCTTCTAGTAGCTCTAGAGTTGCTTACTGGAAACTCAAAGAAGTTTGCTGATGAAGGCAATACCAATGTGGCGTTAGTTCCCCTTGGAACTCCATTACTTGCTGGCCCAGGAGCCATTGTTGCAACAATGATTTTCGTTCAGCAGGCAGATACCGGAACCATGATGGCAGGCCTTGCAGCAGCAGTTGTAGCCGTTCATGTTGCGATTGCGGTGGTGCTAATGGCATCTACTACGATTTTGAAGGTCATCAAAGAGTCAGGTGTAACCCTCGTAGCACGTATTGCAGGTTTGTTACTTGCAGCCATCGCAGTACAAATGCTTGTAGATGCGATTCGCGTCTTTGTTGCCGCTTAGCTCTCTTTAAACTTTTTAGTACGCGTACGAGTTCGTTCAGTACGTGGCTTAGGAGTTTCCTGCTTTGTCTTTGCAGGACGGGCTTCTTTGCCCTCGACCTTTGCAACAGGCTTTGCCTTAACCATTCGGCCAGTTGAACCGGCTGGAATATTGAGCATTTCGTAGAGATGTTCTGAAGAAGAGTAAGTCTCTTCTGGCTCACCGAGGCCAAGCTCTAAAGCCTGATCAATCATCTTCCAACGTGCAAGCTCATCCCAATCAACAAAGGTGACAGCAATTCCATGCGCACCTGCACGAGCGGTACGACCTACGCGGTGAACATAAGTCTTTTCATCCTCTGGGCATTGATAATTGATTACGTGTGTAATTCCATCAATATCAATTCCTCGAGCTGCAACATCTGTTGCAACCAGCACATCTGACTTTCCTGCCTTGAAATCACTTAAAGCCTTTTCGCGCGCGCCTTGACCAAGATCACCATGAATAGGAGCTGCCTTAAAGCCACGTTCTAGCAAATCTTCAGCGGTCTTTTGAGCAGTTCGTTTTGTACGGCAGAAAACCATGGTTGGTCCGCGGCCATCGGCCTGCAGGATTCGTGCAAGCATTTCGATTTTGTCTAGCGCATGTGCACGTAAAACATGTTGCTTGATGCGCGTGACTACAGAACCTTCATCTTCGCTGTCTTGAGTGCGAATATGAATTGGCTGATTCATGAAGCGACGAGCAAGGGCGATAATGTCTCCCGGCATAGTTGCTGAAAACAGCATTGTTTGAGCACGATTGGGAGTGCTAGATAAGATCTTTTCGACATCTGGCAAGAATCCAAGATCCAACATCTCATCTGCTTCATCGAGAACTAAACGAGACACCTCTTTTAGCTTGAGCTGACCTTGACGTGAAAGATCAAGTAAACGACCAGGGGTTCCAACAACAATCTCTACGCCAGCTTGCAAAGCCTCAATTTGTGGTTCAAATGCACGTCCACCATAAACAGCGACTGTGCGAATTCCACGGTTAGAGGCAAGCTCTTCAATGTCGCGGGTGACCTGAGTACAAAGTTCACGAGTTGGAACAACGATCAAAACTTGAGGCATGCCCTTGTTAGCAAAATCTGCCCACTCGACATCATTAGGAGCAATAACACGTTCGATTACTGGAATACCAAAAGCCAAGGTCTTTCCTGTTCCAGTCTTGGCTTGGCCAATTACATCTCCATCTGCAAGTGCGATAGGTAAAACCATCTCTTGAATGGCAAATGGTGCGAGAAAGCCGTGCGCGTGAAGTGCCTCAATAGTTTGGCTGCGCAGGGGCAACTCTGCAAATGTTGGTGACATGTTTATTTAATCCTAACGATTTTAATTGCGTGGAAAACCTGAAATGCCTCGCCACATGAGGTTGTGAACTAACGCCACAGCTTCCTGTCGAGTCAACTTGCTATCTCGTTCGAGCCAGTGACGAGCAGTTACTTGTGCATAACCAATCATTCCAACACCCAAAAGCATTGATGCCTCTTTTGATAGGCCAGTGTCTATGGCAATTACCGCACTTACGGCAGCTGCACAGTCATAAGTCATGCGATTTAAACGCTCATGAACCTGCGGTTCAACGCTCATATCGCTCTCAAAAAGCAAACGGAAGGCTTCGCCCTCCTTTTCAATAAATGCAAAGTACGCATCTACTGTTGCAATTACACGATCCTTGTTATCTGGAGTTGATGCAATTGCCTTTTGAATTTCAAAAACCAATGAGTCAATGTGTAGATCTAATACAGCCAAGTACAGCTCTAACTTTGAAGGAAAGTGCTGATACAAAACCGGCTTTGAGACATTTGCACGATCTGCGATCTCATCCATTGCAGCTGAGTGGTATCCAGCGGCGGTAAAAACTTCAAGGGCGGCAGATAGCAACAATGCTCGGCGCTCATCTCGAGGCAAGCGAGCCTTGTTTGTTGTGTCTACGTTACTCATTGGTCTAATCGTACGGCAGAATTACCAAACATGAACCGCTCCTATGAAGGATTCCGCATCCTGCTCGTGCATGCACATCCTGATGATGAAACCATCAATAACGGGGCGACTATGGCTTTATACGCAGATCGCGGGGCTCAAGTCACGCTTGTGACCTGCACACGTGGTGAAGAAGGCGAAGTCTTGGTTCCATCACTTTCACATTTAGCCAGCAATCAGCTGGATCAGCTTGGCGCACATCGCGAGACAGAACTTGCTGATGCAATGAAATCTCTTGGTATTACAGATCATCGTTTCCTAGGCGCACCAACAATTAAGTATCGAGATAGCGGAATGATGGGGACAGAACCAAACCAACGTCCAGATGTTTTCTGGCAAGCAGATGTTGATACAGCGGCACAAATTTTGGTTCAGATAATTGAAGAGGTAAAGCCACACATCCTTATTACCTATGACGAGATTGGTGGCTATGGCCACCCGGATCACATTCAGGCACATCGAGTGGCCATGCGTGCTTCAGAGTTATCTAAGTGGCAGATCCAAAAGATCTACTGGAACACAATGCCAAAATCTGTTTTGGCTGATGGAATTGCAAAGATGAAAGAGATTGGTTCAGATTTCTTTGGAGCAGAAAGTGTGGATGATCTTCCCTTTGCTAAAGATGATGAGTTTGTAACAACCTTAATTGATGGCAACGATTATGTAGATGCAAAGATGGCAGCTATGAAAGCCCATGAAACTCAGATCTCTTTGGATGGCCCATTCTTTGCTCTTTCAAATAACTTAGGTTTACAGATCTGGGGCGATGAGTACTACACCTTGGTGAAGGGCGTAAAGAGTGAACCTTTTGATGCTCAGGGACGTGAAACAGATTTAACCTCTGGAATAACTCTGTAATGAAGGCAATCTATTCACTTTTCTTTGGTGCAGCACTCGGGGCTAGCGCAATCTTTATACATAGTTTTTATCCGCCAGTGGGATTGATTCTTTCACTCATCGCTACAGGGATGGGTATTTGGGCAACGGGGCGAATGTGGGGTAAGCGTTCTTACAAGTTCATCGCAGCAATTGCTTGGGCTTTAGTAGTTCTACGCGCAGGTTTTCCTGGAGTAAATGAAGAGTATTTAGTACAGGGTGATGCGATCGGTGTTTCACTTATAAACTTTGGTTTTATCGCAATTGTTATAGCGATTATTACTCCGCTTTAACTCCAGACCTGACCTTCAGGGGAGTCCTTAATCTCCAAACCAAGGTTCTCTAAATCAATGCGAAGGCGATCGCTATCTGCCCAACGTTTTTCAGTACGTGCAGTTGAACGTTGATCAAGAAGTGATTGCATTTGAGCTGTTAGTACCTTTTGCTCAATAGGTCTTTCAAGATCTAATCCCAGGACCTGGTCTGCATAACGAAACACCGCAGCCTTGTTATCTGATGAATCCTTTTCAACTTCTCGCAATCGAATAATTATCTTAGGGGTATCTAAATCAGTATTGAAAGCGTGTTCAATTTCAGCATCCTTGCTTATTGCATTATCTGTTGACCATTGAGCCATCTTCATTCGCCAGCGCTTTAGGGTTTCATGCGCCGCTTCAATTGAGCTCCAGGTGAGATCCATTTGCGAGCGATACTTGTTTTCCAGAAAGCACAGTCGAATAGCTAGAGGATCAATTCCACGTGCGATGACATCACTGAGCAAAACTACATTTCCAGAGCTCTTTGACATCTTTTTTCCCTCAAAAAGCAGGTGTTCGCCATGTACCCAAAGATCGACCGCTTCCTTGTTGATCAAAGCGTTTGATTGGGCTCTTTCATTTTCATGATGCGGAAAGCGAAGATCGATTCCACCAACATGAATATCAACATGGCCATTTAAAAGTTCTAGTGACATTGCAGAGCATTCAATATGCCAACCCGGAAAACCTTTACCCCATGGTGAATCCCACACCATCTCGGTGCGATCGCCTGCAGCCTTCCAGAGCGCCCAATCCGCATGAAACCTCTTTGCGCCATCTTCGGTGTATTCATATCGGTGTCCTGGCTTTAATGAATCAAGTTTGTTTCCGCTAATTGCGCCATAGCTGGCAAAGTTCTGAGCGCTGAAGTAGACAGATGAATCAGTACCGACATACGCAAATCCAGCTTCGATTAACTTTGCAATCAGAGCTAACATCATGTCGATGCTTTCGCTAGCACGTGGATACGCAGCTGCAGGTTGGATGTTAAGCGATGCTAAATCGGTGTGAAATCTCTCTTCATATTTTCGTGCAATTTCAAATGGATCAATTTTTTCTAACTTGGCTTGGCTTAACATCTTGTCATCATTGATAAAATCTTCAGACATGTGGCCAACATCTGTGATGTTTTGAATCAAGACAGGAGTGGAGCCATTGAGCCGAACGACGCGAGCGATTAGATCTGAAAGTAAAAAGGTTCGTAGATTTCCAACATGTGCATCTCGATAAACCGTTGGCCCACAGCAGTACATGGCAATCTGCTCTTTGTGTACATCAACATCCTTTAACGCCCGGGATTGAGTGTCATACAACTTCATTGCTTCTCAATCACCCGCTTCCATACAAAAATCTCATTATGAGAGAACTCAATCACTTCTCCACGCTTATTTCTCAAAGAGTGAGGAGTAACCAAATGCCCCAAAATGTCACGGAAGCCTCCTTGGGCTTCATGAAGCCTGATCGATACCCGTTGGCCGATGAGTTCGGAGAATTGAGATTCGAGCTCTGTTGGCATGTGACAACGATAAACCCACCCTTAAGCATCGACTAGCGGTAAATATCGCGCAGCGGCCTAACTTGGCATTAGAATTCCGGCCAAGACAGTTGTTCAACACTTTGGAGGCCGCTCGTGACCTATGTGATCGCAGACCCATGCGTCGATGTGAAAGATAAGTCCTGCATCGAAGAATGTCCGGTGGATTGCATTTACGAAGGCGATCGCATGCTGTACATCCAGCCGGATGAGTGTGTTGATTGCGGTGCATGTGAGCCTGTCTGCCCAGTAGAGGCTATCTATTACGAGGATGATGTTCCTGGTCAGTGGAAAGAGTTTGGCAAGGTCAACACAGAGTTCTTTATTGAAATCGGCTCACCAGGCGGTGCAAGCAAGGTAGGTCCAACAGGAACCGACCACGCCTCAATCGCAGCGCGACCACCAAAGAGCGAGTAACCATTGCGTGCCCAGCTCCCTGATTTTCCATGGGATGCGTTAGCGCCATACGGCCAAAAGGCTCGTTCACATCCACAAGGGATCATCGATCTTTCGCAGGGGACACCTGTAGATCCAACCCCTGACTTTATTCAGCAAGCTTTACGCGATGCATCAAACTCTCCAAGTTATCCAGTAACCGCCGGAACTCCAGAGCTTCGTGAAGCTATAAAGAAATGGGCAACTGAACGTTTAGGTGCAACAGGTGATTTTGATGTGCTTCCACTCATTGGCTCGAAAGAGTTAGTTGCATGGCTTCCGACTTATCTTGAATCAACAACTGTTTTAATTCCTGAAATTGCTTATCCGACTTATCACGTAGGAGCGGTGTTAGCGGGTGCAAACTCTGTTCCGGTCGCAATCGATGCCAACAATTGGCCACAAGCAGATTTAGCTTGGTTGAACTCGCCATCAAATCCAACTGGAAGAGTTCATAGCGTTGATGAAGTTAAGGCATGTATTGATTGGTCTCGCAAGAATAAATCAGTATTGATCTCTGATGAATGTTATTTGGAGTTTGATCACACCGCCCACTCTGTTTCTGTTTTGTCTCAAACTGGGGGAGATAACACAAATATCTTGGCGGTTCATTCACTTTCAAAGCGATCATCAATGGCTGGTTATCGCGCAGCATTCATGGTTGGTGATAGTTCATTAATCGCTCGAATCCGTGAGATTCGAAAGCATGGCGGAATGATGGTTCCACTTCCGGTGCAAAAGGCGATGACAGTTGCGCTTTCAGATGATCACCATGTTGCACAACAGCGCGCTCGTTATAACGCCCGCAAAGATGCTTTGCGACCAGCGCTCATTGATGCAGGTTTCAAGGTCGAGTTCAGTGATTCTGGGTTGTATCTGTGGTGCACGCGCAATGAGGATGCCTGGACAAGTGTTGATTGGCTAGCTGAGCGCGGGATACTTGCAACCCCCGGAAGTTTTTATGGCGCACTTGGCCAAAACCATATTCGTATCGCAATGACCGCAACCGATGCGCAAATTGCAGATGCAGTTCAACGTTTGAAGGCATAAAAGTGGCTGTAGCAATTTTGCTTGTTGGAGGTTTTGGCACACGTTTAATGCCATTAACTCGCAATACTCCTAAGCCAATGCTTACAGTTGCAGGAATCCCAGTAACTGAGCACCAGTTAATGATGGCTAAAGCTGCAGGAATCAAGGAGATTGTCTTAGCAACCTCATATCTTTCAGATGTTTTTACCCCGTATTTTGGTGATGGATCGCAATGGGGGATGAGCATTAAATACGCCGTTGAAAAGGAGCCACTTGGAACAGGTGGCGCAATTCGAAATGCTGCGCAGTTGCTAGACACCCAAGAGTCGGTTGTAATTTTAAATGGCGATGTTTTAAGCGCGCATGACCTTTCAGAACAAATAAGACAACATGAAGCACATGATGCCGATGTAACTTTGCATCTGACTCAAGTAGAAGATGCCCGCGCATTTGGATGTGTACCGACTGATGCCGATGGTCGAGTTACCGCATTTCTTGAAAAAATGGATAACCCTGTTACCAATCAAATAAATGCGGGCTGTTATGTTTTTAACCCACGAGTTATTTCATCAATTCCATTAGACACCGTGGTTTCTGTCGAACGCGAAACCTTTCCGCAGTTGGTTGCACAAGGTGCCAAAATCTTTGGATACCTTGAGAACGCTTATTGGTTGGATATCGGAACACCAAAGGCTTTGCTGAAGGCCTCGACAGATATTGTTCTTCGCACCGGTGCTGGTCTAGTTATGCCAGGTGCAACAGTTGATCCAACCGCCCAGATCACCGCCGGCAGCTGTGTCGGACGGGGCAGTTCAGTAGGTGCGGACAGCCTGATCCAAGGCTCGATTATCGAAGCGGGCGCGGTTATTGGAAGCCAAGTGATGGTTACAAACTCATTTGTTGCTGCAGGTGCTGTTGTTGAAAATGGCGCCAAAATAGGCTCATCTTTTGTCACAAAGGGCGAAATTCTGCCCATTCCTCAGTAGATCAGGCTCAATTTCTCCATCACGGGCTTGACATGAGCGAGTTACAAGCGTGTAATTCACTCCTAAGAAAGTCTTTTCCAAGAGGGATGAGACAAGATCTAGCTAATGGAGCATCGACGTTATGCCGATTCAACCCGCAGCCCAGAACTCCCCAATCCCCACTTCAGGCCCAACAATTACTCTCGCATCTGGCGAAAACATGGAGCTTTCATGGCAGGAGCGCGCCCTATGTGCGCAAACTGATCCAGAAGCTTTCTTCCCAGAAAAAGGCGGCTCAACCCGCGAAGCAAAGCGCGTATGTCTTTCATGCGATGTTCGTGCAGAGTGTCTTGAATACGCACTAGCTCATGATGAGCGCTTCGGAATTTGGGGCGGTCTCTCAGAGCGTGAGCGTCGTCGCCTTAAGCGTCGTACTGCGTAAGGTTCACATTTCTCTAACGAGAAAGTGAGTTATACCTATGGCTTCCCAAGCCGCAGTCGATAAGCATCGTGTAACCGCTGTTCTTGTTTCCCACAATGGAGCGGTGTGGTTACCCGAAGTTGTTGCAGCGCTAACCTCTCAAACTCGACCAATTGATCTCATCACCGCGGTTGATACTGGATCGCAGGACGCATCTACAAAACTTTTAAAATCTGCACGCATCCCATTTGTTGCTGCAGATGTTGAAACAGGTTTCGGTCAAGCTGTTTCATTAGCTGTCAGTAAGTTAGCTAACGCGGTTGAACATGAATGGATTTGGTTGATTCATGATGATTGCGCACCAGCCCCTACAGCGCTCGCAGAGTTATTAGCTGCAATTGATAATCGACCACAAGTTGTAATGGTTGGTCCAAAGTTATTGGGTTGGCATGATCGAACACATTTACTTGAAGCTGGCGTAAGCATTGCAGGAAATGGTGCACGTTGGACTGGGCTTGAACCTTTGGAGTATGACCAGGGTCAGCATGATGGCGACCACGATGTTTTAGCTGTTAGTACAGCTGGAGCATTGATCCGCCGTGATGTCTTTGAAGAGCTAGGTGGATTAGATCCCAACTTAACTTTATTTAGAGATGATGTTGATTTTGGCTGGCGCGCCCGTGCCGCAGGTCATTCAGTAATGGTTGCAACCGCCGCCGTTGCTTTTCATGCTCAAGCTTCAGCAACAGAACGTCGCACAGTTGAAGTTGACGGTGCATTTCTACATCGTCCATTGCTCTTAGATCGACGCAACGCTGCATATGTATTGCTTTCAAACTCTTCATGGTGGATCTTGCCGTGGCTTGCGGTGCAGTTACTGGGAACGGCAATTGCTAGAGCAATCGGTTACTTAATTGCGAAACTTCCAGGTTATGCAGCCGATGAGATTTTGGCGGTTGGTGCGGTAATCGTAAAGCCCGGCGTGATTATTGCTGCTCGCAAGGTTCGAAAGAAACAACGCTTTGTATCGGCTCGAGTTATTGCAGAGTTCATTCCTCCAAGGTGGTCACAGATACGCCTTGCAACTGAAGGCCTATTAGACAAGGTTCGCGCCAGGGTTTTCCCTGAAAATAATCAGGTGTCTACATCTTCTGTATTAGATGCCAATGAAGATGAAGATTTACTGTTACCGGTCAACACCAACAATTGGCTCAGTGTTTTCAAGCGCCCAGAGGTAATTGGCTTTACTTTAATTTGCTTGATCAGCTTGCTTAACTCTCGTAATCGTTTTGGAGCTCTCGTTGGAGGCGCGCTTCCGATTTCACCTGCGGGTGCAACTGATTTATGGCGAACTTACTTTGAGTCTTGGCACCAAGTTGGTATGGGATCAACTGTTGCCACCCCAACCTGGGTAGCGATCACAGCAACCGTCGCTATTTTCTTCCTGGGCAAGGTTCAGTTCTTGATTACCGCCTTTTTCTTGGTGGCGCCTGTTGTCATGATGTTTACCGCATCTAAGCTGCTTAAGCGTTTGACCGGTAACGCATGGATTTCAATTCCGGCGGCCTTTCTTTATGCAATTTCACCTGTTGCAATTGCAGCGGTTTCTACCGGTCACATAGCAACAGTTCTTTTCATGATTCTGGCGCCATATGTTGCTTTGTTGCTGCGCGATATTGAGAAAATCCAAGATTTCACCTGGAGAAAGATTGCCGGGATATCACTTTTGTTGGCACTTCTTTACGGTTTCTCACTGATGATTTTTGTCATCGGCTTGGTTGCCGGAATCGTTTCAACCCTTAGCGATTATGAAAAGCATGCTCAACAAGCTGATGCACCTCTGTACTCATTGCGTCTACAAAAAAGAGCTGCTCTTATCTTTATTCCATTTGTAATGAACGCTCCACACTCACTAGAGGCGATCGTGCACCCAAGTCGTTTCTTGGTTGAACCAGGGCTTCTGATTTCTGGTGGTGGTCCACTGAATGCATTGTTCGGCAATCCAGGTGGTGCAAATGCACTTCCGGTTTGGTTAGTAAGCCCAATTCTTTTGGTTTTGCTTGTTTCGCTGTTCTCCTCAACACATGCCCGTCGCATTGCCGAGTACGGAATTGGTGCACTGGTACTCGGTGTCATTCTCTCAGCCCTTTCAATTTCAACCCACGGAAATGAAGCCTCATCAAAGGTTTGGCCTGGCCCAGTGTTGGTATTGGTCACTTTGGCCTCGGTTGCATCAGGAACAGTTCTGCTTGATCGACTTCGTGAAACTTTGGTCCTTAGCCATATTCACTATCGCCATATTCTTTCCGCTTTGCTCTTGTTTACAACCTTTGCTTACTCAGTTTTGGCGATCGGCTGGTCTGTTTCAAAGGGTGCAGATTCCTTGGTTCAGGCAAATAAAGAAACGGTGATGCCAGCCTTCTTAAGTGTTGAAGCTGACACAAAGATTCTTGTGTTACGTGAGGTTGGCAATAAGAATGAGAAGAAGATTCAGTACTACATTTCGCGCGGACAAGATATTTCATTAGGCGAACCAGATGTTGCACCTTCACAAACCGCTGCCATCGCAGAGGCAGCACGTGGCTTGATTGATGGATCAGGAGTTACAAGTAGTACGACATTAAGTAACTATGGCGTTAAGTACCTTTTTGTGAAGACACCATTTAAGCGAGAGATCATTCGCACCATCGATGGCCTTGGTGGATTTTCTCGAACCTCTGCCACATCTCTTGGTGTTGTTTGGAAGGTAAGCGCTCCTGCTTCAAGACTTATGTTTATAGGTGCAGATGGCGTTCGCAAAGAGTTACAAGCTGGCGAAGTTGGCGCACGTATCTATATTCCTACCGCTGGAACCCTTGTATTAACTGAAACTTACAACCGTTCATGGCAGATAGTTCAGAATGGTTACCGCCTCGAGCGAGATAAGAATGATCAAGGACTGCCTGTCTTCACAGTTACCGAACCTGGTGAGATCTCATTGATTCACGATGGAACGGTACGTAGAGGCTGGCTTTCACTTCAGTTGATTTTCTTTGTAGTTGTTCTTGTCATGGCACTTCCTGCAGGCCGCCGCAAGAGTGAAATCTCAGAGAAGGAGCTTGCATGAATCTTTCTCGCCCCTTGAGGTTTATAGCCTTTGTTGGTGTTGCAATCATCTTGGGATCGGTCCTGAATGTTGCTGTGACAAAGAAAAGCTATTCAGAGAACTATCCGGCAATTGTCTGTCCGCCAACCTTGCCTGGGCTCTCATCGCAGATCTCTTTATCTTCTCGTCAAACCCAGTTTCAGCGCCTGCAAAACAGAAGCACCGCAACCCTGCCTGTAAAGGTATTGCGCCTGCCAGTTCAGAAGGACTCGCTTCTTTTCAATGCAGAGGGCTCAACACCAGTTGCTTGGCAGAGCCGTTCAGGTAACTGGGCTGGAGGAACCTTGTGTTCTGGACCTGTTTCATCTCAATGGTTTGTGGGTGCAAGCGCCGATATCACTACAAAGGCTCGGTTAGTCATCGTCAATAGCGGGTTAAGTGATGCTGTTGTAGATGTTGAAGTCTTTACTGAAAATGGAAGACAACCTCAAAGAGTTTTGACAGTACCTTCTAAAAATTACTTGGTCATTTCTGTTGACTCATTGGCACCGGGAGATAAAAAACTAACTGTAAATATTGTTACAAGATCAGGCCGAGTTAACTCCTTTTTGATTGATGAGCAGGGCAAAGGTCTGCGCGCCTTAGGTGGAGATTTTGTTAATCCGATCAACACCCCTAGTCGCACTCTTGTTATTCCTGCAATTCCAAATCGCACCAAGTCAGGTACACAAGGATCTGATGCGGTTCATCTCCTGCGCGTTTTAACGCCAGGCGATGTCGATGCAAGTATCACAGTTGAACTTCTCTCTGCAGATGGAGTATTCATTCCAGTGGGTCTGAACTCACGTAGCATCTCGGCTGGGTTGGTTTCAGAGTTCGCATTCTCGCCAAAGATTTCCGCCGCCGCTTTTGCCATCAAAATCACGGCGACTGAACCAATCGTTGCAGCGGTTGAATCAACAGTGCCCGTGGGATCTCGAAAAGATTTTGTCTGGAGTACGCCAACGCCAGCATTATCTGAGTTCACAATTGCTCTTACTGGGCTTTCACCATTGATCGCATTTGCGGCCCCAGAAATCAATGTGGCTATTGACCTTACTTTGGTAAATGGCAAGGTAATTCGCAAAGCGGTTCAAGGAACTGACATTGTCACCTGGAAGGTTCCGGCTGCGGCTCGATCAATCAAGATAACAAAGGTCAGCGATGATACGTATGCAGGAGCTTTGGTCACATCGGTGAATGGTTATGGGTATTTTCCTATAGCCCCCGGAAGCATTCTCACCCGGGTTGAAATTCCGGACTCAAATATTCGTATTTTGAATCCTTGATAATCCCAACTTTTTGTACCTGTTCCCACTAATGTTTCATATATGAGAACTCAAGGTGGTCGCGGCTGCTCCCGTGCTGGATGCAGATCTCATGCAACCATGACCTTGACCTATATCTACTCTGAATCAACTGCGGTAGTTGGCCCACTGGCAACATTTTCCGAGCCACATGCTTACGATCTCTGCGCAGTTCACGGAACTCGCCTGAAGGTTCCACATGGTTGGAGCGTCCTCAAGCAAGAGCTAGATGGTGCATCAACCGGCCCTAGCGAAGATGATTTGATGGCGATTGCAGATGCCGTGCGCGAGGTCGGTACAAAAGATATAGAGCCAATCGCAGCAACTCAATCAACTTCTGCTCAACAACAAATTGGTCGACGCGGCCATCTTCGCGCAGTTCCTTCATAACCAATCATGGATCAAATACCCAACATTTTTAAAGCCTACGACATTAGAGGTTTAGTAGATACAGAGATCGATGCAGATTTTGCTTTTGCAACAGGAATGGCATTTGCCCGTTTCCTACAAATAGAGCGTGAGCCAGGAACCATTGTCATTGGCGAAGATATGCGCCCATCTTCACCAGAGCTTGCTGATGCTTTCTCTGCAGGTGCAATGTCGCAGGGTATGGATGTAATTCGTATCGGGCTAGCATCAACAGACATGTTGTACTTTGCATCTGGAAAGTTGGGATTACCCGGTGCGATGTTTACGGCAAGCCACAATCCAGCTCAATACAACGGAATTAAGCTCTGCTTAAGCCATGCCCGCCCAATTGGTAAAGAATCTGGATTGTTAACTATCGAGAACTTTGTACGCGAAGGTTCACCGATTGCATACCGAAGTGTTGGCGTCGAAAAGCAACGCAACATGTTAGAAGAGTATGTAGATCATCTCTTAACTTTGGTAGATGTATCAACAATTCGTCCGCTAAAAATCATCGTTGATGCCGGAAATGGCATGGCTGGACATACTGCCCCTGCGATATTTGCCCGGCTTAACTGCGAAGTAATCCCAATGTACTTCGAGTTAGATGGATCATTTCCAAACCATGAAGCTAACCCGCTAGATGAATCAACATTAAAGGATTTAAAGCAAGCCATGATCGACCAGAAAGCAGATTTAGGTCTTGCTTTTGATGGAGATGCCGATCGTTGCTTCTTGGTAGATGAGCGAGGCGTCGCAGTTAATCCTTCGGCACTTACAGCTTTGATTGCACAGCGCGAGCTCAAGAAGCTCCCTGGTTCAAATATTATTTACAACTTAATTTCATCACGCGCGGTAAAAGAGGTTATTGAAGAAAACGGTGGCAAGGGTTTACGTAGCCGAGTCGGGCACTCATACATAAAAAAGATGATGGCTGAAAGCGGTGCGATCTTCGGCGGCGAGCATTCCGGACATTTTTACTTCAAAGAGTTTTGGATGGCAGATAGCGGCGCCCTTGCAGCGCTGCATGCGATTGCTGCACTTGGTGAAAGCTCTGCAACGATGTCTGAACTATTGGCCCCCTTCAATAGATATCACTCAAGTGGTGAGATCAATTCAAAGGTTGCAGATACCAAGGAGGCATCTGAGCTAGTTCGTAAGAGCTATCAATCAAGTGATGTTCAAATCGATGATCTTGATGGTCTTACCGTCAACGCCGATACCTGGTGGTTCAATCTGCGTCCATCAAATACTGAGCCTCTACTAAGACTTAACGTTGAGGCTTCTACTCAGGCTCAAATGGAGTCGGTACGTGATGCGGTTCTCTCGCTAATCCGCGGCTAACACCCGTTTTTCATTACAAGCTTTTCTCAAGGGGGCAGTAACCTATGCCTATAGCCGCCTAGCACAGTAGAGCCCTACGCCTTAGGTATCCAATTAATACTTTGATTACCAATTAAGGAGATTTACGTGAACGTTCCAGTAACTTCAACTCTTCCAAAGCATGACATCGCTGATGCTTCACTTGCAGCGCAAGGTCGCCTCAAGATCGAATGGGCAGAGCGCAACATGCCAGTGCTTGCTCAAATCCGCGAGCGTTTTGAAAAGTCACAGCCATTTGCAGGCGTACGCATCTCTGCATGTATGCACGTAACAACTGAGACCGCGAACTTGATGCGCGTGCTTAAGGCTGGCGGAGCAGAGATCGCTCTTTGTGCATCAAACCCTCTTTCAACTCAGGATGACACCGCTGCAGCTCTAGTACATGAGTACGGCATCTCAGTTTTTGCTCGTAACGCAGTTGATCGCGATGGTTACTACAAGCACATCAATGCAGCCCTAGATATCGAACCTCACCAGGTATTTGATGATGGTTGCGATCTTGTAAACACATTGCACACAACTCGTAAAGAGTTAATCCCTAACATTGCAGGTGGTTGCGAAGAGACAACAACTGGAGTTATCCGTCTGAACCAGATGGCAAAGGATGGCGCACTTCAGTTCCCAATGATCGCTGTGAACGATACAGATACAAAGCACATGTTTGATAACCGTTACGGAACAGGTCAGTCAACACTTGATGCTGTTTTCCGTGCAACTAACTTCTTGCTTGCAGGTCGTGTAGTTGTTGTAGCCGGATTTGGTTACTGCGGTAAGGGTGTTGCAGAGCGCGCAAAGGGAATGGGCGCTGATGTAATCGTTACTGAAATCGATCCAACCAAGGCACTTGATGCAATGATGCAGGGCTTCCGCGTGATGCCAATGATCGATGCTGCAAAGCTCGGCGATGTGTTTATTACAGTTACTGGTAACCGCGATGTATTGCGCGATGAGCACTTTGCGGTCATGAAGGACGGCGCAATCATGGCTAACTCAGGTCACTTTGACATTGAGATCGATGTGGCTTGGCTTGAGCAGAATGCAAAGACAAAGAACGCAAAGATGCGTCACCAGACAGATGAGTATGGGCTCTCAGATGGGCGTCGTTTACTACTTCTAGCTGAAGGTCGCTTGGTTAACCTAGGAGCCGCAGAAGGCCACCCAGCATCTGTTATGGATATGTCATTCTCAGATCAGGCGCTAACAGCTGAGTACCTAGTTAAGGAAGCCAAGAACCTGAAGCCAGGTGTACATGAAGTTCCTACATACATCGACAAGGAAGTTGCGTCACTCAAGTTGATCAGCATGGGTGGTCGTATCGATGTTCTTACACCTGCGCAAGATATGTACTTGAACTCCTGGGAACACGGTAGCTAATGACTTTAGTTATGGTCGTCGATGACGACCAAGATCTCGCAGAGATGCTCGGCATCGTTTTAACTGGTGCCGGCATCGATGTGGATCTAGTTAGTCGTGGCGATGAGGTCATGGATGTTTTCCGTAACAATCCACCAGATTTGGTTCTGCTGGATGTTATGTTGCCTGGCCTTGACGGAATCGAAGTCTGTAAATTAATTCGTGCAGAATCCATGGTTCCTATCGTCATGCTTTCAGCTAAAGGCGATACACAAGATGTTGTAAAAGGTTTAGAAGCAGGTGCCGATGATTACATGGTTAAGCCATTTCGTCATCCATCAGAGCTGATCGCACGAATTAGAACCCGTTTACGTCGCACTAATGCAGATGTTTCAGGGTTACTAACAATTGGCGATCTAGCAATCGATGTACAGGCTCACCAGGTAACTCGTGGCGGTAAGCAGATCGCATTAACTCGTCTGGAGTTTGATTTGTTAGTCGCTTTGGCTAAAGAACCCGGCCGAGTATTTACTCGTGATGCCTTGTTAAGCGAGGTCTGGGGTTATCGACACTCAACCGATACTCGCCTTGTGAATGTTCACGTTCAGCGTTTGCGTTCAAAGATTGAGCATGATGCAGAACACCCTGAGATTGTTGTAACTGTGCGCGGTGTTGGATACAAAGCTGGAGTAATGGGCGGTTCCTAGTAATGAACCGATTAATTACGAAGATCCGTAACTCCCTTGCAATCAAGGTCATTGTTTCAACGGTTTTACTATCGCTAGTTGTTATGGGATCTGCTGGTTCTGCCCTTAATTCACAGCTTTCTAGAGGTATTAAAGAGGTAAACCTCAATACCGCTTTAGTGGAAGCACGATCAACCATCTTTACCGCCGAATATCGTTTCTTGTTAGCACAAGGTGAGAAAGACTCAGTTGTTCAAAAGGTTGTAGATGATGTTATTAGCTCTGCCACAACTTTGACTGCAAATGAGAATGCACGTGAAGTTGTCTTCATTCGTAGCCCTGGCAATACCCGGGAAAACAACTACGAGATTGCATCAAATCTCTTGGATCCGGCTTCTATTCCTAAATCCCTCAGCGAGCGTGTTCGTAAAAACCCTGATCTTGTTTACCAGTACACCAATATGAATTACCTAACCGGAACTCGGGTGGGCGGTCTAGCTATCGGTCAAAAAGTTCAGATTCCAAATGCAGGACAGTACGAGATGTACATCATCTTCTCTCTTGCAAACCAGGAGAAAACCCTGGATCTGATTAGCCGTTCATTTTTCTTAACTGGTTTTCTACTGCTCTTCTTAGTTGGATTGATTACCTGGCTTGTAGTCCGTCAGGTTGTAAGACCGGTACGTGAGGCTGCAGCGGTTGCAACTGAATTTACCGCGGGTGATTTTGGAAACCGTTTAAAAGTTGAATCCCAAGATGAAATCGCCACTTTGGGTCTGGCCTTTAATGACATGGCTGAATCAATTGAAAAGCAGATTGCACGTCTTGAGAACCTATCACGTGTCCAGCAGCGCTTTGTATCTGATGTTTCCCATGAACTTCGTACACCTTTAACAACTTTGCGAATGGCATCAGAAGTTATTCACTCCTCGAAGGACTCCTTTGATCCAGTTGTTTCACGAAGCGCAGAGCTGTTAGTTGCGCAGTTAGATCGCTTTGAGCGTTTACTTGAGGATCTGCTTGAGGTCTCACGCTTTGATGCCGAGGTAGCTGTTCTGGAAGCGGTGGATTTTGACATCGTTCAGTTAGTTCAGCGATGCGCAGATGATTTAGCCCTGGTTGCTAAGGAGCGCAAAACAGCGATTTACGTGCATTCTGCGGCACCTGTAATCATGATTAAGGCTGACATTCGCCGTGTAGAGCGCATTTTGCGCAACCTTCTTTCTAACGCCATTGACCACGCAGAAGAACATCAAATAAATGTCCAGATTGAAGCAAGTGATCATGATGTTGCAGTTGGTGTTCGAGATTACGGAATCGGATTAGATGAGAATGCATTGATCCGGGTCTTTGATCGCTTCTGGCGTGCTGATCCTTCTCGTGCCAGAACCCGTGGCGGAACAGGACTTGGCCTTTCTATCGCACTGGAAGATGCACGTTTGCACAATGGAGAATTAGAGGCGTGGGGCCGTCCCGGGAGAGGTGCACACTTTGTTGTTACCTTGCCTCGCAACACCTATGACAGCATCGAACGCCGGTTGATAACTTTGCAGCCGGAAGATTACAAAGCTTAATTTCCACAGCTTTAAACCCATAACAAAAATACTTTTGCAAATCAGCATGATTGCTGTGTGAGCACCTTTGCCGATTTAACTCAGCTTATCTTTCCCAGTAGATGTTTTGGTTGTCAGCGATTAGGTCCCAGCATTTGCTCGGGATGCCGCAGTAGTTGGCATCCACATTATTACAAAAGCAACCTTGATAAGTTCAAGGTTCATTCAGCCCTTATCTACACTCCGATCGCCTCAAAGATAATTCTTGCCGCAAAAGAGTCAGGGCAAAAAGGTGCAGATGAGTTAATCATTCAATCGATTATTCATGTGTTGAATAAGAATAAAGTCGATACCAATTCAGCTCGCTTGGTTCCTATTCCTTCAAGCAAAGCTTCACAACGGCGTCGTGGCAGAAGTTTCATGGTTGATTTGGTTTCTCAGATCTCGGAGCGGACCGGGATTCCGATGCTTGATTGTTTGCAGCTATCACGAAGAGTTTTGGATCAATCTCGGTTAGATCGCGATCAGCGTTCTAAAAATCTAGATGGGGCCTTCTCCCTGAGCTGCCATGCCAGGGGAGAGTTGATCTTGATTGATGATGTGGTGACTACGGGTGCGACCCTGCGAGAAGGCTTCAGAGCGGTTAATTCGCAGGGTTTTCAGGCTATCGGCACAGTCTCTGCGGTTACCGCCTGTGTTGCCCAACCTCTACGATAAGGGCGTGAATCAGGGTCCCACCCTGACTGAGAGGCCAGGTCAATGCCAGCGTTTGTAGACAAGATTTTGCGTGCAGGCGAAGGACGCATCCTTCGTGATCTAAGCAAGATCGTTGCCTTAGTTAATGCTCAAGAGACACGCTTTTCAGCGATGTCAGATTCAGAGCTACGTGAGCAGACCGCGCTATTCCAAGATCGTTATGCAAAGGGTGAATCCCTGGATGATCTTCTGCCTGAAGCTTTTGCAGTTGTTCGCGAAGCAGGACGTCGCACCTTGGGTCAGCGTCACTACGACGTACAGCTCATGGGTGGTGCAGCGATGCACAAGGGCAATATCGCTGAAATGCGTACTGGTGAAGGTAAGACCTTAGTTGCAACCCTTCCATCATATTTGAATGCGCTCGCAGGTCGAGGTGTTCACGTTGTCACAACAAATGATTATTTAGCAGAGCGCGATAGCGAGTGGATGGGCCGCGTCCATAGATTCTTGGGTCTTAAGGTTGGTGTGATTCTGGCCAACATGACACCTGCAGAACGTCGCGAAGCGTATTCAGCAGATATTACTTACGGAACAAATAATGAGTTTGGCTTTGATTACCTTCGCGACAACATGGCATGGTCTCTCGATGAATGTGTTCAGCGCGATCACTTCTTTGCAGTAGTAGATGAAGTTGACTCGATCTTGATCGATGAAGCACGTACTCCATTGATCATCAGCGGCCCTGCCGATAAGGCCACCAAATGGTACGTAGAGTTTGCGAATCTGGTTCAAAAACTTCAGCGCGATGTTCACTACGAAGTCGATGAAAAGAAGAAGACCTCAGGAATTCTTGAAGAAGGCGTTACCAAGGTTGAAGAGCTTTTGCAGATCGGAAACCTTTACGAGGCTGCTAATACTCCAATGATCGGCTACCTCAACAACGCAATCCGCGCTAAAGAGTTGTTCAAGCGCGACAAGGATTATGTTGTCATGAATGGCGAGCTTCTTATCGTTGATGAGCACACAGGTCGCATGCTTGCTGGCCGTCGCTACAGCGAAGGTTTGCACCAAGCGCTAGAAGCAAAAGAACGTATTGAGATCAAGGATGAAAATCAGACCCTTGCAACAATTACGCTACAGAACTACTTCCGTCTATACGACAAATTGTCAGGTATGACAGGTACGGCAACTACCGAAGCCTCTGAATTCCATCAGATTTACAAGCTCGGTGTTGTTCCCATTCCTACCAACCGACCATCACAGCGTCTTGATTCACCAGATTTGGTCTACAAAACTGAGGTCGGAAAGTTTGCAGCTGTTACTGCAGATATTGTCGAGCGTCATCGCAAGGGCCAGCCAGTATTGGTTGGAACTGTCAGCGTTGAAAAATCAGAAGAACTATCAGCCTTCCTTCGCAAAGCAGGAGTTCCACACGAGGTTCTCAATGCAAAGCATCACGAGCGCGAAGCGGCGATCATCGCACGCGCAGGTGTAAAGGGCGCTGTAACTGTTGCTACCAATATGGCAGGTCGAGGTACCGACATTATGTTGGGTGGCAACCCCGAATTCATGGCAGATTTTGAATTACAACGTCGTGGAATTTCTCCAGTAGATAACGCTGCTGAGTATGAGAAGGAATGGCCAGCAGAGATTGCGCGTCAAAAGGCTGCTGTTGAAACTGGTCACCAAGAGGTTGTTAGCCTCGGTGGACTTTATGTTTTAGGTACCGAGCGTCACGAATCACGCCGCATTGATAATCAGCTACGTGGACGTTCTGGTCGTCAAGGCGATCCAGGTGAGTCTCGTTTCTACCTATCTCTACAAGATGAATTGATGCGTCGATTTAACTCTGGAATGGTGGAGCGCTTCTTAACAGCAGCTGGCCTGCCAGATGATGCACCAATTGAATCAAAGATGGTTTCAAATGCGATCAAATCTGCACAGACTCAGGTTGAGGCGCAGAACTTTGAAATGCGTAAAAATGTTTTGAAGTATGACGATGTAATGAACCGTCAGCGCACCGTTATTTACGGCGAGCGTCGTAGCGTTCTAGAAGGTGCAGACATTAAAGAGCAGGTCGCGCACTTTGTCGCCGATACATTGACCGCATATATCTCAGCTGCAACAGCCGATGGATATGCAGAGGATTGGGATCTAGAGACCCTATTTACCGCCCTTAAGACTATTTACCCAATCTCATTTACTATCGAGGAGCTTGAGAAAGAGGCGGGCTCTCGCGTAGGACTTGATGCAGATTTCATTACCGCACGTGTTCTTGAGGATTGCGAAGCAGCATATGCAACGCGTGAAGAAGAATTGGGTGCTGATGTATTGCGTGAACTAGAGCGCA
The DNA here is from genome assembly GCA_041303575.1 of Actinomycetes bacterium. Taxonomy (GTDB): domain Bacteria; phylum Actinomycetota; class Actinomycetes; order Nanopelagicales; family Nanopelagicaceae; genus Planktophila. The sequence goes on from JBFYOY010000063.1 coordinate 32,222, forward strand.
AGGTTTTGCTTTCAGTACTTGATCGCAAATGGCGCGAGCATCTTTACGAGATGGATTACCTGCAAGAGGGAATCGGTCTTCGTGCGATGGCCCAGCGCGATCCGCTAGTTGAGTATCAAAAAGAGGGCTTTGACCTCTTTGCAGCGATGATGGATGGAATTAAGGAAGAGATCGCTGGATTTGTTTTCAATATCGAAGTCACAGTGGAGAGCGCAAGCAATCAAGTAGTAGCTCCAGGGTTAGAGGGCAAGCAGTTGCCACAAACCGGTTTGCAGTACACAGCTGCAGATGAATCAGGGGTTCGTACTACCGGAGATACTTCTCGCAACTCACCTTGCCCTTGTGGTTCAGGAAAGAAGTACAAGCGTTGCCATGGAGGCGCTGCTTAAATTAGATAAGGCTTAAACTGGTGCACAACCAGCGCCCATCTAAACCTTCAAATCTGATTGCAACTACCCGTAAACGTTCTCCAAAACGTACGGTAACTGTTGCTTCGCATACTCCATCTAAAGGTTGGGTAACCCTGAACTTTCGCACCCTTCCAACCTCCTTTAATGATCCAGCACTTTTTTGAACTTCATTGAAGAGTTTGTAGTGGCAGATAGATTGCAGTTGAAGCGCCGATCTTCTACCTGCCCATACCTCAACAAGGTTATGAACAAATTGCTGAATCAGAGGTTCAATCGCTGGCAGATCTGAAGCCGAGGTTGGTAGTGGCGCAAAGGCTGCATCAAACTCTTCACCAAATGTAGTTGGAACCAAGTACAACGGTGACTTTTTAACTTCAGGGGCTTTAGGAATTGGTTTGAAGATTTCAAGTACAGGATGCAGATAATCCTCATCAGGATCACTTGAAACCGCGACCAACTGTGTTGTTGTAAAGGTAGGCATCTGCTCAAATTCACGTTGTGTAGTCATGTGCAGAGAGTTTCTTGTTGCGGCAAGCAAAGGGTCAGCCATTGGTATGAAAAATACTCATACCTTTGACCGATTGTGGATAAATTCCTAGCTTGCCAGAGGGCAACCTCTTGGGTACAGCTATGAAAAATACAAAGAGTTCTTACGGCGCTCGGATGCCCTTGGCAATCACATTAATCATTGCAGCTTTTGCTTCAGCATTTTTTATCTCCACATACTCAAACAAAGGAGATAAGTACTGGGTTGTAGCCAGTGCAATAACACCGGGACATGTCATGACGAGCTCTGATTTAGTCTCAGCCCATCTCAACCTTGGATCTAGTTCAGGAAATTACATGAGCACCTCAGATGTAGCCATAGGTTTGGTTGCCACCCGCACAATGCTGGTTGGAGAAGTTATCTCTGTGTCAGATTTGTCGGCAACGGTTGATTCATTGGCAACGAGTGCGGTTCCTATTTCACTTCGTGCTGTTGATTTAGCCTCAGGAATCATGGCCGGAGATCCGGTAGACATTTACTGGGTTCTGGATTCTCGTAATGGGGAGGCGGTGATCGATCCCATTTTGATCTTGGGTGGTGTAACTCTCATCTATCTTGATGAATCCAGAAACTCTTTGGGTGGTGATGTGGCGATCACCGTTGCGATTGAAGAGACACAAGTGCTGCGCGTGCTCAGCGCAACAACGCAAGGGCGTTTGGTTGTGGTGAGATCTTATGTCTGAGTTAAAGATGCCAACGGTAATCACGGCAATCGCAAACCCAGAGGTAGAAGGATTTGTCGCCGGCACTTTGTATGCGCAAGGCTGGAATGTTGTTTTCCGAGCAATTGATTGGATTTCCTTACAGGATCATCTGAACGCACAGCTGCCAGATACCAAGGATGCTCTTTTGATCTACGGAACAGATTTACCTGGAGCCAGCATGCAGTTAATTGATGCAGTCCAGGGGTTGATTCGGCAGACAATTGGATTTTCACTACCCAATATTTCCGATGGTGATTTCACCTTATTGCATCAACTGCCAAGCTCTGACACCGATTTAATCTCATTGGTGCGAGGTTTTGTCAGAGCGCCATTGGTGCGCTCTGGAGCTTTAACCCAACGGGTCGCTCGCACCTCAAAGGTCATCGCCATTGCTTCTGCTGGCAGTCACACCGGATGCACTTTGATCGCATTAAACCTTGCGATGGAGTTAAG
>JBFYOY010000064.1:0-4560 GCA_041303575.1 Actinomycetes bacterium
ACCGCTTTATCAAGTGCGGTGTTCAAATCGGAAACTTCAAAGACACGATCTGGACCAAATACCGCAGATGCGATCTTTGCAAGTTCGGCTGAAGACATCGCACGTGAAGATGAACTTTGAGTCACGATTACATGATCAACAATTGGTTCTAGCTCTTGGAAAATACCCGTGGCATCCTTGTCGCCAAAGACGCCGACAACGGCGATGATTTCATCAAAGTTGAACTCGTTTAGCAAAGTGTCGGCAAGTGCTTTAGCACCATGTGGATTGTGCGCAGCATCCAAAATAACTGTTGGATCGCGATGAACAACCTCGCATCGACCCGGAGAAGTAACCGCTGCAAAACCTGCACGCACAGCTTCGATATCTAGTGGCTGATCACCAAAGAATGCCTCGACCGCTACCAGTGCTGCTGCAGCGTTTGCTGCTTGATGGCGCCCGTGCAGTGGCAAGAAGATTTCATCGTAAGTTTCATGAATTCCTTGGATCGTAAGCAGCTGTCCACCTACTGCAACTGCGCGGGATAGAACAGAAAACTCAACACCTTCGCGCACGACATCGGCTCCGACTTCAGCGGCCTTACGGATCAACTCTTTCGCCGCCTCTGGCTCTTGCTGAGCAAGCACAACAAAGCCGCCTTCTTTAATGATTCCAGCCTTAGTTGATGCAATTTCATGCAGGGTATTGCCTAGGTACTCCATGTGATCAAAGCCAATAGGCATGATTACAGAAACGTCGGCATCTACAACATTAGTTGCATCCCATTCGCCGCCCATGCCCACCTCAATAACACCGACATCTACAGGGTGCTCGGCAAAGGCTGCAAAAGCTAAAGCTGTAATCGCTTCGAAGAATGAGATTGGATGTTCAAACTTTGTATCCATTAAATCTAAATAGGCAGCAATATCGTTGTAAGAAAAGATTAATTCTTTAGGATCAATCGGTTCGCCATTGATTGAAATACGCTCTCGATATGTTTCTAGGTGCGGGCTTGTGAAACGTCCCGTGCGTAATCCATGGGCAAACAACAAAGCATCAACCATTCGACTGGTTGTTGTCTTTCCATTTGTTCCACCGATATGAATCGTTGGATATGTAAGTTGCGGTGAACCTAAAATATCAACTAGCGCTGCGATGCGTTCAGTTGTTGGTGCAATTCTTGTTTCCGGCCAACGCGCAAGCAAAGCTTGCTCAATCGCATCTACGCGCTCTTGATCATCTGGTGAAATAATCATGCTTGTGGCAATGCTGAAAGGGCTGCATTGATTCTTTCAATATCAGCGGTTGTCTTCTCTAAACGCTCACGAATCTCAACAACAACATTTTCTGGTGCTTTAGCCATAAAGCCTTGATTGTTCAGCTTCACTTCAGCGGTTTGCTTATCCTTTGTCGCTGTTGCTAAATCCTTTTCAAGACGGGCACGTTCTGCAACGACATCGATTGAACCTGTTAAATCAAACTCAATGGTGACACCGGCTGCTTCACATTTGGCACTTGGTGTGATCTCTCCAAGCTCCATGCGAACAACAAATGCGACGGCAGATGCGTACTGAGCAATGTCTCCGGTAGCCACGATACGGCCAGGAATCTTCAGTGAGGTCTTAATTCCCTGATCATTACGGAAGCGACGAACCTCTGTGATGATTTCTTGTAGCTGTGCAATAAGGGCTTCTGCCTTCTTATCTACATGGGCAGCGTTAGCAACTGGCCACTGCGCAACAACCAGCGACTCTCCCCCAGTTAATGTGGTCCACATCTGCTCTGTAATAAATGGCATTACTGGATGCATCAAGCGGAAAAGTTGATCTAGAACATAACCAAGTACACGCTTGGTGCCTTCAGCCTTTCCTGAGGCAAAAGCTTCCTTTGAAAGCTCTAGGTACCAGTCACACAAATCATCCCAAGCAAAGTGATACATCAGCTCGCAAGCGCGTGCGTACTCGTACTTTTCTAGAAGATCTGTCGCCTCTGAAACAGTTTCAGATAGACGGCTAAGGATCCACTTATCAATTGCGTTTAATGAATCAACTGCAGGTAAGTCACCTTCAACTGTTGCGCCGTTCATCATTGCAAAGCGGGTTGCATTCCATAGCTTTGTCGCAAAGTTACGGGATCCACCGATCCAGTCTTCGGCAAGCGCCTGATCTGTACCTGGGTTGGCACCACGTGCCAAAGTAAAGCGCAATGCATCTGCGCCGTACTTATCCATGAACTCCAGCGGATCAATTACATTTCCGCGGCTCTTTGACATCTTCTTACCAAATTGATCGCGCACAAGTCCGTGCAACATGATTGTTTTAAATGGTGGAACACCATCCATTGCAAAGGTAGACATCATCATCATGCGAACAACCCAGAAGAATAAAATGTCATAACCAGTTACAAGAACTGATGTTGGATAAAACTTTGCAAGGTCAGCTGATTTTTCAGGCCAGCCAAAGGTTGAGAAGGCCCATTGACCAGATGAGAACCATGTATCTAAAACATCTGAGTCCTGGGTCCAACCAGCAGGTGCGGTTTCATCTGGACCTACAACTTGTACTTCACCATTTGGTCCATACCAAACAGGAATTCGGTGACCCCACCACAGCTGACGTGAAATACACCAGTCATGCATGTTGTCGACCCACTCGAAGTAACGTGGAGCAAGTGCTTCAGGTTCAATCTTTACCGCACCGCTGCGAACCGCATCTGCAGATGCTTTAGCCATTGGTTCAACCTTTACAAACCACTGTTTTGATAAACGTGGCTCAACAGTTGTATCGCAACGAGAACAGTGTCCAACTGCGTGCATGTATGGACGCTTTTCAGCAACGATACGACCTTCGGCGCGAAGTGCCTCAACAACCGCCTTGCGTGCATCGAAGCGATCAAGACCATCAAATGCGCTGTTTGTATTTACAACCTTTGCATCAGCATCCAAGATGACGATGTTTGGCAGGTTGTGGCGTAGGCCGATCTCAAAGTCATTCACATCGTGTGCAGGAGTTACCTTGACCGCACCGGTTCCAAAAGCTGGATCTACATGCTGGTCGGCAACGATTGGAATCTCACGGTTGATCAGTGGCACCTTTACAGTCTTTCCGATCATGTGTGAGTAACGTTCATCATCGGGATTAACTGCAACAGCGGTATCACCCAACATAGTTTCAGCACGGGTTGTTGCAACAATAATTGCGTTATCGCCTTCGCCGTAACGGATTGAAACTAGCTCGCCTGCATCATCGCTGTGCTCAACTTCAATATCTGACAACGCTGTTAGACAACGTGGACACCAGTTAATAATTCTTTCGGCACGGTAAATCAATCCTGCGTCATACATGCGCTTGAAAATAGTTACAACAGCCTTGGACATACCTTCATCCATAGTGAAGCGTTCACGAGACCAGTCGACAGATGAACCCAAACGCTTCATCTGTTCAAGAATCGCACCGCCTGATTCTTCCTTCCACTCCCACACCTTTTTAACAAACTCTTCGCGACCAAGATCATGTCGAGATTTGCCTGCAGCTGCTAATTGTTTTTCAACAACATTTTGAGTTGCAATACCTGCGTGATCCATTCCTGGAAGCCACAAAACTTCAAAGCCTTGCATGCGCTTCATGCGCGATAAACAATCTTGCAATGTTTGGTCTAGTGCGTGACCGATGTGCAAAACACCTGTCACATTGGGAGGAGGCAAAACAATAGAAAAAGCCTCTTTCGCAGAAGCTGCATCGGCGGTGAAATATCCAGCATCGACCCACTTTTGGTACAGCGGAGCTTCGATCTCCTGTGGAGAGAAGGTTGAGGCTAATTCACGGCTTAAAGACATAGTGCGCAGTCTAGATTATGCGCTCTTCTCCTCTTGACCTTTTTGTCCACGTGAGCGTTTTGGACCTGTGTGATTTACCAAAGTTGGCGCTCCCCCGGATGTGATGCACTCCTTGGTGATGATCACCTTTTCTACATCTGTACGGCTTGGAACGTCATACATAACTGAAAGCAGGACAGTCTCCATAATTGCGCGAAGTCCGCGAGCTCCGGTTCCACGCTCTTGAGCAAGATCTGCAATCGCATCGAGTGCTTCTGCATCAAATTCAAGCTGAACATGGTCTAAATCAAAGAGGCGTTGGTACTGCTTTACCAAAGCGTTCTTTGGCTCAGTCAGAATCTGCATCAGCGCAGGCTTATCTAGATTTTCAACACTCGTAAGAACTGGCAGACGGCCAATGAATTCAGGGATCATTCCAAACTTCAAGAGATCCTCTGGCATTACATCAGCAAAGATGTCCTTACGGTTCTTATCTGCAGCATCTTGCAAGGTTGCATTGAAGCCAACGCCTGATTTACCTACGCGTGACTCGATAATCTTTTCAAGACCAGCAAAAGCTCCACCAACGATAAACAATACATTTGTTGTATCGATTTGAATGAACTCTTGATGTGGGTGCTTGCGGCCGCCCTGAGGTGGAACAGATGCAACAGTTCCTTCAAGAATCTTGAGCAGCGCCTGCTGAACACCTTCACCTGATACATCGCGGGTGATTGATGGGTTCTCAGATTTGCGAGCAACCTTAT
>JBFYOY010000065.1:0-3438 GCA_041303575.1 Actinomycetes bacterium
TTGGTTCCAACAGGATCAGATACAAAGATTGATGGCATGGAGATCGTTGAAGTTTCACGTCTTGATGCCGCACTTAAACGGGTGAAAATCACCGGCGAATGAGCTCGTTAGAAAAACCAATACTTAATTGGTTTAAGAAAAACAAGAGAGATCTTCCTTGGCGTGACACAACCCCATGGGGTGTGATGGTCAGCGAGTACATGTTGCAACAAACACCTGTCAATCGCGTTTTACCTAAATGGAGTGAGTGGATGGAGCGTTGGCCAACCCCTAAGGATTTGGCTAAGGCAACACCTGCTCAAGTAATTACAGCTTGGGGACGTTTGGGGTATCCACGTCGTGCACTTCGTTTACATGCCGCAGCACAAATCATCGCTGAAGATTTCAACAACAAAGTTCCCGAAGATCAAGAAACTCTGCAGCTCTTGCCCGGCATCGGTGAGTACACGGCGGCAGCGATCGCAGCCTTTGCATTTGAGCAACCCTCTTTAGTTATGGATGTAAACATCAGACGATTACTGGTCCGTGCAGTTGATGGGGAGGAACACCCAAAGCCAGCACCGACAGCCCGCGAAAAAGCTCGGCGTTTAGAGATCTTGCCAACCAAGAATGCACATGTATGGGCTGCTGCAACCATGGAGCTTGGCGCACTTGTTTGCACATCAAAGAATCCATCATGCGAGCTATGTCCAATCATTGGTCAATGTAATTGGCGTAAAAATGGTTACCCAAAGACAGAGCTAATTAGAAAATCGCAGGATTGGCATGGCACCGATCGCAAATGCCGCGGAACAATTGTTCAGGCACTGCGCGAAAATGAATCGTTAACAGAATCAGCGATAAAGAAGCTATGGCCCGATGAGTCGCAGGTGGAAAAAGCATTGAAAACATTGGCTGATGACCTACTTATTCAAAGACTCCCCCGCAACCGTTATAGACTTCCGCAATGACACAGTCTGGGATTCGTTACGCCCGCAAAGAGGATGCTCCTCGTATCCACCAGTTAATTAAGGATTTAGCTGAGTACGAGAAAGCACCATTGGAAGCAAAAGCGACCTTAGAACAGATCGAAGAAACAATCTTTGGTGACAACCCAGTTGCTTACTGCCATGTTGCAGAAGATGAGGGCGAAGTAATTGGAATCTCAATCTGGTTTCTCAACTACTCAACATGGGTTGGTAAGCCAGGTATTTACCTTGAAGATCTTTATGTAGATCCCGCATTTCGCGGCAAGGGTTATGGCTTAGCTTTCCTCAAAGAGTTGGGCAAGATCTGCGTAGAACGCGATTATGAAAGATTGCAATGGTGGGTTCTGGATTGGAACCAACCAAGCATCGACTTCTACAAATCCCTAGGCGCAGTGCCCATGGATGAGTGGACTGTGTATCGCGTTAGCGGAGATGCCTTAAAGAAGTTGGGCACTTAACCTTTCTCCACTTTAACAACATCACCAAAATCTCCAGATTCAACAACAGTAATTTTGTAACCCCAAATAGACATACTTTCTCCGCTCTTCAAGGGAGCATCACCAAGTGTCAATGGACCTAGTTGTATTGGACCATTCCGATTCTCGGGCCGAATCACGCTTATTCCAGAATTCTGCCGCGCATCCAATGTATCCAAGGTGTAGACCAAAACTCCTTCCGAAATTTTCGATAGTTTAAAGTTCATGCCTGCTGCACGTTGAGACTCAAGAGCAATCGCTCTGGTTGAACTAAGTGGAATGACCAACAACTTCTCAAACTCACCAAAATAAGTTGCAGGTTTAATCCAGTATGTTCCCGATGAATTTGGAGAGGCACAAATGACTTGCGAATCTCTCAACATGCCCGCGATCCATTTATCCCACAAAATAAAGTCAGTAAGCATTCCGGACATTTGCCCCCAGCGCCCGGTTCCATAGTTTCCGCCCTTACCCTCTTCGCCTTCATGATCATTTAGTAATCCGTTGGCATGGAAAAACTCATGAAGGTGCAAGAAAGGCTCCACACCGAACCAATTCATAAAGTCGTCTTCATTTGCGGGGGGCATTAGATAATTGAATCTAACAGTTCCTTCATTCGTTCGAACATTATCCATTCTGAATTGTGGGCTATGAGCAATGTAATCAGATGGAACCGAGAGAGGCACTATGACAATTGTCATATCTATATTTGTAAAATTAATCGATTTATCAACCGTGCTAAAAATATCTTGCTGATATCGAGGTAAATCTAATTTTTTCCAAACATAACGATCATTCTTCTCGATTAATCCTGGAATAACATATGAATTTAAATCGTTTCCAAGTGAAATAAAGTTTTCTGGAGTTCTAAACGTAATTCTCGTGTTTCCATCAGATATCTTGTAAAACATGGTTTTTATATAATCAAGATATTTTCCGTATTCACCAGAGGGACTTTCTTTTGCCTTGAAATCGGTAAACTCAATTGGGATAACTTGAATTTGAAGATCTCCGTTGAATCTCCAACCATTTTGTCTAAATCCAACATTATTGTTGTTCCTCTGCTCGGGGAGTTTGCAATTGATGATCGGAAGTAATGGTTCAGCGCTTCCAAGGGTTGTGACTGGTTTTTGATCTGGAAGTGACTTATCTAAAAATCTATATGGTCTTGCACATCTAAACGTTTTCAGAGCAAATTCCTGATACGAAGCCCACTCTGCCGGCACTTCAGGGTCTTTAGCACACACATCCGAAAATACAAGCGGGGTGGACGGAACCGTTGGTGTTGGCGTTGGTGTTGGCGTTGGTGTTGGCGTTGGTGTTGGTGTTGGTGTTGGTGAAACTACAGGTTTTGGCTTTGCGACAACTACACCCTTGTTCCAAACAAGCTTCTTGGCGCTCTTTATACATGTGTACTTTTTGCCATTAGAAGTCGAAGTTGCACCGGCTTTAGAGCACTTTGTCCCAGGCTTTACAGCAGCTACTGAAACTTGAGAGGTGACTAAGGACAGAGATAAAACGGCAACGAGTCCAACAAGAAGTTTGCGCATTGAGAAAAGGTAAAGCAAAAACCCCGCTTAGTGAATAACTAAACGGGGCCTTTACGGTCAATCTTTAAGCGGTAGGTGCTTCTGCAAGATCCTCAGGAGTGTCAGGCATTGATGCCTTTGGTGCTCCCTTGAATGTAAAGACAGCTTCAGCGCCTTCACCTTCAACATCTACGACGATGATCTCGCCAGCCTTGAGCTCACCAAACAAGATGCGCTCTGACAATGAGTCTTCGATCTCGCGTTGGATTACACGACGCAATGGACGTGCACCCAGCAATGGATCGTAACCACGCTCGGCAAGAAGATTCTTTGCAGCTGGTGTTAGCTCGATGCCCATGTCCTTCGCCTGCAAACGATCATCGAGGTTCTTAAGCATCAAATCAACGATCTGAATGATCTGTGGCTTAGTCAACTGGTGGAAGACGATGATGTCATCGATACGGT
>JBFYOY010000066.1:0-9129 GCA_041303575.1 Actinomycetes bacterium
TAGAAAAGTTAGCTTCTGCTGGCGCAATCATCACAACAACTTCCGATGGAATCCGCGTAAAGATGGATGTAAGACCACAGGCAATTGATGTGGCAACACTTCCCTATCCTGGATTTCCAACTGATTTGCTGCCAATGGTGATCGCCCTAAACGCGATCGCTGAAGGTCATTCATTGGTAACAGAAAATGTTTTTGAATCCCGATTTATGTTTGTTAATGAGCTCAGCCGTCTAGGTGCTCAAGTAAGCGTAGATGGCCACCATGCATCAATTAATGGCGTAGAGGAGCTATCTGGAGCACCGGTTGAAGCCCACGACATCCGCGCAGGGGCTGGGTTAATTCTGGCGGCACTAGTCGCTGATGGAGAAACAACTGTAGATCAGGCTTTTCACGTCGATCGCGGCTACCCCAACTTCGCCGAACAGTTGCAAAGCCTTGGGGCAAAGGTTTCCCGCGAATGAACTTTTCGACACCTGAACGCAATTTAGCTCTTGAATTAATCCGCGTAACAGAGACCGCTGCAATAGCTGCTTCTGCTTGGGTTGGAAGAGGCGAAAAGAATCTTGCCGATAAGGCTGCGGTTGAGGCGATGCGACAAATGATTAACACGGTTGACATGAATGGTGTTGTCGTAATTGGCGAGGGAGAAAAAGACCAAGCGCCTATGCTGCACAATGGTGAACTCGTTGGAAATCAACAAGGTCCAGAGTGCGATGTAGCGGTTGATCCGATTGATGGAACGTCATTAACTGCAAATGGCATGAATGGAGCGATTTCAGTTATTGCACTAGCCCCTAGGGGTTCGATGTTTAAGCCTGACTCATCTTTTTACATGAATAAAATTGTTACCGGCCCAGAGGCAGCAAAGGTGATCGACTTACGAGCATCTACTGCAGAAAATATCGCCGCTGTTGCACATGCCAAGGACTTATCAATCAACGACATCACAGTGGTTGTTTTAAATCGCCCTCGACATGACGCTCTTGTCTCTGAAATTCGCCAAGTTGGTGCACGTATCCGATTGATTCAAGATGGTGATGTTGCCGCAGCCATTGAAACCGCCAGACCAGATACAGGAATTGATCTGCTTATGGGTATTGGCGGATCACCGGAAGGCGTGATTACAGCCGCTGCGATGATTTGTTTAGGTGGAGCGATACAGGGACAGTTGCATGTAGATGGAAAGGCATCGGGGCCAATACTTCACACCCAAGATTTAATTGATTCTGAGGATGTTTTTGTAGCGGTAACAGGCATTACAGATGGAGAGCTTGTGCGTGGAGTTCGGTACACCCCAAATGGTGCAATCAGCCACTCAATCGTAATGCGTGGAAAATCAAGAACAGTTCGTGAAATCAGAACCGAACACAACCTGCGTTAAGAGTTAATTTACCGATTCGGTAAGGATTGATACTCGGTTGTTTGCAACTGAGAGGAATCCACCACTGACACCAAACTCGGTGGTGGTTCCATCAGCTCCCTTAATGCTTACCTGACCGTCAACTAGTACTCCAAACAAAGGTGTGTGGCCGGTCAAAATACCGATGTCACCTTCGATGGTGCGGGCAGAAACTGAAGTAGCTTCGCCCGACCATACGCGTGCTGTTGGAGATACGAGTTCGACCTTAAGTGTCATGATCTATTACTTCGCCAAGCTTGCTGCTAGTTCAGCTGCGTTGCGCTCAACATCTGCAAGACCACCGCACATGAAGAATGCCTGCTCTGGAATGTGATCGTACTTTCCATCTGCAAGTGCTTCAAAGGCTTCGATTGTCTCTGATAGCGGAACGAATGATCCGTCGATTCCTGTAAACACCTTCGCTACGAATGTGTTCTGTGACAAGAAGCGCTGGATACGACGTGCGCGGCCTACCAATACGCGGTCATCTTCTGACAATTCATCGATACCGAGAATTGCAATGATGTCCTGTAGATCCTTGTAACGCTGCAAGATTTGCTTGATGCGGTTAGCAACACGGAAGTGGTGCTCACCGATGTAACGTGGATCCAAGATGCGTGAAGTTGAGTCAAGTGGATCCACAGCTGGGTAGATACCAAGCTCTGAAATCGGACGAGACAACACTGTTGTTGCATCTAAGTGCGCGAAAGTAGTGTGTGGAGCTGGGTCGGTAATATCGTCAGCAGGGACGTAAATCGCCTGCATAGATGTAATTGAGTGACCACGTGTAGATGTGATGCGCTCCTGTAGCTGGCCCATCTCATCAGCCAATGTTGGCTGGTATCCCACAGCAGATGGCATACGGCCTAGAAGTGTTGAAACCTCAGAACCTGCCTGTGTGAAGCGGAAGATGTTATCGATGAACAGAAGTACATCCTGCTTTTGAACATCGCGGAAGTACTCAGCCATTGTTAGTGCTGACAATGCAACACGAAGACGCGTTCCAGGTGGTTCATCCATCTGACCGAACACTAACGCGGTCTTATTGATAACACCGGTCTCGGTCATTTCAAGGAACAAGTCATTACCTTCACGAGTACGCTCACCAACACCGGCGAATACAGACACACCACCGAAGTTCTCAGCTACACGGTAAATCATCTCCTGAATCAAAACTGTCTTACCTACACCTGCACCACCGAATAGACCGATCTTTCCACCCTTTACATAAGGTGTTAGCAGATCGATAACCTTAATTCCGGTTTCGAACATCTCAGTCTTTGACTCCAACTGATCAAATGCTGGTGCATCACGGTGAATTGGCCAACGCTCTTTGATGTCGAGTGAAGAGGTTGGAACATCTAGTGATTCGCCAAGTGTGTTGAACACGTGACCCTTTGTTACATCACCAACAGGTACTGAGATCGGTGTACCTGTATCTGAAACTTCTGCGCCACGGACCATACCGTCGGTTGGCTGCATCGAGATTGCGCGCACGAGGTTATCGCCAATGTGCTGAGCAACCTCAAGTGTCAAGGTACGAGTAGTACCTGACATGGTTGTCTCTACATGTAGCGCATTAAAGATCGCTGGCATTGAATCAGCGGGGAATTCAATATCCACCACTGGTCCGATAACGCGAGCTACGCGGCCCTTTTTTGAGTTCGACATCATTCACTCCCTGCACTAGCTGAGGCCAACGCGTCTGCGCCGCCAACAATTTCACTGATCTCTTGAGTAATTTCGGCCTGACGAGCCGCGTTCGCAAGTCGTGTAAGCGACTTGATTAGATCATCAGCATTGTCAGTTGCTGACTTCATTGCGCGACGGCGAGCTGCATGCTCTGAAGCTGCAGATTGCAACATCGCGTTAAATACTCGAGCCTGGATGTAACGAGGTAGAAGTGCGTTAAGCACGACCTCGGAACTAGGTTCGAATTCATACATTGGTAGCAATCCAGCTGGTGCTGGTGCTTCGCTTTCAACAACCTCTAGAGGAAGCATGCGCTTTGCCATCGCATTTTGAGTAAGCATTGACTTGAACTCGGTGAAAACAATGTGAATCTCATCGACTCCATTGGTATCTACCTGAGCATCAAGGATAAATGCCTCAATCAATGCATCGGCAACTTGGCGAGCATCCTCGTAAGTTGGGTTATCTGAAAAACCTGTCCACTGTCCAGCGATCTCGCGATTGCGGAACTTGTAGTAGCTAACAGCTTTACGGCCAACCAAATATGACTTTGTCTCTAGACCGCGCTCACGAAGAAGAGCTGCAAGCTGCTCGCCTTCCTTGATGGCGTTGTTTGAGTAAGCACCAGCCATGCCGCGGTCTGCAGAGATGATTAACACCGCTGCACGCTTTGGATTTTCTGATGCTGTAGTCAATGGGTGGTTTGTTGTAGAAAAAGTTGCAACTGCAGATACCGCGCGGGTCAACTCATTTGCATAAGGAGTTGAAGCTGCGACTCGTTGCTGCGCCTTAACGATACGAGAAGCAGAGATTAACTCCATTGCTTTCGTGATCTTTTTGGTCGCTTTAACGGATCGCATCCGTCGGCGATAAACGCGAAGTTGGGCACCCATGGGTTACTTCTTCACCGCCGGCTGGACATACTTAGTTACAGACTCTGCATCTTCGCTATCTAGCGCATCTGCTGGAGCCTCATTGAGAGCCGCTGCAACTGATGACTTGAATAGCTTCTTGAATGCAACGACCGCTTCTTCCATCTTTGCAACGGTGTCATCTTCGAGCATCTTTGTCTCTGAGATAACTGTAAAGATTTCCTTGCGTTCGCGACCGATAAAGTCGAGAAGCTCTGCTTCGAAGCGACGGATGTCAGCAACTGCAACATCATCAAGCTTTCCAGTAGTACCCGCCCAGATTGAAACGATCTGACGCTCTAGTGAGTACGGTGAGTACTGACCCTGCTTCAGAAGTTCAACCATGCGAGAACCGCGCTCAAGCTGCGCCTTTGATGCAGCATCAAGATCTGAACCGAAAGCAGCAAATGCTTCAAGTTCACGGTACTGAGCTAGATCTAGACGTAGACGTCCAGCGATCTTCTTCATCGCCTTTGTCTGCGCAGAGCTACCTACACGAGAAACAGAAACACCTACGTTGATCGCTGGGCGAACACCGGCGTTGAAAAGATCTGTTTCGAAGAAGCACTGACCATCGGTAATAGAAATTACGTTGGTAGGAATAAACGCTGAAACGTCATTTCCCTTTGTTTCGATGATTGGCAAACCGGTCATTGAACCGCCACCTAATTCATCTGAAAGTTTTGCACAACGCTCTAGCAAACGTGAGTGTAAGTAGAAAACATCTCCTGGGTACGCTTCGCGGCCTGGTGGACGACGAAGTAGAAGTGAGACTGAACGGTAAGCCTCAGCCTGCTTTGATAAATCATCAAACACGATAAGAACGTGCTCGCCCTTGTACATCCAGTGCTGACCAATTGCAGAACCTGTGTAAGGAGATAGGTACTTGAAACCAGCTGGATCTGATGCAGGAGATGCAACGATTGTTGTGTACTCCATTGCGCCAGCTTCTTCGAGCGCAGCCTTTACAGATGCGATCGTTGAACCCTTTTGTCCAATAGCAACGTAGATGCACTTAACCTGCTTCTTCTTGTCGCCAGACTTCCAGTTTTCCTTCTGGTTAATAATTGTGTCTACAGCAACCGCTGTCTTACCTGTCTGACGGTCACCAATGATCAACTGGCGCTGTCCGCGACCAATCGCTGTCATCGCATCGATCGCCTTGATACCAGTTGCAAGAGGCTCCTTAACAGGTTGGCGCTGAACTACAGAGGGAGCCTGTAGTTCTAGTGCACGACGTGCTTCAGCCTTGATCTCGCCCTTGCCATCAATTGGATTTCCAAGTGCGTCAACAACGCGACCTAGGAAACCATCGCCCACTGGTACAGAGAGAATTTCACCAGTACGACGAACGGATGTTCCTTCTTCAATTCCTGTTGTGCTACCCAAGATAACCGTTCCAATTTCGCGAACATCTAGGTTGAGTGCAAGACCCAGTGTGCCGTTCTCAAACTGCAATAGCTCATTTGCCATTGTCGAAGGCAAACCTTCAACACGTGCAATGCCATCGCCTGCCTGGCTTACTGTTCCTACCTCGTCGCGAGCTGCAACGCCTGGATCGTATGACTTAACGAAGTTCGCTAAGGCACCCTGAATCTCTTCAGGATTGATCTTTAGGTCTGCCATGTGTTTCTCCCTTTATTTGCTTCCAGCCAAGGCACGTGCGGCCCCAGCCAAACGATTTGAAACTGATCCGTCAACCATTTCATCTGCAAACTTCACTGAAACTCCACCCAAAACCGCTGGATCGATCTCAATATTCATACGAACTGGCTGTCCTACCTGCTTGTTAAGCGCTGCTGCCAAGCGATCTTGCTGTGCCTGGCTTATTGGCGCTGCGATACGAACAAGTGCAATCACTCGGTTACGACGTGCAGCCAAAGCCCATTGGTAATCAGCAAAAGCTGATTCAATGCTTCGTCCGCGCCATGAGTTGACCATTTGTGAGACTAACTTTGTTGTTGAAGAGGATGCATTCTTGAGTAGGTCAGCTGCAAGCTGAGCCTTAGCAACATCTGCATCTGACTTAAATGCTTTGCGAAGCTCAGATGAGTTTGAGATCGTATTTGAAATTACAAACATCTCATTTTCAACACGATCTAGATCACCTGAGATGTTAGCTGCTGTCGCCTCCGCTTCAATAGCTAACTGTTCAATAACTTGTACTAGATCCTTAGCTCCAGACCAACGGAGTGCAGAAAGCTCGGTCAACAAACCAACCGCTGCTGTTCCAACCTTTGAAGCTAATAGATCCTTAATTAATGCACCCTTTGCCGCTCCATCGCGAGATGTATCGGTGAGTGCACGACGTACAGAGATATTGGATCCCAAAACATCTGCTGCAAAGAAAAGCTCAGCGCTCAACTGTGATGCAGCTTGTGCATCGACACCCTTAACAGCAGCATCAAGTGCTACGCGTGCAGCCACAAGTGACTGACGACTACTGCCTCCGAGTTGAGCTCTCATTTAACTTTTCTCTCTTCTTCTTTACTTTGACTTTTCTAGATCTTCAAGGAAACGATCAACGATGCGTGATTGACGCGCCTGATCATCAAGTGCTTCTCCAACAATCTTTGAAGCAAGTTCAACTGCGAGCGCACCAACTTCATTGCGAAGTGATGTAACCGCCTGTTGACGCTCTGCTTCGATTGAGGCGTGAGCAGTAGCAGTAATACGCGCTGCTTCTTCCTGTGCCTTTGTGCGAAGCTCTTCAAGAATTGCTGCTCCCTGTGCACGTGCCTCTTCGCGGATTGATTGCGATTCAGCTTGTGCCTTTGAAAGTTGCTCTGTGTACTGAACTAGAGCATCGGCAGCTTCTGCCTGAGCCTTTTCAGCACGTTCGATTCCGCCTTGGATCGCCTCTGTGCGAGCTGTGAAAGCCTTCTCGAACATTGGAACCACTCTGCGGCGCATTACTAGGTAAAGCAAACCGAAAGCGACGAAGCCGACAACAATTTCAGCTGTTGCAGGTAGGAGCGGATTAGGCGCACCTGCTGCTGCGAGCAATGAGAATGACATCTGTATTCCTCTAGCTAGTTATCGAATATGAATTAGAGAACGAATGCGAGTACGAGACCGAATAGCGCTAGAGCTTCAGCCATAGCGAAGCCTAGGAATGCGATTGGCTGTAGAACGCTGCGTGCTTCTGGCTGGCGTGCAACGCCATTGATGTACGCAGAGAAGATCATTCCAACTGCAAGTCCTGGTCCAATTGCTGCAAGACCGTAACCGACGAGGTTGAGTGTGCCTGTCATTTTTCTTACCTTTCCGTTGGTATTTCTAGTAGGTGGTGCTTTTGTTTACTGCTGTGGAACTTTGATTAGTGCTCGTCGGCGATCGCGCCGCCGATGTATAGCGCGGTCAACAGGGTAAAAATGTACGCCTGTAGACATTGAACAAGGAACTCGAAGAAGGTCAATGCGATTCCAAATGCGAAAGCAAATGGGCTAACCAACTTCAAGCCAATAGCACCCTCGAGTAGATGTTCTCCACCCAGGATAAAGATCATAAGAAGCAAGTGACCAGCAAACATGTTTGCGAACAAACGAAGTGAGATAGTCAAAGGACGAACGATTAAGTAAGTCGCAACTTCAATTGGTGTTAGAAGAATGTAAACAGGCTTTGGAACACCTGGCATAAACAAGATGTCCTTCATGTACTTGACGATTCCGTGGTGACGGATACCGACATAGTGGAAAACCACGAAGGTAATAATTCCGAGTACATAAGCAAAGCTGATTCGAGACATTGTTGGGAACTGCAACATCGGAATAATTCCGAACCAGTTGTTTACCAAAATAAAAGTGAAGAGTGTGAATAGGTATGGCACGAAGCGCATGAATTCATGACCGATGATCTCTTTACCAAGGTCGTTGCGCACATATGCATATACAGATTCTCCAGCGAATTGAAGCTTTGAAGGAACAATCGATGCCTTACGAGATGCCATCACAAAGAAGATTGAAAGAACCAATACCGATAAGAACACTAAGAAAATTGGTTTTGTTGTGTATGGGTTATCTCCAAAAATCGGAGGTAAAACGAAGTCTCTACTACTTGGGGGAACGAACTCGTCGCCTTCTGCAAGAAAGCTATACATCGAGCGCACGCGTACTCCTCATGAGGTTAAGGGCTTGTTCTTCGGGCATACCCTATGCGTAAATGCGGCTTTGGGCGAAATCGAAAATCTGTGGATTAGGACTCTTTTTAACGTCCGAAACGGAGCCATACGAGGTACAGGGCGGCGCCCATTCCCAGCAAAAGCCCAGAGGCTAGGAAGTAGCCGGTACCCAGCCAGGCATCTAGCCCATACCCAACGCCACCCCAAAAGAGCGGTCCGGAGAGCAGATACCCCAAGATGGTCCAGGCGGCGCCTTCATTGTTACGGCTCATTACTTCTCCTTGCTCGAATCTGAGTTGCTCGAATCTGAGGAACTGTCGGGCAGGGGTAAATGTATGCGCAGCTTCATGTAACTGGCAATCTCCCCGCCTAACCAGCTCAGGGTCAACAGGATCGCTGCAACACCGAAGCTGGTGCGATTGATGGTTTCGCGCTCAGTGAAGTTAGTGATCGCCCACAAGAACAGTCCGACAAAGAGCAGCTTGGTCGTATAAGAAAAAAGAGCAAGGCCCATCGTCGACAGTGGATCAAGATCCTTCGAGATCTTTGAAACTCCCAAAGTGACGGTAAAGAAGATAACAACAATGAACTGTGCAAGAAGCGCTCCGTAGAAACCAGGAAGGCCAGCAAAGATTGCAGAGATGATGATCGTTAAAAAACCTGTAATAGCAGTTGGTTTGACTGCTCCCTTTAGCAGTTGTGCTTCATTGCTTGGGTAATTTGGTTTTGCTGAAGTACTCATGCTGTAACCCTCTTCTTACTCATCATAACGCCGACACTCATTCCGAAAAGAACCAAAGCTGTAATCAGCGCGACCCACCAAGGTGCAAAGGCAAGAACAGTTACAGGAAATGCGATTGTTGCAGTCCAGAGATACAAAATCACAGCGGTTCTGTTTGTCGAATTACCTGCGCTGAGCAATCGGTGATGTAAGTGTTGATTGTCTGGTGCAAAGGGAGAACGTCCCGCTTTAACGCGGCGACCAACTGCAAGCAGTAAATCTAAAA
>JBFYOY010000067.1:0-24680 GCA_041303575.1 Actinomycetes bacterium
CTTCGCATGTTGGTAGTTCCAGGATCAGCACGTGTTCGCCTTGAGGCAGAGGCTGAAGGATTGGACAAGGTTTTTCTTGATGCAGGTGCTGAATGGCGTAATGCAGGATGCTCTATGTGTCTTGGTATGAACCCGGATCAACTTGCTGTAGGAGAGCGCTCAGCATCAACATCAAATCGTAACTTTGAGGGACGTCAAGGTAAGGGTGGAAGAACCCACCTAGTTAGCCCACTGGTCGCAGCTGCAACCGCGCTGCGCGGCACACTCTCTTCACCTGCGGATCTATAAGGAGTAAATGACAATGGATAAATTCATCACTCATGTTGGAACTGGTGTTCCACTTCGTCGCAGCAATGTTGATACAGATCAGATTATTCCCGCCGTATATCTCAAGCGAGTAACGCGCAGCGGTTTTGAAGATGGCTTATTTGCTGCGTGGCGCAATGATCCAGAGTTTGTTTTGAATCAACCTCAGTTCAAAGCTGCAACGGTGCTAGTTGCGGGTGCTGATTTTGGAACTGGCTCATCGCGCGAGCATGCGGTGTGGGCGCTTCAGAACTACGGCTTCAAAGTAGTTATCTCTAGCCGCTTTGCAGATATCTTCCGCGGAAACTCGCTTAAGGGTGGATTGCTTACGATCATCCTTGATCAAACGGAAGTAGAGGCTTTGTGGGAGGCGATTGAGGCGCAACCAAGTACATCAATTACAGTAAATCTAGAAGAGCGCACAGTCTCTTACGGATCAAAGAGCTTGCCCTTTGCAATTGATGATTACACCCGTTGGCGCTTAATGGAAGGTCTCGATGACATCGGTCTAACCTTAAAACAGACTGATTTCATTGACTCTTTTGAGAAAAATCGCCCAACATATAAGCCTGCAACCCTTCCGATTCGTTCGTAAGCAGCTGAAAACAAGCGTAAATCAGCGGTTTTGGGGCAGGGTGAGGCAAACTCTGCTTAACTCTCAATCTAAGATTTAGGGTTTTCTACGCATAAAAATCGATGTTTTTGTGATTTTTGCGTGCAATAAAAAATTGCGACACGCGCAATTCAATAGCGTAATCACCCCTAATGAGCGCGTAGGTTTACGAACACGTTAAGCGGTTGCTTAACATTTACGCGTAAATAAGGGGAATTCAATGAATAAGGCCCAATTCATTGCTGCGTTAGCACCACACTTCAACGACAGCAAGAAGGAAGCAGCTCACGCTGTAGATATCGTTTTTGACACAATCGTTCGCAACCTTTCAAAGGGCGAAGATGTAATGATCAACGATTTCGGTAAGTTCAAGAAGGTTGACCGCAAGGCACGTATGGGACGTAACCCATTTACTGGCGAGACAATCAAGATCAAGGCTTCAAAGAAGGCTCGCTTCCTACCTGCAAAGGCACTCAAGGAAGTTATCTCAGGAGATCGCAAGCTAGCTCCAGCTCCAAAGCCAGAGCCAAAGGTTGTAGCAAAGCCAGCAGCAAAGAAGGCAGCTCCAAAGAAGGCTGCTAAGAAGGTTGCAAAGAAGGCAGCTCCAAAGAAGGCGGCTAAGAAGTCACCTGCGAAGAAGAAGCCAGCAGCAAAGAAGGTTGTAAAGAAGGCTAAGAAGAAGTAATTCTTTTTAACTTATAAAACGGGGTCAGCTCACGCTGACCCCGTTTTTGCATCCTGCGCACTACTATTAATTCCATGACGGAGTACAAGGTTTCCTACGCTCCACCAAAAGGAAAACCCCTTGGCACTAACTTTGCCTTTAAGATCGGCACAAAGTTGCTCATCCCAATCATGAATCTGATTGGCAAGAAGGTTTGGGTCGGAGGAGAAAACCTTCCAAAATCCGGCAAGATCATTGTTGCTAGCAACCATCTCTCTTACTTAGATGTTTTGTTTTTAACCCACTTTCTCTTTAGAAATGGGCGAGCACCTCGTTATATTGGCAAAGAAGGTGTTTTTAAGGTCCCGGTAATCGGCAAAATTATTTTGGCAGCAGGCATGGTCCCTGTTGCTCGCGAAAGCAAAGATGCATCCAAAGCGTTAGATCATGCGGTCAAATTATTAGAGCGTGGGCATTGCGTTGGCGTGTATCCAGAAGGAACTCTTACACGTGATCCCAATGGTTGGCCCATGGTTGCAAAGACTGGCTTGGCTCGGTTGGCAATTACAACTCAGACACCGGTGGTACCTATCGCCCAATGGGGTTCACAGATAGTTATGCCAACGTATGAAAAAAAGCTCAAGGTATTTCCTCGAACACCAATCAAGATGCTTGCAGGTAAACCATTAGATCTTTCACCTTGGTATGGAAAAGAAAATGATCCCGAGGCTCTACGCGAAGCCACTGCATTTGTAATGCGCGAGTTAACAAATCTCCTAGAAGAGCTACGAGGTGAAAGGCGCCCTGTAGAAATCTTTGACCCTCACAACTCAAACCTTCCTCGGACTGGAAACTTTAAGAAGGCCAAGAAGAAGTGAGCAAGGTAGTTGTTCTTGGTGCAGGGCAATGGGGAACAACCATGGCACAGGTTTTGTGTGATGCTGGAAACCATGTCTTGATGTGGGGACGTAGCCAAGAGCTAGTCGATGAGGTTAATCAGAAACACACCAACTCTAAGTATCTAGATGAGAACCTTTTACCTATTGGCTTAAGGGCAACAACTAACCTATCCGAAGCCTTTGAGTACTCAAATATTTATGTGCTGGCGGTGCCTGCGCAAACTCTTCGTGAAAATTTAACCGCATGGAAATCAATGGTTCAGCCAAACGCCTTGTTTGTAAGCACCTTAAAGGGAATTGAATTAAGCACGATGTCACGTATGACAGAGATTATTTCTGAGGTCATGGAGACTGAAAACATCGCAATTATTACCGGCCCAAACCTGGCTAATGAGCTTGTGTTACGCCAGCCGGCAGGAGCAGTTGCCGCCGCATCATCAATTGCTGTGGCTGAAAAGGTACAGCAGCTTTTCACAACTCCGTATTACCGTGTGTACACATCTGTCGATGTTTTGGGTTGCGAGTTAGCTGGTGCAATAAAAAGTGTTATCGCCCTTGCTGTAGGTATCTCGATCGGTATGGGGTATGGAGAAAACACGCAAGCGATGCTCATTACACGTGGCCTTAATGAGGTAGCGCGTTTATGTGCAGCACATAATGCAGATCCGCTCAGCGCAGCGGGTTTGGCTGGCATGGGGGATTTAGTTGCAAGTTGTGGATCTCCATTGTCACGCAATCGCACCTTTGGTGAGGTTCTAGGAAAGAGTGGGTCTATGGATGTTGCGCGAACTCAGGTAGCAAAAACCGTTGAAGGCGTTGCATCATCTAGCGCGGTTCTTGAAATTGCTCATCGCGTAGGAATCGAAGTACCTGTCATCGAGGCGGTGGCAGATGTTGTCTCAGGTTTGCTCACTCCAGAAAAAGCTTTAGATCGGCTTATGGAGATTACAACTAAAGCGGAAAACTTTATTCGATGAGCAAATTAACTGTTGCGATTATCTGTGGTGGCCCCAGCAGTGAGCATGAAGTGTCATGTGTTTCAGGTGGAGGAGTTTTAAAGGGTTTAGACAAAAAGCTCTTTCAACCAATTTTGATTGGAATTACCAAGGCGGGCAAGTGGGTTGCACTTGACGAGAACTACCCCTTGACGATTAAAAATAAGGTGATGCCTACCATTGAAGATAATGGAACAACTGTCCAGCTTTCAGCTGGCGGAATAATTATTGATGGCTCCTTTGTTGCGATCGATTGTGTTTTTTCTATTCTTCATGGTGAATTTGGCGAAGATGGCAAAATTCAGCAACTTCTGGAAGATGCCGAAATTCCTTATGTAGGTAGCGGAGTAAAGGCATCTGCAGATGCGATGGACAAGGCGCGAGCAAAAGATTTGTTTGTAGCAGCCGGATTAAAGGTCGCACCTGGTCAAGTGATGGTCAAAGGCGAAAACCTTCCAGAAGCTCAAGAAATCACATATCCAGTTTTTGTTAAACCTTCTAGCGGTGGATCTAGCCGAGGCACACATAAGGTCAAATCTGCTGACAAATTAGCCGCTGCGATTGCCGATGCTTTCCTATATGACGACAAGGTTTTGATTGAAAATGCCATTAATGGTCGCGAGATTGAGTGCGCTGTTCTGGAACGGGATGGAACAAGTTACGCCTCAGTTATTGGCGAGATCGTTGTAAACCCACAGTTTGAGTTTTATGACTTTGAGGCAAAGTATTTAGATGATGCAACAACAGTAAAGATTCCGGCAGATATTTCAGAAGAGGATTCTCAGGCGATCCAGATTGCAGCAATGCAGGCATTTGATGCGCTGGGTTGTGCTGGCCTTGCCCGATGTGACTTTTTTTACACCGATCACAACGAGATCATTATTAATGAGATCAATACATTGCCAGGATTTACAGGAACCAGCGTTTATCCGAAGTTATGGCAGGCCACTGGGGTTGAGTATTCAGATTTGATTAGCGCGCTGATTGATTCAGCGATCAATAAAGCTAATTAAGAAGTAAAGTGTGAATTAGCTCAGGTGAGTTACTGGGCAGGTCAAGGTACGTGTGATTCCAGGTACCGCTTGAACCTTAGAGAGAACTAGACGACCAAACTCTTCCATGCTTGAAGCTTCGGCACGCATGATTACATCGTATGGACCAGTAACGCCTTCAGATAATGTAACGCCGGCGATCTTTGCAACAGCATCAGCAACACCTGTTGCCTTGCCAACTTCGGTTTGAATCAAGATGAAAGCCTGTACTGACATGAGATGTCCTTTCTGGTCAATGGCTAAACGCTACCGCAGATGAGCCCTGACGAGGTAGTCGATTAGGCTATGAGGCATGAACTTCGATGAGGCCCAGGTAATTGCAGCCCTTGCTCGCATATTTGGCAGCTCGCAACGTGGGGTTGAGATCGGTATCGGGGATGATGCAGCGGTTGTGAAGACATCGGAACGAACAGCAATCACCACAGATATCGCCATCGAAGGAACTCATTTCAATACTGCATGGAGCAGCGCCTTTGATATCGGACGCAAGATAACCGCTGCAAACCTTGCCGATGTTTATGCAATGGGTGGCTCACCTAGATTTCTGGTTGCGGCGGTAACTCTTACTGGCGATGAAACGATGGAATGGATCGAAGAGCTCGCAGAAGGTATCGCACACGAGGCCAGCAGTTGCGGTGCCTATGTCGTCGGGGGAGATCTAGCCAAAGGTCCCTGTAAAAGTATTGCAATGACCGCCATAGGACAGATTGATCAGGCGATCACTAGATCTGGTGCACAGGCAGGAGATTCAATTTATATTTCATCATTGCCTGGTTGGTCTGCAGCCGGTCTTGCAATTATTGAAAAAGATTTAGAGAGTGATATTGCCGTCCATGCGGTTGCAGAGTTTTCTGCTCCAACAGTTGATTACTCTGCCGCAGTGCAATTCTCTAATGGGAAAGCCAATGCAATGTGCGACATCAGCGATGCCCTTGTAATCCAGGCTGGGCAGATAGCGCAAGCTTCAGGTGTGCAGCTAGCTATTGAAAAGGATTTAATCAGCACCCACCCGGAGTTTGGAACCTTAAGCGAGCTCGCTGAATCATTAGGTATGGATGTGTGGCAATGGATCTTGGCTGGCGGCGAGGATCATGTATTCCTTGCAACAGGTAAGGAGCTTGAAGGGTTTCGAATCGGATCTGTGCACAGTGGTGCAGGTGTTACAGGTGTGGAAATGAAAAAAGCGCCAGATACCTGGCGCCATTTTCAATAAAAACTAATTACGCGCTAGCGAGTTACTTTTCCAGCCTTGAGGCATGAAGTACAAACATTCTGACGCTTTGCAGTTCCGCCTACGAGAGTGCGGACGCGCTGGATATTTGGATTCCAACGACGACGTGTCTTGACCTGTGAGTGAGAAACATTGTTTCCGAAGCTGGGCCCCTTGCCACAGATATCGCATGTTGATGCCACAGCGGTACTCCTTTTAGTTCAAATGGTTCCAATGGGAACAGGGCGTAAGGGTACCCCCTGAGCGTAGGTAGATGCCAATCGCCGCTAGAAGCCAGGGGGGATTACGCGTGAGATGGGCAACATGAGTGCTAGCCCACCGAAAATTGGAGACCTCTGGATATCGAGAGGCGCAAGATTGCCTTATAGCCAAAAAGAGCGGCTTTGGAATTGGAGCCGAGTTCAATGAACTCATTAGATCTAGCAAGGTGGCAGTTTGCCATCACAACCATCTACCACTTTATTTTTGTACCAATCACTATTGGTATGGCATTTTTAGTTGCTGGCCTACAAACAGCATGGTTTAGAACTAATAAGGTTAAATACCTTCGCGCGACTAAATTCTTCGGCAAGTTGTTTTTAATCAACTTTGCTATTGGCGTTGTGACCGGAATTGTTCAGGAGTTTCAGTTCGGAATGAACTGGTCGTCGTACAGTCGTTTTGTTGGAGATGTCTTTGGCGCACCTCTTGCGATGGAGGGATTGCTTGCATTCTTCCTTGAAAGCACCTTTTTAGGTCTCTGGATCTTTGGTTGGGATCGACTTCCGAAAAAAATTCACTTAGCGTCGATCTGGCTTGCTGCAACAGGAACCTTATTGTCAGCATATTTCATTCTGGCAGCAAATGCCTGGATGCAACATCCAGTCGGTTATGTTATTAATGAGGAGAAGGGACGTGCTGAGCTAGTTGACATCATGGCCGTTTTGACTCAGAACACTGCGGTGGCAACTTTCTTCCACACAATTCCTTCTGCGGCATTTACTGCGGGTGCAGTTGTTGCTGGCGTTTCTGCTTATCTCATCATCAAGGGCAAAGATCTTGAAATGGCGCGAGGCACATTCAAACTTGGCGCAGTAACCATGTTGGCCAGCTTCGTACTTGTTGCCGTTTCTGGTGATGTCGTAGCTCGAATAATGACTGAACAGCAGCCAATGAAAATGGCGGCCGCTGAAGCCCTATATGACACTCAAGCAAGCGCACCATTTTCTGTCTTAACTATAGGAACCTTGGATGGCTCTAAAGCTGTCTTCCAAATAGGTATTCCTTCGGTGCTTTCATTTATGTCTACAGGAGATTTCAATGGTGTTGTCGAAGGCATAAACGACCTCGAGGCTATGTATGACGAGCAATTCGGCCCAGGGGACTACACACCCAATGTGCCTTTGGCGTACTGGTCCTTCCGTTTAATGATGGGGTTTGGTGCAATCGCTTCTCTATTTGTTTTCTTGGCTCTATGGCAGATGCGTCGTGGAGGAACACCGAAAGGCAAGTGGTTTGGTCCAGCGATGTACTCACTTCCATTTCTCCCGATTCTCGCAAATTCTTTTGGTTGGATCTTTACTGAAACCGCTCGTCAACCTTGGGCGGTGTTTGGTTTGATTAAGACAGCAGATGGAGTTAGCGCAGTTGTATCTGCAGGCGCTGTCCTTTTCACGATGATTGTGTTCACACTTCTTTATGGAGTCCTTGCAATCATTGAGTTTGGACTAATTATGAAGGTCATTAAAAATGGTCCATCCGAAGAATTGGATTATGAGAACCCAAAAATTGGTGGTTCTGAAGATAAACAACTCGTGATGGCTTACTAAGAAAGGAGTATGAAGATGACTTTTCAAACTACTTGGTTTTTACTAATCGCAGTTCTCTGGGTCGGATACTTCATTCTTGAAGGTTTTGATTTCGGAGTAGGCATGCTCCAGCGCTTTGTTTCTCGAAATGAAGCGGACCGTCGGGCAGTTCTGACAACACTTGGACCTGTATGGGATGGTAACGAGGTGTGGTTGCTGGTCGCAGGTGGTGCAACTTTTGCTGCCTTTCCCGAATGGTATGCAACCCTATTTAGTGGGTTTTATCTTCCGCTCTTCCTGATCCTGGTCTCACTTATCGTTCGCGGTGTGGCTTTTGAATATCGCAGCAAGTACGGAAAGGCGCAATGGCGTCAACGTTGGGATTTGGCAATCCTCATCAGTAGTGCAATCCCGGCTCTTCTATGGGGGGTTGCATTTGCCAACATCGTTCGCGGAGTACCTATTGAAAGAGCCGAAAGCGGTTCTCTTGAATACGTTGGAGGCTTCTTCAACCTACTCAATCCTTATGCATTACTTGGCGGAGTAGTTACCTTGACTGTTTTTCTCACCCACGGAGCGGTTTTCCTATCACTCAAGACAACGGGAACTATTCGTGATCGAGCTCATGAAATCGCAAAGATCTCAGGTCTTGTAGCGGCGGTAGCAGCGGTTGGCTTCCTGACTTGGACCAACCTGATGCTTCCAGAGATCAACTCTGTTGTCCTAGCGCTTTCCACGGCTGTTGCACTCCTGTGGGTTGCAGGCATCTTTGCAAACTTGAAACGTCGAGAGGGTTGGGCATTTATCTACTCAGCGGCAACAATTGCAACATTTGTTTCTACATTGTTCTTCGCCCTATATCCAAGAGTTATGCCAAGCTCGCTAGGCGCACAGTTTGATTTAACTATCAGTAATGCTTCAAGTACCGATTACACCCTAAAGGTGATGACGGTTGTCGCATTAGTCATGACCCCGCTGGTCTTGGTTTACCAGGGTTGGACTTATTGGGTATTTCGAAAGCGTGTCAGCGCCTCACAGATTCGAAATCCCGAACATGGCATTTTGGACTCAGTAAGCCATACGCTACATAAGTGAGATCGAACAACCTGCGGCTACTGCTTCAACGAGACGGTAGCCGCAGACTTTTCATCGCCTCAATAGCAGCAGCAATTATTTGGGTTGGCATAATTGTTGCAAGTGGCCTGGTTTTGGCACGTGTGATTGTGGCAATTATTAATCGGGAATCATCAGCCCTTTCCCTTATCGGCATGCTGGCTGCGTTGTGGGCATTTCGAGCTCTCTTTAACTCCACTTTTGAAACATGGTGCTCACTTCAAGCAAGCTCAATTAAAAGGCAGATACGTAACGAGGTTACTTCAAACCTTGATTCATATTCGCATGTACCACCTTCGGTCATCACAACTCTGCTGGTCAAGGGATTGAACTCGCTAGATGTTTACATAGGTCGCTTTCTACCTCAACTGTTTTTCTCAATGGTTGTTCCGGCGGTTGTGATTGTGACAATTTTTATCTTAGACCCGCTTTCTGCGCTTATAGCGGTACTCACACTGCCATTGATTCCTATTTTCGGGGCCTTGATTGGTCGCTACACAGCTGATTCAGTGGCCAAGAAATGGCGAAGCTTAGGATCTCTTTCATCCTATTTTGAAGACTCATTGCGAGGTTTTATAACCTTAAAAATTTTTGGTCGACATGAGACTCAAAGCTACCGCATCGAAGAGATGGGGGATAAATACACCCGAGAAACAATGAAGGTTTTAAGTATTTCATTTCTATCTGCGTTAGCCCTCGAGTTAATTGCAACTATATCCGTTGCACTAATAGCTGTGAGCATGGGGATTCGATTGGTTAATGACTCGATTGACTTTACGAGCGCACTTGCGGTTCTTATTTTGGCTCCAGAGGTTTACTTTCCGCTTCGAAATGCCGCCTCATTGTTTCATGCTTCAGCAGATGGAAGCCAGGCTCTCGAACAGCTGCAGGAGATTGAGAAAAAGAAGAGTGCTTCAATTGATTTAATTGACTGTGATTTCTCTCAGTTGACTGCAGTCTCGTGGAGTCAGTGGGGTCTCAATATCCCTGGTCGGGAATCCACTGTTATTGAAGGGCACACCTCACGAAGAGGAGAACTCCACTTTATTCTCGGCGAATCAGGGGTAGGAAAGAGCACCTTTGCTCTTAACCTTCTTGGAATTACCCATGAAGCCGAGGTCATAGTTGAGACTGGATCAACTCAAAGGCAATTAACCCCCGAGTTGAACTCATCATGGTTGAAAAATCTTGGTTGGATACCGCAACTTCCACAGCTTGCATATGGCTCTTTGCGAGATCAGTTTCGACTAATTTCATCGACAGCATCTGATGAAGAGATCAAGAAACTCTTGTCCCTTGTCGGTTTAGAGATAGAGGATTTACCCAGCGGATTTGAAACATTTCTCGGAGGCTCAGGCGAGGGGGTAAATACCGCATCTGGAGGACAAGTTCGAAAGATTGCCGTAGCCCGTGCTCTCTTTTCTAAACCTCAATTACTAATCGCCGATGAGCCAACTGCAGATCTTGACTCTCAGAGTGCAAATAAAGTCATGGAGGCTTTGAGGTCTTATGCTGCCGCTGGAGCAATAGTAATTTGTATTACCCACGACATATCAATAGTCGGGACACAGGACTCACAGCAAAGTTTTGTTTCGAAGGTGCTCTCATGATGTTTTTCGCGTACTTGTTTGGTGCGTTTGTATTTGTTGCTGGTATCGGTTTAACCGTAACCAGCGGATGGCTTATCACAATGGCATCAACCCACCCGCCGATTCTAACTTTGGGCTTAGCGGGTACAGTTGTACGCTTTTTTGCGATATTCCGTGCGGTCGCGCGATATGGCGAGAGAATAATCAGTCATAAAGCAGTCTTTGATCAACTCACTTCGCTGCGAGTAAGGATTTACGCCAAGGTTGCAGGCAAGAGTATTTCCGCATCATCTGTGATTAATTCTGGTCCTGCAGTAAAGGGTCTGGTGGATGATGTTGAAAGAGCTCAGGAATATCAACTCCGCATTAAGTTGCCAGGAGTCTCTTCCGCAGTTGCTTTAAGTTCAGGTGTCTTGTTGGGATGGTGGATTCGACCGGAATCTCTATTAATCACAGTTCCAGTTTCAATACTTTTGTTAACTCTAATGCCTGGACTTATCTCTCGAACATCTCTTCCGCTTGCAAAGGGAGTTGAGAGCAAAGAAGGCATATATACCAAAATTGTAGATTCAGCTGTGCACGGAGTTGTTGAGGCCCGCATCTATGGATACTTAGAGCAATCCTTTATCCCAGCACAGCGGCACGAGAATGAGATTAAGGACATAGAACGGGCCTTGATTTTCCGCAGTGGCTTTTACTCTCTCATCGCTAATCTACTGATTGGCGGCTCCGTCGCAACTTCAGCGTTTCTAGCTTTTACTCTCACGCAGGATCATGATCTTCCCGCAGTACAAATCGCAATGTTGATCTTCCTTCCCTTGGTCATGTTTGAGGCGATCACTGCCTGGTATCCGAACTTGTTTGGGTCGGGAAAGCTGATCGCATCACAACAAGCGGTCGATGATTTGCTGCGCGAAGAAGATGAATCTTCAAGTCAGAGTGAATTTACTGAAAATGTCACAAAGTTTGAAGGCAAGGATGTTCAAGTTTCATGGAGCCAAGATTTCATGCATAGTGTTTCTTGGAGGCTTTCACGGGGCGAGTTAATGGTAATTCGGGGCAACTCCGGCACAGGAAAATCAACCCTAGTTATGGGCTTACTTGGTTTATTGCCATACACAGGTTCGATACGGATCAACGATCGCGAACTATCAACAATCTTCGAGTTGAATTCCATTATTGTTGGCACGGTTCAAAAGGCACATGTCTTTAACACATCAGTGCGCGAAAACATGAAAATCAGTAATCCGGATGCAACCGATGAAGAGATTATGGATGTTCTTCATGAGCTTGGCTTAACTGGTCTGATCTCAGAGATGGACAGTGGATTAGACACAATTGTTGGTAAATATGGAAGAGAGATTTCAGGTGGCGAGGCAAAGAGGTTTGCAATCGCACGCACTTTGCTGGCTAAGGCCCAGATTTACATCTTTGATGAACCAACGGAGCATCTCAATACTGAGCTCTCACTTAGCGTCATGGAGGCGATTAAAAAGCGGTGTGGCTCAGCTTTATGCATTGTCATCACCCATTCCGACTGGCAGGATTCAGATAAATCGCTGACCCTCGTTCGATAACCAACTTTTTTGCGCCGTTGCACGAGAGAATGTTCGCGTGGCTACATTAGAGAGCAAGGTCTCAGCGGTTGTTGGTGACCGCACCGCCAAAGTACTCTCCACGGTTTTTGGAGTATCGACGGTGGGCGATCTGATGCGTCATTACCCCCGCAGGTACATGGTCAGAGGAGAACTCTCTGACATCTCAGAGCTTCGCGAAGGTGATGAAACCACCATCTTGGCTCAGATTTATTCGACAACTAATCGACCGTTGCGCGGTCGAAAAGGGAGCATTCTTGAGGTTGTTGTAACCGATGGAACCGACAAGTTATCTCTTACCTTCTTTAATCAAGCTTGGCGTGAAAAGGATTTGAAGGTAGGGCGTCAAGGTTTGTTTGCTGGAAAAATCGGAGTCTTTAACAACAAGAAGCAGTTGGCTCATCCTGATTATGAGTTAATTCCCGATGGTTCAAATGTTGATACCGCGATTGAAGGCTTTGCCGGAAAGTTTCTTCCTGTTTATCCCGCCTCCTCAAAGCTTCCATCGTGGAAAATCTCTCAGTGCGCGCAACTGGCAATCGGAGCTTTAGATGAGATCGAAGACTTTTTGCCAGAAAGTATTCGCGAAAAACATCAGTACCCAACATTGCATCAAGCCCTAGTCCAACTACATCAACCTGCAGATTTAGATCATGCCGAAACTGCTCGTGAGCGACTTACCTTTGATGAAGCATTTCTTCTTCAATCCTTATTGGTTATGCGTCGAAATGAGTTGAAGAAACTCAATTCGACATCAAGAAAAAGGATTACCGGTGGCTTACTTGATTCCTTTGATAAATCACTTCCATTTGAGTTAACCGCAGGTCAAGTTGCAGTATGTAAAGAGATCGAAAGCGATTTGGCACAACCTCACCCGATGCATCGATTGCTTCAAGGCGAGGTTGGTTCAGGTAAGACAATTGTCGCTCTCAGAGCGATGCTCGCCGTTGTCGATAGCGGGGGACAAGCTGCACTACTTGCACCTACTGAAGTTCTAGCAGCGCAGCATCTTCGAACTATCCAGCGACAGTTAGGAGCTTTGGCACAAGGTGGAATGTTAGGTGGATCAGAGTTAGGAACACAGGTAACTCTCATTACTGGATCCCAATCTGCGCAAGCACGTAAAGAGGCGCTGGCAAAGGCGGCTGATGGAAGCGCAGGGATAGTTATCGGCACCCACGCCTTATTAGGTGAATCTGTTGTGTTTAAGGATCTTGGATTAATTGTTGTTGATGAGCAGCATAGATTTGGTGTCGAACAACGTGATGCATTAAAGGAAAAAGCAATTCTTCCTCCGCACCTGCTTGTCATGACTGCAACACCAATTCCGCGCACCGTTGCGATGACAGTATTTGGTGACTTAGATGTTTCAACACTTCGCGAACTGCCTTTGGGTCGTCAACCAATTACAACCCATGTAATTCCGGTAAAGGAAAAACCAAATTACCTTGAACGTGCTTGGCAACGTATTCGCGAGGAGGTTTCTCAGGGTCACCAGGCGTACATCGTGGCGCCGCGTATTTCAGCTGATCCAGATGCTGGAAAAGATGCAGATTTAGATTTTCTCTTCGGTGAAGAGTCAGATGAGATTTCATCGGTTGAAGAGCTCGCCCCAATGCTCCATGCCGGACCATTACAAGGGTTAAAAATCGCTATTTTGCATGGTCGTCTCTCATCAGATGAGAAAGAGGCAACGATGCAGGCCTTCTCTAAAGGTGAGATCGATGTTTTGGTTTCAACTACCGTCATTGAAGTTGGAGTAGATGTTCCTAACGCAACAATTATGGTGATCATGGATGCTGATCGCTTTGGTGTTTCACAACTACATCAATTAAGAGGTCGAGTTGGACGCGGTACTTCACCGGGGCTGTGCCTCTTGGTATCGCATTGTGAAGATCCCACACCGGCCCGCGAACGACTCAACGCCGTTGCTGCAACACTGGATGGATTTGAACTCTCTCGCATCGATCTCGAGCAGAGACGAGAAGGGGATGTGTTGGGTGCTAATCAATCAGGAACCCAGTCGCATTTGCGCTTGTTACGCGTTTTGCGAGATGAAACATTAATTGAGCAAGCCCGCGAAGATGCTGAACTTCTGATCGCAAAGGACAATGAATTAAAGGGCTATCCTGTGCTTAGGAAAGAGCTTGCACAATTGCAGCGGGATCAAGCTATCGATTACTTGGATAAGGGTTAGAAAATTGAGAATCATCGCAGGAGTTGCACGGGGAAGAACTTTAGGCACTGTTGCAGGTGCGACCCGTCCAACCTCTGATCGAGCTCGTGAAGGTCTCTTTTCATCTCTCACCTCTGAGTTTGGAAGTTTTGAAGGTGTACATGTTCTGGATCTTTTTGGTGGTTCAGGAGCTATTGCTTTGGAATCACTCTCACGTGGTGCGACCTTAGTTCACGTTGTTGAAAAAGATGATGAAGCACAAAAAACGATCGAAACAAATTATGAACTAGTCAAGAAATCCAATCCGGCTGGGAAGTTCCAGCTTTTTGGAATGAGTGCAGAACGTTTTTTGAAGGATCTTCCAAAATCAAAGTACCACCTTGTATATATCGATCCACCTTATGATTTCAGCAATCAAGCAGTTGAAGATCTTTTATCTGCTTTGCATGATGGAGAGTTCTTGAGTAGCGATGCCTTCATTGCGGTAGAGCGAACTGCACGAGGAGCTCAATTCATTTGGCCTGATGCTTTCACACCCGCGCGTGAGCGAAATTATGGGCAGGCCACCATTTATTACGGCAATTATCAGCCTTAAGAATGGATTACTTGGCCTCATCTTGCTAGCGTTTGGGGCATGAAGCGCGCGGTATGCCCAGGATCTTTTGACCCAATCACTTATGGTCATCTCGACATCATCGAACGTGCCGCCCAGCAATTTGATCATGTAGTTGTTGCGGTCTTGGAGAACAGAACAAAGTCCAGTCTATTTACTGTGCAAGAACGAATCTCGATGATCTCTGAAGTTACAGCTAAGTATTCAAATGTATCGGTTGATTCATGGAGCGGCCTTCTTGTTGACTACTGCAAGAGCAACTCAATTCAAGCGATTGTTAAAGGGCTTCGAGCGGTTACAGATTTTGATTATGAGCTTCAAATGGCACAGGTAAATCTGCAAGGCTCAGGGGTTGAGACCATGTTTATGGCGACAGCACCAACACACTCATTCCTTTCTTCATCTTTAGTAAAAGAGTTAGCTCATTACAACGGCGATGTTTCAACGATGGTTCCTCCATCGGTCAATGAAGCACTTAAGTTACGAATAGCAGGGAAGTAACAATGGACTCAGTAGACAAGTTAACCGCTGCGATCACTATGGTCGAAGAGGCCAGAAGCGTTCCACTTTCTGCCAGCTGTGTGGTCCATCGTGCTGAAATGCTTGAAGTTCTAGATGAAGCGCGCGAGTCGCTTCCCTCTGATTTTGAATCTGCTCAAAAAATCATCGAAGCACGTGATGCAATCATCGAAGAAGCACGTGTTAGCGCTGAGCAAATGATCGCAATAGCTCGAGAAGATGTTGCACAAATGGTTGAGCAGACTTCAATTGTTCAGATTGCACGAGATGAAGCAAGAAAAATTCTTGAAGATGCCCGCGAAACCGCTGAGATTGAAAAGGCAGAGGTTGAGGAGTACATCGATGGACGCCTGGCAACTCTCGAAGTAATCCTGAACAAAACAATGGATGCAGTTTCTCGAGGCCGAGATCGCTTAGCAGGGGCAAACGATAAGGATGTTTTGTCTCAACTGGCTGATGAAAATTAATTTTTAGTAGTCCTTTATGAGTAAACAAGTAGATACCTTTGAGCTCAACACCTTTGAGCTTCCTCGACGTGCGGGGGAGATGAAGGAGTATGAACTCGATATCGTTGTGAAAGAAAAGTTCGGCGTTGAATTGATTGCGGTTCCAGCGGGTGATTTCATCGAAGTAGATGTGCGCCTGGAGTCAGTCACTGAAGGTGTACTGCTAAGTGCTGATGTTTACGCTGTGGCAAAGGGCGAGTGCATTCGTTGCCTAGATCCCGTTGAGATTGTTATCGATCGAAAGATCCAAGAGCTGTATAACTACGAGCCAAGTAATGAACGTGGAAAGAAAAAGAAAAAGCAGGAAGAAACCCTTGAGGATTTAGATATCGAGGATGAGCTCATGATGGAGGGGGAGATCATGGATCTGGAGACCCCTATCCGTGATGCGGTAGTTCTCTCCCTGCCGATCAACCCTCTGTGTAGCCAAGATTGCCTTGGCCTATGCCCTGAGTGCGGGGGAAAGTGGGCCGATCTGCCTGAAGACCATGCCCATGAGGTCATTGATGCGCGCTGGGCGGGCCTAGGCGGGCTTAACCTCGAGGACCCCGATTTCAAGATTTAGCCCTTTTGAGGGATACTTTCCCTCTGCAGCCACGCTGCTGCCAAATGATTGAGAAGAGGTTAGAAAAGTGCCAGTACCAAAGCGAAAGATGTCGCGTTCAAAGACGCGCTCACGACGTAGCCAGTGGAAAACTACTGCAGCAGCTCTTTCTACATGTGGTCAGTGCCAGCAACCTAAGTTGCAGCACACCGCTTGCCCAACATGCGGTACTTACAACCGTCGTCAGGTATTAGAGGTCTGATCTGAGCTCCATGCTCAGTGAGCAGCTGGGAGTAACACTCGATCCAGCTTTGCTTGAGTTGGCTTTTACACACCGATCATTTGCATATGAATCGGGAAGTAAAGAAACTAATGAACGTCTTGAGTTTCTTGGTGATTCAGTACTTGGATTAATTGTTACCGAAGAGCTTTACAAACGTTACCCAGATTTTGATGAGAGTCGTTTATCGCCATTGCGTTCAGGTGTTGTCAACATGCGTGCGCTCGCAGATATCGCTCGTGGATTACAACTTGGTCAATACATTCGCCTCGGAAAAGGTGAAGAGGTAACAAATGGCCGCGATAAAAACTCGCTACTTGCAGATGCCCTAGAAGCATTAATCGGCGCTATTTATTTACAGTTTGGTTTTGCGCGCTGCACCGAGATTGTGCGCACCTTGATAACTCCAACTATGGACTCAGCGGTTGCTCGTGGCGCCGGACTTGATGGAAAGACCGCACTACAGGAACTCGCCGCATCTCTAGGCAAAGGTGCACCCGAATACATTGTTAGCGAAGAAGGCCCAGATCACGATAAAAACTTCACCGCAGTTGCAATGCTGGCCGGCGTTGAGCTGAGCGAAGGCACCGGAAAGAGTAAGCGAGAGGCTGAGCAAGTTGCTGCCCGCGCTGCCTACGAGGCGCTAAAAACCGCCAATCCGCAAGGCTAAATTCGTCAAAATCACGCTCAATAGGCGATAGGTTTACCGCGTGTATTTGAAGAGTATGACGCTCAAGGGCTTTAAGTCCTTTGCTTCGGCGACCACCCTTCGTCTCGAACCAGGTATCACCTGTGTGGTTGGCCCTAACGGTTCAGGTAAATCAAATGTTGTTGATGCCCTTACCTGGGTTATGGGTGAGCAAGGCGCTAAATCTCTTCGCGGCGGAAAGATGGAAGATGTCATCTTCGCCGGAACCAGTGGACGTGCTCCACTTGGTCGCGCAGAAGTTTCTCTTACTATCGATAACTCAGATGGTGCTTTACCAATCGATTACACCGAAGTAACGATTTCTAGAATTTTATTTCGTAATGGACAAAGCGAATACCAAATTAATGGTGAAGCTTCTCGCTTACTAGATATTCAAGAGCTCCTTAGCGATTCTGGAATTGGTCGCGAAATGCACGTCATCGTTGGCCAAGGTCAACTTGATGCGATCTTGATGGCTACACCAGAAGAGCGCAGAGGATTTATCGAAGAAGCAGCTGGCGTACTTAAGCACCGTAAGCGCAAAGAGAAAGCGCTTCGCAAATTAGATTCGATGCAAGCAAACCTTGCACGTGTTCAAGACTTAACCGTTGAACTTCGCCGCCAACTGCGACCACTTGGCAAGCAAGCAGAAGTCGCAAAGAAAGCGGCAACAATCCAAGCTGATTTGCGTGATGCCAAGCTTCGCTTGCTTGCAGATGACTTTATCTCGATGTCAAAAACACTTGAACTTGAAGTTGCAGATGAGAATGCATTGCGCGAACGCAGAACTTCAGTTGAAACAGATTTAGATGCGGTACGTCGTCGCGAAGAAGCGCTAGATGCACAAGCTGCTCATGAAGGCCCATTGCTGGTGGCTGCTCAAGAAACTTTCTACAACCTAAACTCTTTGCGCGAAAAGTTCAGGGGTACACAGAGTCTTGCCCAGGAGCGCTCTCGTTTCCTTAATGAGGAGGCGGAGGAGGCTCGTACATCAGGCCGTGATCCAGAGAGCCTGGATGCAGAAGCACGTACATTGCGTTTAGAAGAGTCTCAGTTGCGTGCAGATGTTGTTGCTGCCCAACAATCACTTGCTGCTGCAACTACAGCGTTGTCACAAGCTGAAACTTCCCTAAAGAGTGATGAAGACACAATCGCTGCAGCTATGCGTGCAATTGCCGATGCTCGAGAGGGAACAGCGCGCCAAGAAGGTCACATCAAATCTCTGAAAGCACGCCTTGAAGCAATTACCGAAGAGATTGAGCGCCTAACCCGAGCACGTGATGAGGCTCAAGCTCGAGTCGATCAAGCAAAGCGCGAATACTCTTCATATGAGTTAGAGATTGCAAGTGCTGATTCAGGTGAACTCGGATTGGATTCACAGTATGAAAATGCCAAAAATCTTCTAGAGGCATCTAAAGCAAAGCACACTGAATTAGTAGATGCTGAACGCGCTGCAGATCGTGAACGTAATGCGGTTGAATCAAAGCTTGAGGCGATGAAGCTAACCTCCCAAAATCGGGATGGAGCATCTGCGCTTCTTCAAGATTCACGAGGAGTCTCAATTCTCGGAAGCATCGCAGGACTTATCGAAATTGATAATGGTTGGGAGGCTGCAGCAGCTGCAGCCCTTGGAACTTTGGCCGATGCAGTTGTTGTTAAGGATCTCTCATCAGCTGTCACAGCGCTGACAACACTGCGCAATGAAAATCTAGGTCAAGCCGATGTCCTGGTGTATCAACCGGGGCAAAGTAGCGGTTCATCAATTCCATCAGGCCTGAATCCACTATCTGCACATATTCGCTCATCATCTATCGGAGATCTAGTTGGATCCCTGCTTGCTTCAACTGTTGTAGCTGAAAATGCAAATGCAGCTGAAGCGATTTTGAGATCTCATCCAACGCTCACCGTCGTAACTCGAGATGGTGATGTGATCTCGAGTAACCGCGCACGAGGTGGTTCAAAATCTTCCACATCTTTAATTGAAATCAAGGCGCTGATTGATGATTTGGAAAAGAAGCTCCAGGAGATCACTCATAACTGCGATCGGTTGAAGTTTGAGATTTCAACAGCCAGCAGCGATGTTGCATCACGCCAAGCAGATTACGATGCAGCACTTTCTAAACTCAATGAATCCGATGCACGTATCGCAGCCTTAACTGAACAGCTTGCTGTTTCGGGCCAAAATATGAAATCTGCCATGGCAGAGGTCGAGCGTTTAAATACATCAATTAGTGAAGCAACTGCGGCTAAATCTCGCGATGAAGGTGAAATCACTATCGCCCAAAGTCAGCTTCAACAACGTGGTGAGGTTGCAGAACCAGATCATTCAAAGACTGAAGAGCTTCGCAACAAGGTATCTGTTGCTCGTACAACAGAGGTTGAGGCTCGTCTTGCGGTTCGTACAATTGAAGAGCGCGTTGATTCAGTTGCAGCCCGTGCACTGTCATTGGAGCAATCAGCACAGGCAGAACGTGATGCATCAGAGCGCGCGATCATTCGCCGTGGTGCACGTGCGCGTGCAGCGGTTATCTCGCAGGCGGTAGCGGAGGCTGCATATGAAGTCTTGATTCACATTGAACGATCCATCGCAAAGGCAGCAACAGAACGTGGCCGTTTAGAAGAGTCACGTGCTGCGCGCGATGGCGAGACATTAACTGTTCGTACCCGAGGTCGCGAGCTGGCATTAGAGCTTGAGCAGCTGACCTCAAGTGTTCACAAAGATGAGATTGCTCGGGCAGAACAACGTCTTCGCATTGAAACGCTCGAGGCAAAGACAGTTGAAGAGTTTGGAATTGATACAGCAACTTTGGTTAATGAGTACGGTCCAGATAAGGATGTTCCAACCTTCCACGAAACTGAAGATGGCGAGATCATCTCAACTGAAATGGTTCCGTACCGTCGCGATCAACAAGAAAAGCGTTTGGCTTCTGCAGAGCGTTCATTGAATTTGCTTGGAAAGATCAACCCACTTGCTCTCGAGGAGTACACCTCTCTTGAAGAGCGTCTGAAGTTCTTGGCTGAGCAGCTAGAAGATTTGAAAAATACAAAGAAGGATCTGTTGGACATCATCAAAGAAGTTGATGATCGAGTTCAATCAATCTTCATGGAGGCGTACGAAGAGACTGCAAAGCATTTCGAGGAGATCTTCTCTCGACTATTTCCAGGTGGAGATGGCCGCTTGATCCTGACAGATCCAGATAATCCTTTAACTACAGGCGTAGATGTTGAAGCACGTCCACCAGGAAAGCGCGTAAAGCGTCTGTCACTACTTTCTGGAGGAGAGAAGTCTCTAACAGCAGTTGCAATGCTGGTTGCTATCTTCAAATCACGTCCAAGTCCTTTCTATGTGCTTGATGAGGTTGAAGCAGCTCTAGATGATGTAAACCTTGGTCGTTTGCTGGGAGTTCTTGAGGAGCTGCGCGAAAGTTCACAGCTGATCATCATTACCCACCAAAAGCGCACCATGGAGATTGCGGATGCTTTGTATGGCGTAACCATGCGCGGTGATGGAGTTACTGAAGTTATTTCACAGCGCTTGCGCGAATCTGACGCTAGCTAAGGTTTTTTAGATGGGTCTTTTTAGTAAGTTCATCGCCAAAATAAAGGGCACAAATGATTTTTCTCCTGCTGACTGGGCTGAGTTAGAACAGGAACTTTTGTCCTCAGATGTTGGTCCTCGTTTGACCAAAGAGTTTCTTGAAGCAGCAAAGAAGATAAAGAGCGACAACGCAGAAGAAGCGTTGATTGAAATCATGAAGCAGAATCTGTCTGCTGCTTCTCGCCAGCCAATTATGACTGAAGGAACTACAACGATCATGGTTGTAGGTGTTAATGGAACTGGAAAAACTACATCAGTTGCAAAGCTAGCCTCTTACTACAAAAAAAGTGGAAAGAGCGTAGTTCTGGCAGCAGGTGACACTTTTAGAGCCGCAGCGGTTGACCAGCTTCGAACATGGGGCGAGCGAATTGGTGTTGCAGTTGTCTCTGGCAAAGAAAATGGAGATCCTGCCTCTGTTGCCTTTGATGGTGCAAAAAGTGCACATGATTCTGGCAGTAACATCTTTATTATTGATACCGCTGGTCGATTGCACAATAAGAGTGATTTGATGGCAGAGCTTTCAAAGGTAAAGCGGGTTGTAGAGAAGGTTTCACCAATTAATGAGGTTCTGTTGGTGATTGATGCAACTACTGGGCAAAATGGATTGCAACAGGCACGAATCTTTACTGAGAGCGTCGAAGTAACTGGAGTTGTATTAACTAAGTTAGATGGCAGCGCAAAAGGTGGGGTCGCCTTGGCCATCGAGGCGGAGCTTGGGATTCCTATTAAATGGATTGGAACGGGCGAGGCCGAGGGGGATTTCGCTCCCTTTGACGCTGACAGCTACATTTCCGGGCTTTTGGCGTAACCCAGATGTAACACAAACCTTGGTTTTGTCACCAACCTGAAACCAGACAAGCCCTTGGTTGTAACTGCACGGGTAGAAGGTTTAGCCATCTCAAAGACGAGAAATTTCTCGAATTTACTTTAGGTGGTCTTTCATGGAAACTCTTAATTCAGGCGATACCGCGTGGATGTTAATCAGTACGGGACTAGTTGTTCTTATGATTCCGGGCCTTGCTCTTTTTTATGGTGGCATGGTTCGCGTTAAGAGCGTGCTCAATATGATGATGATGTCATTCGGTGCACTTGCTGTTGTTTTTGTTTTGTGGATCGCATTTGGTTTCTCTCTCGTTTTCGGAGAATCAGTTGGTGGAAGAGGTCTCATCGGAGATATCGGTCAATTTACATTTTTGAATGGACTTGATAATTCAACAGCGCTTATTGGAACAATCCCAGCAGCAGTCTTCATCGCATTCCAGGGAATCTTTGCAGCAATTACCGTTGCACTTATTTCAGGCTCTATTGCAGATCGTGCAAAATTTGGTGCCTGGATGGTCTTTGCCGGTATTTGGGCGACCCTTGTTTACTTCCCAGTTGCACACTGGGTATTTGCTTTTGATGATTTTGTTGCAAAGACTGGTGGCTGGATTGCAAATGATCTTGGAGCATTGGACTTTGCAGGCGGGACCGCGGTGCACATCAATGCAGGTGCTGCTGGTTTAGCCCTAGCCTTCATTCTGGGTAAGCGTGTTGGATTCGGAAAAGTTCCTATGCGCCCACACAGCTTGCCTTTGGTAATGCTTGGAGCAGCTCTACTGTGGTTTGGGTGGTTTGGTTTCAACGCGGGATCTGCGATTGCATCTAATGGAACCGCTGGTTTGGCTTTGCTTAACACGATTGGTGCTACTACCGCTGCTGTGCTTGCTTGGCTCTTGGTTGAAAAACTGCGTGATGGTCATGCGACAAGTCTTGGTGCTGCATCTGGCGTGGTCGCAGGTCTTGTCGCAATCACACCAGCTTGTGCTTTTGTAGGTGCAAGTGGAGCACTCTTAATTGGTGCGATAGCTGGCGGTCTGTGTGCACTTTCTGTGGGACTTAAATTCATGCTGGGATATGACGATTCCCTTGATGTTGTTGCAGTTCACCTTGTAGGTGGAATCGTAGGAACAATCATGATCGGCTTCGTAGGTGTGGATGTTGGCCTATTCAATGGTGGTGGAACAGATCAACTTGTGAAGCAAGTAGTCGGTGCCCTAGCTGTCCTTGTCTATTCATTTGTTGCAACATTGATAATTGGAAAGATTGTAGATCTAACCGTTGGTTTCAGAATCACAGAAAATCAGGAGCTCACTGGTATCGACATCGCGATACATGCAGAACCTGCGTATGAACTATCTGACAATAGCCAAGGTAGCGTTTTTGAATTCGCAAGAGGAGAAAAAGCATGAAACTTATCACCGCGATAATTAAGCCATTCAAGTTAGAGGATGTAAAGAATGCACTTCAAGGTGCAGGGATTACCGGTATGACCGTCTCTGAAGCTAGTGGCTTTGGTCGCCAAGGTGGGCACACTGAGGTTTACCGTGGCGCTGAGTACACCGTTGATCTAATTCCAAAGGTGCGCCTTGAAGTACTTGTTGATGACAAGGATGCAGAGGCTATTGTCGATGTGATTGTGAAGGTGGCTTCAACTGGGTCAATAGGTGATGGAAAGGTTTGGACTTCACCTATTGACCAAGTTATCCGCGTTCGCACTGGTGAACGGGGCTCTGAAGCAATTTAATGGCAGTTGAAGTACTCTTCAGCTCTTATGTTTGAGTCACTCACCTCACGCTTTAGTGGAGCATTTTCCTCCTTGCGATCCAAGGGAAAGATCTCTACTTCAGATATCGAGGCGACCTGCCAGGAGATTCGACAAGCTCTTCTTGAATCTGATGTTGCCCTTTCTGTTGTAGAGGATTTCATTGCAGATATTCGCCAAAAGTCATTAGATGCGCTGCCAACCTTGCAATCCGGTACTAATCAAGCAAATGCGATCTTTGAAATTGTTAACGCCTCTTTGATTGAAATTCTTGGGGGACAGGCGCGCAGAGTTCGTTTTGCTAAGAACCCACCAACGGTAATCATGCTTGCAGGTTTGCAGGGTGCGGGTAAAACAACCTTGGCTGGAAAGCTTGCCAAGTTTTATGCCGAGCAAGGAAACACCCCATTATTGGTTGCCTCTGACTTACAGCGCCCTAACGCTGTTACACAACTTCAAGTTGTTGGTGCCTCTGTAAATGTTCCAGTCTTTGCCCCTGAACCTGGCAACGGCCAAGGCAATCCAGTAAAGGTTGCTAAAGACGGCATCGAGTTTGCAAAGTCAAAGATGTACAACATGGTTATCGTCGATACAGCCGGTCGTTTAGGTGTTGATGAAGATCTAATGAAACAGGCTTCAGATATTCGCGATGCTGTAAATCCAGATGAGATCTTGTTTGTTGTCGATGCAATGATCGGACAAGATGCGGTCAGAACATCGCAAGCATTCTTGGATGGCGTGGGCTTTGATGGCGTTGTGCTGACAAAGCTAGATGGTGATGCACGAGGTGGTGCGGCACTTTCAATCGCATCTATGACCAAGCGTCCGATCATGTTTGCATCGACCGGTGAAAAATTACATGAGTTTGATATTTTCTATCC
This sequence comes from Actinomycetes bacterium, assembly GCA_041303575.1. Lineage (GTDB taxonomy): Bacteria > Actinomycetota > Actinomycetes > Nanopelagicales > Nanopelagicaceae > Planktophila. The sequence goes on from JBFYOY010000067.1 coordinate 24,234, forward strand.
AGAGCGAATGGCTTCTCGTATCTTGGGTCTTGGCGATGTTGCAACACTTGCTGAGCAAGCCAAGAAAGCCTTTGATACCGATACATCGGCAAAGCTTGAGGCTAAATTTGCAAGTGGTGAAGATTTCACATTAGAAGATTTCTTGGATCAGTTGCAGGCGATGTCCAAAATGGGCAATATGTCTAAGCTGCTAGGAATGCTTCCAGGTGCAGGTCAGATGAAGAAGCAGATTGAAAACTTTGATGAAGGCGAGATTGTTCGTACAAAGGCAATTGTTCAATCTATGACGCCAGCAGAGCGTCGCGAGCCAAAGCTTCTCAATGGCTCCCGTCGAGCACGTATCGCCCTAGGTTCAGGCCGCAAAGTTTCAGATGTAAATAACCTGGTAGATCGTTTCTCTGCTGCTCAAAAGATGATGAAGCAGGTCCGCAATGGTGGAATGCCAGC
>JBFYOY010000068.1:0-10865 GCA_041303575.1 Actinomycetes bacterium
GCTTTTTCAGTCGAAGATCCTCAGTGGGGACAGAGCTTGCACATTGCAGTTGTCGGCCAGATAGATAGCAACAGCATCAGCTCTGTACTTGAAAGCAAGATTGGAGCATTTGCAAAACCAAAAGGAATTCATTGGGTTGAATCGCTACCATTGCTTAGTATCGGAAAAGTTGACCGCACTAGATTGGCACAAGGAATAACCAATGAATAAGTGGATACTTGGTGCACGACCTCGCACGCTGCCTGCTGCGATCGCACCAGTAGTTGTCGCAACCGCCTTAGTGGGGTCGGATTTCAATCTGCTACGTGCAGCATTGGCTTTAAAGGTCGCGGTTTGGCTACAAATCGGCGTCAACTTTGCCAATGATTACAGCGATGGCGTGAAGGGAACAGATGCAGATCGCGTTGGTCCAATCCGTTTAGTCGCTAGCGGAATGGCTACAGCTAAATCTGTAAAGGCTGCTGCTTTTATCTCTTTTGCAATTGCAAGTATTGCCGGTGCTTGGCTTGCGCTTTTAACATCACCTCTTCTTATCGCTGTCGGAGTTGCCTCTATCGCAGCAGCGTGGGGTTACACCGGAGGTAAGAATCCGTATGGTTACAAAGGCTTAGGCGAGCTTTCAGTTTTTCTCTTCTTTGGTGTAATTGCGACTATGGGTACGTATTACGCCCAAACTGAGGAACTAACCCTCTTAAGTTTTATTGTTTCAATCCCTATGGGTGCACTTTCTTGTGCAATTTTAGCGATCAACAATCTACGTGACAGGCCTAAGGATGCACTTGTTGGAAAGTTAACCGTGGCTGTACGCATTGGTGATCGCAATGCAAGACTGATGTTTGTATCACTTTTGTTGGTTGCTCATCTTGCTGTGATCGCAACTTTGATTCCAACAACCTTGCTAACTCTGTTAGCGCTGCCAATGAGCATCTCAATTTCAAGGCAAGTTTTAAGCGGTATTTCAGGTAAAGAGTTGATTCCTCTTCTAGGAAAGACTGGCAAGCTACAAATGCTTTTCTCCATCTTGCTTGCTGTTGGCTTAGGGATACAATAAGAACATGTCGAGAGTCATCCCACTTATTCTGGTATTTGGATTAACTATCTACGCACTTGTTGATTGCGCACGTACCGATGAATCTCAGATTAAGAATCTTCCAAAATGGGGATGGCTGCTAATCATCATTATCTTGGGACCACAAGCGGTTGCTATTGGTCCGATCGCATACTTAGTTGCAGGAAGAAACCGACCAAAAAGAGGGAAGTCTCCTAAGCGTCGTATTCTTCCGCCAGATGATGACCCAGATTTCTTGAGAAAGCTCTAACTCTTTAAAGCTCTAGAGCCCTGAGTAAGTGTGCTTTCCAGTTCCCCAGATATTTACATACACATAGTTAAACAAGAATGTTGAGCCTGCAAATAGGCATAGCCAAGCCGCTCTGCGACCACGCCAACCAATAGTTACGCGGGCATGTAAATAAGCCGCATATGCAACCCAGGTAATAAATGCCCAGGTCTCCTTTGGATCCCAGCCCCAGTAACGACCCCAAGCACTTTCTGCCCAGATCGCACCTGCGATTACTGAAAATGTCCACAGCGGAAATACAAATGCAACCAATCGATATGAAAGCTGATCAAGTGTTTCAAGATCTGGCAAACGCTTAGCCCATGCGGTTCGTTCGCCTTTGGCTTCCATGCGATCTAAGTACAAGTATGCAGAAGCAATTACATTTGAAAGTAAAAAGACTCCTCCAGAGATAATCGCTGTAGAAACGTGGATAACTAACCACTCAGATTTTAAGGCTGGCACTAATGGAGCGCTCGGTACATATAAAACTGTAACCGCAGTTCCAATAGTCAGAAGAACAGAAACTGAAACTAAAAGTCCTAACCATCGAAGGTCATACTTTCGAAGAGCTAATAAATATGCACCTGAAAAAGCCAGGGCTCCAGTAATTGAAAACTCATACATGTTTCCCCATGGAACTCTTCCGGCGGAAATTCCTCGGGCAATAACTCCGGCAAACAAAAGTACAAAACCTAGAATCATCATCGCAGTTGCGATTCGAGAAACCTTTTCAGTGCGACTGTAATCCAAGGTTGCTGAGTTGTTAGATGGGACTTTGACCGCCCAAGCGGTTTCGATGGCATGGGCTAGAAATGAGATCGCATAGACAGCCATCGCTGAATACACCAAGTAATTTGATGCAAAAGCCCATGAACGTGACATCTATTTTTCTCCCTTTAACATCTTTACAAACCCCTGCATTTCAACCTCTAGACCAGGAGCTGCATTTTTTGCTAAGCCTGCAACTTCGACCTCTTGGCCAACTCGAATCCAAATTCGTCGTCTACGTGTAAACAATGAAGCTAACAACCCGAGGATGGCAACAATACCTCCAAGCAATGCAAGGTGCTTTCCGGGATCTGCTACAAAGTTGAGGTTTACCCATTGCAGATAACCTTCGAAGGTAATTGATCCACCTTGGTATACATAGCTTTCACCAGGCTTTAATCCCTTTAAACCGATTTGCACCATATCTGTTGTATCCATGCGATAAACAGATTGAGGAATTCCTGAGTCCAAACCTAAATCTCCGCTCCAAACCGAAAGCAATAAACGCGGATTAAGCGCTTTGGGAAATGCACTGGCGCCGCCATTTTCACCGTCGCGAACATATGTAGGCAGGAAAGATCCTAAGAAACCGACTTGAGGATCTGCATCAGGAACTTTAATCGCACCAATAGAGCGAAGGTTTGCATCTTGTGGCAAGAAGGTGACTGGACCCTGGAAAGCAACATCACCCTTTGAATCTCGAACAGTTACAACTGGTGCATATCCATTGGCTTGCAGATAAATACGTGTTGTTCCAATTGTCATTGGACTATTTACTTTGATTCTCTTTTTCTCAATAGTTGTTGAACCATCTCGCAACAATGAGACATCCAATGTGTAATCTTCTGGAGCGCTTGTTTCAACGTTGTACTGAGCAACAAACTTATCTACCGTCAACATAAAGGCGGGAATGTTTGAATCTCGATAAAGCTTTCCGTAGCTCAATGTGTCATAGCTCGTAGGAGTGTTTACAAATCTTTCGCCCACATTAATGATGGCTTCACCGCGCATGCCAAAGAGTGAACTAAAACTAATGCCTAACAAAATCAAGATCAGCGCCAGGTGAAAAAAGAGATTTCCTGTTTCGCGGGCAAAACCCTTTTCTGCCGAAATAGAGCCTTCTGATTCCAAAACCCTAAATCGCTTTGATTTAAACCAGGCACGCGCAAGATCAAGCTCATTGCCTTGTGCGCTCCAGCTTTCATGGTGCTCTAGGCGAGATAGATTCTTTGGTGTTGCGGGTGGCAAGGCGCGAGCCGCTTTGAAATGTTCGATGGTGCGTGGAAGTACACAACCTATTAAGGAGATAAACAAGAGGATGTAGATCGCGCTAAACCATGGTGATCCATAAACATCAAAGAGATAGAAGCGGTCCATCCAGCGTGCTGTCTCTGGTGAATCCTTAAAATACTGGCTTACCTGCAGCGGATTTTGAGTTCTTTGCGGAACCAAGGAGCCTGGAATCGCTGCAATTCCCACAAGTAAAAGCAGAATCAGGGCGGTTCTCATGCTGGTTAGCTGTCTCCAAGCAAAACGAAGCAGGCCGACGCTATCTAGTTCAGGGATCTGTGTTTGTTGACTCATTAGATCACCGGAATAAAGTCAGAGATAAGTGTTCGTAGCGAGTTCATGAACTGGCTCCAGAAACCGAGCACTTGCAATAAACCGATGGTTATCAAGAAGATGCCGCCGATTTTTGAAATCAAATCACCGCGACGATAAATCAATGAACGAAGCTTTGTTGATTTATCTAATGACAACCCAGACAAAATAAATGGCAATCCCAAACCTAAGCAGTATCCAAATGAAAGAATCGCGCCTCGAACCGCACTTGACTCTTGAAAGGCCAAGGTTTGAACCGCAGCAAGTGCTGGTCCGATGCATGGTGTCCAACCAATACCAAAAAGGATTCCGAGCATTGGTGCGCCAAGTAAGCCACCAGTTGTTCGCATCTTTGGACGAATTGTTGGTGAAAAAGGAAATCGCCCATAAAAAACAAAGCCAAGAAAGATGGTCAAGATTCCTAGAATCCTTGAAATTATCTCTTCATTTGCAGAGAGTTGATTTCCTAAACCGCCAAAAACTGCACCATATGAAATGAAAACCAAGCTAAAACCTAAAACAAAGAGCAGGGATCCTAAAAATACCTTGCCTCGGTTAACTGAAAATCCAGCTGCAAATGAAAGATATCCAGGGACTAAAGGAAGCACACACGGGGAAAGGAAGGAGATTACTCCGGCAATAAAGGCGAAAGGTAAAGCGGTGATCAAGAAGCCGGAAAAGATCTGATCTACAAAGAACTCTTTCATTCTGCAGACACCTTTTCAATCAACTCTGATAACGAAGCAACCGTAACTACTCCAGAAATGCGTGCAGCTACACGTCCAGATTTATCCAAAATTACCGTTGTAGGAATTGCATTTGCGGGTAATGAGCCTTTAAAACCAATAAGAATTGAGTCATCAATAATCGTTGGATATGGAATCTTGAAGCGACGCTCGAAGGCTTCGGCGTTGGCTGGGTTGTCTCTGGTCAAAATACCAATGAAGGCGACATCTGTGTACTTATTAGCCAGTGCAACCAAGGTTGGAGCTTCAGCGCGACATGGAGAGCACCAAGAGGCCCAAACGTTAACTACCGCTACTTGGTCTTTCGAGTAAGTGTAATTCTTGCCAGAAAGTGTCATGCCAGTAATTGCTGGAGCAATCTTTCGATCTGAAATCTTTATGTATGTTGTTGCACCATCTCCCGAAACAAAACTTTCTTCAGAGCTGGAACTTCCGCCCCCACCGCATGCAGTTAATGCAAATGCAAGAACAATAAATACGATGAGTTTTTTCATTACTTCTTCTCTGGCAACAAATGACGAGCAGGTTCTGAGTAAGTCAAACCTGAAATCATTCCTTCATCATCAAAGTGAACACTTGTTACTGAAGCCAAGGTGCATTCACGCTTGCGTGGATCATGAAGCAAGCGGCGATTTTCAATTGCACTTCTTAAAATCCAAATCGGCAATTGATGTGAAACACAGATTGCATCTTTTCCATTTGCCGCTTCACGTGCAGCAAAAATTGCAGCAAGCATTCGGTTGATCTGCTCATCGTATGGTTCTCCCCAAGAAGGCTTCCATGGATTCCATAAATGCTTCCAGGCTGCCGGATGACGTAAAACGCCATCTCCAACACCAAATGGCTTACCCTCAAAAATGTTTGCCGCTTCAATTAAGCGTTCATCTGTTGTAATAGAAATATTGTGTGCAGCTGCGATTGGAGCAGCGGTCTCCTGTGCGCGTTGCAGGGGTGAGACATGCAGTGCGCCGAGATCTAATGTCTTAGACCATTCACCGATTGTCTTTGCCATCTCTTGTCCACGCTCAGACAATCTCCACCCAGGCTGACGTCCATAAAGAATCTTCTCTGGATTATGGACTTCGCCGTGGCGTACTACGTGGACTGTTGAACTCATTGGTAAAGCATAAAGCGTCTGTAATGCCCGTCTATCGCTAGGGTAGTGACATGGCACTCACGAGCAAACGGGCTGCCTTCTTTGATGTCGATAACACGCTTATTCGAGGTTCAACAATCTACTTCTTGGGCCGAGGTATGTACCAGCGTGGTTACTTCACCAAGAAGGATATCTCTCGATTTGTTTTAGCCAACCTGAGATTTCGCTTAACAGGAAAAGAGAATAAAGAAGAGATTCAGAGATTTCAGGATGCAGCTACCGATTTTATTGGTGGCCACAATGTTAAAGACATAGAAGCAATCGCTCAAGAAATTTATGATGAGTATGTCTCTCCTGCGATGTGGCAAGGAACAATTGATATCGCTCAAGCTTTAGTTGCCGAGGGTGTTGAAGTTTATTTAGTTACTGCAGCTCCAGAAGATATGGCTGTCTTAATTGCAAAACGATTAGGTTTGACCGGCGCACTTGGCAGTAAAGCTGAAATCGAAAACGGCACGTACACAGGCAGAATGAATGGAGCCTTGTTGCATGGAAAAGAAAAAGCGGTTGCCGTAACCGCACTTGCAAAAGAAAAGGGTTTTGATCTTAAGGATTGTTTTGCTTTTTCAGACAGCAATAATGATTTACCTTTGTTGCAATGCGTTGGGCATCCATCGGCGATTAACCCTGATGCGCTTTTAAGTTTGCGTGCCATGGCTGAAGGTTGGCCAATTCATGATTTTCGCAAAGCACGTTTTGTTGGCAAGGCGATCTCCCCCTTGGTTGTTCGTCTGGCCGCCCTCGGAACCTGGCTTACTCCGCGCAAGCGAAGAGGCTAATTAACAAGAAGTTCCCTTATGCCAGTAATGTAGGCAAGTTATGGAAATGCGCTCCTTCTCCGACTACCTACGTAGTGTTGATGATGCTGCCTTCCTAAATTTATTTAATGCCCGCCCTGATCTGATTACTCCTGTTCCTTCAGATATTGCATCCCTTGCTGTGCGTGCATGTTCTGCACCAAGCCTTGCTCGCGCAATTGATTCTCTTAACCAATGGCAGTTCCAGGTTCTTGAAGCTGCAGCATCAATTAATGAGCCATTTACAGAAAAACAAGTAGTTGCCCTTACTGAAAAAGAGGCAAAGTTTGCATTAGCGCACTTAGTAATGATTGGTTTGATCTATCCATCTGAAGATGGAATGCGATTGCCAACGCAGTTGCGTGAAGTAATTGGCGCAGAGCCAGCTGGCCTGGGACCTGCATCGATGGCCAAGTTAAAGCTTGCAGAATTAGATGATGCCCCAGAGGATGCAAAAAAGGTTCTTGAGCGTCTTATGTGGGGACCTCCACGAGGAAGTGTTGGGGATATCAAGAACCCTGGTCCCGGAGTTGCTTGGTTACTAGAAAAGAAGTTTCTTGTTCCGCTAGATCAACGAACTGTGATTCTCACGCGCGAAGTTGCAATTCATCTTCGTGGCGGAAAGGTTCATAAGGAACGTTTTGTTGCACAACCAAAATTAGCTGGCAGCAAGCGAGATGAGCGTCAGATTAATCTTGCAGCGATTGCAAATGTTTCAACTGTTCTGCTATGGGTCGAAGAGTTGCTTAACTTTTGGGCTGATGAACCAGCTGATGCTTTACGTGCTGGTGGACTTGGAGTCAGAGAGTTAAAGGTTGTTTCGACACATTTGGGTGTGGATGAAAGTTGTGCGGCATTTATCGCTGAGCTTGCCTACCTTGCTTCGTTAGTAAGTATTGATGCAGATGAGCGAATCTTGCCAAGCAACAAGTTTGATATCTGGTTGATGCAAACTCCTGCAGATAGATGGCAGATGCTTGCATCGCAATGGTTGATTACATCTCGAGTCAGCGGCTTAGTAGGACGTGCTGAGGCAAAGAATGTTGCAGCTCTTGGACCAGAGCTTGATCGAGTAAATGCAGCCCGCGTGCGTGCACTAACCCTGGATCTCCTACGTGAAAACCCTGGCCTTGCACCAGAATGGAATAGCTTCAAAGAGCTTTTGTCCTGGCGTGCTCCTGTCCGCAGAAACTCATCTCTGCAGGAAGAGTTAGCGGAATGGACCCTGCGCGAAGCTGAATGGCTTGGCATAACTGGACAAGGTGCGATCTCTAAGTTTGGTCTTGAGTTCCTCAACGGCGAGGATCTGAATTCGATTAATGAGGATTTACCAAAGACCGTCGATCACATCTTGATTCAAAGCGATAACACTGCAATCGCTCCTGGACCTTTAGAGCACGAGATCTCTCAGGCTTTGGCGATGATGGCTGAGATTGAAAGTCGCGGTGGTGCAACTGTTTATCGATTTACCGAAGCAACGATTCGCAGGGCTTTAGATCACGGCAAGACCGGTGATGAGATAAAGAGTTTCTTGGCAAAAACTTCAAAGACTCCGATGCCACAACCATTGGAGTATTTGATTGCAGATGTTGCAAAGAAGCACGGCAAGCTTCGTGTTGGAAATACATCCTCATTTATTCGCTGCGAAGATACCGCTTTAATTTCACAAATCATGAATGACAAAAAGCTTGAACTACTTTCATTACGACGGATCGCACCAGAGGTTGTTATCTGCGATATGGATGCGACCGATGCCATGCGCGTTTTGCGTGATGCCGGATATCTTCCTGCAGGTGAATCTGCCAATGGAATGATTCTTACCGGCCCTAAATCAAACCGTGCGATGGCAAAGCCAAGACCGCCGCGAATCATCGGTGAGATAGAGGAACCAACACCTGAAGTAATCAGTGCTGCGATTCGGGTTTTGCGTACCGGTGAAAAATCAACACATCGTCAATCAAAGCTTCGCCAAGTTGCAAGTGAAGCTCTTGGACAACTGCCTCGAACAACAGCCAATGAAACGATGGAGGTTCTCAATCAGTTTATTATTGATGAGAAAACCCTTTCTATTGGCTATGCCGATAACAATGGTGGAGTTACCCATCGAATCATCGATCCAATCCGCATCAGCGCTGGGGCGCTAATCGCCCGAGATCACGCTACTGGCGAGGTTCAATCCTTCAGAATTCCACGTATCACCGGCGTAGCCCCGCTATAGACTTAACCCATGTTGGCAGACCTAGAAGCGTTAGTGAAGTTGGAATCCCCAACTGAAGATCTTCAGTCATGCCGCGATGTAATTGCGTTAGCAAATGAAATTGCTACTCGCGTCTTAGGAGCACCAGCGCAAATCCGTGAAGTAAATGGTCGCCCTGTTTTTTGGTGGGGATCTGATAACCCCGAGGTAATTGTTCTTGCGCACTTAGACACAGTTTGGCCAAAGGGTTCATTTACTCCGGTATGGCAGGTTGAAGGAACGGCGGCTCGTGGCCCCGGAGTCTTTGATATGAAGGCTGGGTTTATTCAGGCTTTGTATGCAATGAAGGGAATCACTGAAGGTGCAGCACTTGTTGCAACCACTGATGAAGAAACCGGAAGTGCAACTAGTAAAGAGTTCATCAAAGAGATTTCTGCAAAGGCAAAAGCTGTTTTAGTTTTAGAAGCAACACTAAATGGAAAAGTTAAGACTGGAAGAAAAGGTACAGCGATGTACCAGGTCAAGATTCATGGCAAGGCATCGCATGCTGGACTTGAACCTGAGAAAGGCGTTAATGCCACAACTGAAATTGCACACGCTGTTTTAGCGATCGCTGCAATGGAGAATCCAGAGCATGGAACAACTGTTGTTCCAACGACATTGCACGCTGGCAATACAACCAACACAGTTCCAGATCTTGCAGTTCTTGATATTGATATCCGCTCTTTCTCGATGGCGGATCTACAACGTGTTGATGCAGCGATAAAGGCTTTAATGCCGGTTAATCCAGCTGCACGTTATGAAATAACTGGCGGCTTCAACCGACCACCTTTAGAAACATCTTCAACTATGGCTTTATATGAGCGCGCAGAAAAGGTTGCCAAAGAGCTAGGCATGGCTCCTCTTGGGCATGCCTCTGTTGGTGGAGCAAGTGATGGAAACTTTGCCGCTGCAGCAGGTGCACAGGTACTAGATGGTCTTGGAGCAGTTGGAGATGGCGCTCACGCCGCGCATGAATGGGTAGACATCAGTACCCTTGAAGATCGCAGCAAGCTATTACATGCGCTAATAAAGGATTTACTTAATGAGTGATGGTCCACTAATTGTTCAGAGCGACAAGACGCTTCTGCTCGATATCGACCATCCAATGTCTGTTGAATGTCGACGAGCAATCGCTCCCTTTGCTGAATTAGAGCGATCACCTGAACACATCCATACCTATCGTTTAACACCTCTTGGTTTATGGAATGCGCGTGCTGCAGGACATGATGCAGAGCAGGTAATCGATACATTAATTAAGTACTCACGTTACGCGGTTCCACATTCAATTCTTATTGATGTTGCAGAAACAATGTCTCGTTACGGACGTTTGCGACTTGAGATGGATCCAGTACACGGATTGATTTTGGTAACAACAGATACTGCGGTGCTTGAAGAGGTAATCCGCGCAAAGAAGATTGCTCCGCTGTTAGGTGCTCGTATTGATGCTGAAACAATTACCGTATTGCCAAGCCAACGTGGGCAAATTAAACAATCGCTATTGCGACTGGGTTGGCCTGCAGAGGATTTTGCAGGTTATGTAGATGGTCAAGCCCATGAAATTTCATTGCAGCAAAAGGATTGGAAAATCCGCCCTTACCAAGAGTTAGCCGCTGAAGGTTTTTGGCATGGTGGTTCTGGAGTTGTAGTTCTTCCATGTGGTGCAGGAAAGACAATTGTTGGCGCAGCTGCGATGGCTCATGCAAAAGCGACCACACTTATCTTGGTAACTAATACCGTGGCTGCACGCCAATGGCGTGATGAGCTTTTAAAGCGCACCTCATTAAATGAGGATGAGATAGGCGAGTATTCAGGATCAAAGAAAGAGATCCGCCCTGTAACTATTGCGACTTACCAAGTAATGACAAAGAAGAAAAATGGCGTGTACGCCCACCTTGATCTCTTTGATTCATATGACTGGGGTTTGATTATTTACGATGAAGTGCACTTATTGCCTGCACCAATCTTCCGCTTTACCGCTGATATTCAATCCCGTCGCCGCTTAGGGCTAACAGCAACCTTGGTTCGCGAAGATGGAATGGAGGGCGAGGTCTTTTCACTTATTGGACCAAAGCGCTTTGATGTTCCCTGGAAAGAGATTGAAGCACAGGGATACATCGCACCTGCTGAATGTATTGAGGTCCGTGTAAATCTGACTGAGACTGAGCGTTTGGCATATGCAACTGCAGAACCTGAAAACCGTTACCGCAACTGTGCAAC
>JBFYOY010000069.1:0-5063 GCA_041303575.1 Actinomycetes bacterium
GCCAGAGAGCGAAATGTAGGAATCTCATCGCTTCGCACCACCGACTACATCAATACGATTCCGCCAGAGCATGAAGCAAAGTTTCCTGGTGATGAAGATCTAGAAAGAAAGATTCGCCGAATCAACCGCTGGAACGCAGCAATGCTGGTTCACCGCGCACAACGTCCAGGTGTTGGCGTTGGTGGACACATTTCGACTTATGCATCATCTGCAGCCTTGTATGAAGTTGGATTCAACCACTTCTTCCGCGGACAGGATCACCCAGGTGGTGGAGATCAGATCTTCTTCCAGGGACATGCAAGTCCCGGAATGTATGCACGCGCATTTCTGGAAGGTCGCTTAACTGAAAATCAACTAGATGGTTTCCGTCAAGAACTTTCACATCAAGGTGGCGGACTCTCTTCTTATCCGCACCCACGTTTGATGCCAGATTTTTGGCAGTTCCCAACTGTTTCGATGGGTATCGGACCTTTGAATGCGATTTACCAAGCGCGTTACAACCGCTATTTGCATAACCGTGGAATCAAAGACACAAGTGATCAAAATGTTTGGGCATTCCTTGGCGATGGTGAAGTGGATGAGGTCGACACATTGGGTGCAATTGGTCTTGCAACCCGCGAGAAGTTAGACAACTTAACCTTTGTTATTAACTGTAATTTGCAGCGCCTTGATGGTCCGGTTCGTGGAAATGGCAAGATCATTCAAGAGCTTGAATCAATCTTTGGTGGCGCTGGCTGGAATGTTATTAAGGTTGTGTGGGGCCGTGGCTGGGATCCACTTTTGGCGCAGGATCGTGAAGGCGCACTTGTAAAGATTATGAATGAAACCCTTGATGGTGATTATCAAACATTCAAGGCTGAATCTGGAAAGTATGTCCGCGATAACTTCTTTGGTCGCGATCCACGTACAGCAGCGATGGTTGCTAATTGGTCTGATGATCAAATCTGGAACCTCAAGCGTGGTGGTCATGATTACCAGAAGCTATTTGCTGCTTACACAGCTGCAACACAAAAGAATGGTCGCCCAACAGTAATTTTGGCTAAGACAGTTAAGGGTTGGACTCTTGGTTCTCACTTTGAAGGTCGTAACTCAACCCACCAGATGAAGAAGATGACGCTGGAAGATATTCAGAAGTTCCGCGACACATTGCACTTGGATATTCCAGATGAGAAGTTAGATAAGTATCTACCTCCTTATTACAAGCCGGCAGATGATTCGCCAGAGGCTAAGTACTTGGCAGAACGTCGCGCAGAGCTTGGTGGATCAATTCCTCGCCGTCGTGCAAAGTCTCGTCCATTAACAATGCCAGTTGACTCTGTTTACGAGTCAGTAAAGCGCGGTTCTGGACAACAAGAGATTGCAACAACAATGGCATTTGTGCGTATGTTGAAGGATCTCGTTAAGGATCCAGGTTTGGGTAACCGAATTGTTCCGATCATTCCTGATGAGGCACGTACTTTTGGTATGGATTCATTGTTCCCAACGATGAAGATCTACTCTCCGCATGGTCAGCAGTACACAGCTGTAGACCGTGAATTGATGCTCTCTTACAAGGAATCAACTTCTGGTGTAATCCTTCATGAAGGTATCAATGAGGCAGGCTCTGTAGCCTCATTTACCGCTGTTGGTTCTTCATACTCAACTCATGATGAGCCAATGATTCCTATGTACATCTTCTACTCGATGTTTGGTTTCCAACGAACAGGAGATGCTTTCTGGGCAGCTGCTGATCAATTGGTTCGTGGATTTGTTATTGGTGCAACCGCTGGTCGTACAACACTTAATGGTGAAGGTTTACAGCACGAAGATGGCCATTCACATCTTCTTGCAGCAACTAACCCAGCTGTGGTTTCTTATGATCCTGCCTTTGCTTACGAGCTTGGCCACATTGTTAAAGATGGTCTACGTCGTATGTACGGTGAAAACAGCGAGAACATTTTCTACTACCTAACTGTTTACAACGAGCCTTATGTGCATCCAGCAGAGCCTGAAAATCTAGATGTTGATGGATTGCTCAAGGGTATTTACCTGTACTCCCCAGCAAAGGCTTCACGTAAGAAGAATGCACAGATCTTGGCTTCAGGTGTTGGAGTTAACTGGGCGATGAAGGCTCAACAACTTCTTGCAGATGATTGGGGCGTAAACGCTTCAGTGTGGTCTGTAACTTCATGGAATGAGCTACGTCGCGATGGTCTTGAAACCGATCGCCACAATCTGCTCAATCCAACAGATCGTCGCAGCGCTTACATCACCAAGAAGTTAGCTCACACAAAGGGTCCTGTTGTTGCGGTTAGCGATTTCATGCGCGCGGTACAGGATCAGGTCGCTCCTTGGGTTGATCGTCCTTTCTACTCACTAGGAACAGATGGCTTTGGTCTCTCTGATACCCGTGGCGCGCTTCGCCGTCACTTCAAGGTTGATGGAGAATCAATCGCGATCGCCGTGTTGCAGCAACTCTGTAACCAAGGTGAAATCAAGCAAAGCATTGTCACGCAGGCAATGGATAAGTATCGTATCCATGATGTCTCAGCTGCAGATGCTGGCAATACAGAAGGATCGGGTTGATCTCTAGAATTCCAATCACAGATATCTCCCCCGCGGTTTACTTCGGGGGAGAATTTGTTGCGGTAAAGGCGATAGCAAAAGAGAGCATTTCGGTTTCAGTAACAATCATTATTGAAGGCCACGAAACACTTACAGCCGAGGTTTGTCTATATAACGCAAAAGAGAAGATGGTTGATTGTCAGCCACTCGTTGAGCGTTGGCCCGGAACAGATCGATATGAAGGTCAATTTACCGTTCCAGCTGAAGGTGATTTTTTCTTTGTAGTAAAAGCTTCTAGTACTTCGCAATATCGCACAGTCACCGGGGAATCTGAGAAATATCCAGTCCGCGCAGACCGTGATCGCGCACTTGTTGGTTCTTGGTATGAGTTCTTTCCACGCAGTGAAGGTTCGGTACGCAACCCAGATGGCACTGTAGTCAGCGGAACATTTGCAACCGCAACAAAGAGATTAGCTGGCGTTGCTGCAATGGGTTTTGATGTTTTGTACCTTCCACCGGTTCACCCAATCGGAATTGCACACCGCAAAGGCAAGAACAACACATTAGATGCTAAGGCCGATGATTGCGGAGTTCCATGGGCGATCGGAAACGCTGATGGTGGCCATGATGCAATCAATCCAGCATTAGGAACAATGAAGGATTTTGAGGATTTTGTTAAGGCTGCCGGTAAGCAAGGGCTTGAGATTGCAATGGATCTGGCGCTACAGACTTCACCTGATCATCCTTGGGTAAAGAGCAACCCAGAATGGTTTAACAAGCGCGCCGACGGAAGTATCGCCTACGCTGAAAATCCTCCCAAGAAGTATCAAGATATTTATCCCATTAACTTTGATGATGATTACGTAGGTATCCGCGATGAGGTTTTACGGGTAATTCGTTTGTGGGTTTCTAAGGGAGTGAAGATTTTCCGAGTAGATAATCCACATACAAAGCCGGTTCACTTCTGGCAGGACTTACTTGCAATTGTGCATGCCGAAAGCCCAGAGGTGGTTTTCTTAGCTGAAGCCTTTACCCGTCCAGCCATGATGCATGCCCTTGGCAAAGCTGGCTTCCATCAGTCCTATACCTACTTCACCTGGCGCACCAGTAAGTGGGAGCTCACAGATTATGGGCGTGAAGTAGCACAAGGAACTAGCGCATTCTTTAGACCTAACTTTTGGGTCAATACTCCAGATATCAACCCATTCCATTTGCAAAGTGGAAACCCTGCAATGTTTGCATTGCGTGCAGTTTTAGCATCGACATTAACTCCGTCGTGGGGAATGTATGCCGGCTACGAGTTGTATGAACACCGCGCCTTCAAAGAAGGTGGCGAGGAGTATATGGATTCAGAAAAGTATGAAATTAAGGTGCGCGATTGGGATGGAGCAACCAAGAAGGCTTTAACCCTTGCACCGTTTATCGCACAGCTAAATGCGATTCGCAAGGCACATCCAGCCCTACAACGTCTTCGTAACTTAACCTTCCATGACACCGATTCTGATGCCATCATCGCTTATTCAAAGCGCGAAGGTAATGATTTAATCCTTGTGGTTGTAAATCTTGACCCTAGCTTTGCCCAAGGAGCAACGGTTCATTGGAATATGGATGCACTTGGCTTTAACGCAAATGAGTTTGAGGTTAAGGATTTACTTGATGGCGCCTCATTAACCTGGAATCCTCACACATTTGTATCACTTAATCCAACAAGGCCTGTTGGAAAAGTTGCTCATATTGTTTCGGTAAAGATTTAAAGTGGGCGTATTCTCGAAGTTCTTTAGAGGACAAGGTGAGAACAACCCTCAACCTGCTTCTTATCTCAACCCGCACTCATCTCTAGGCGAGCTTGACCTGTATTTGATCGCCGAGGGTCGCCATGAGCAGTTATGGAAAGCGCTAGGAGCACAAGTTAAGCGTGATGATACCGGAGCATTGCTGGGCACTGCTTTTTCAGTGTGGGCACCGAACGCCCAAGCAGTTTCTTTAATTGGTGATCACAATTTCTGGGATCGCAACTCGCATCAGATGCATCGCATTGGATCTTCCGGTATATGGGAGATCTTTATTGCCGATATTGGCGCCGGAACCAAGTACAAGTTTGCAGTGTGTGGAATTGATGGAGCATGGGTGGATCACGCAGATCCAATGGCCAGAGCAACTGAAATTCCACCACTGACCGCGTCAGTTGTTGAAGAGTCCAGTTATGTGTGGAATGACAGCTCATGGATCCAAGAGCGATCACAGTTTCAGCCATGGCGCGCTGCAGTCTCTGTCTATGAAGTTCATCTTGGTTCATGGAAGGTTGGCTTGAGCTATAAAGAGCTTGCAACAGAGTTAGTTGATTACATTCAACAACAAGGCTTTACACATGTTGAGTTTTTGCCAGTTACCGAACATCCATACGGTCCTTCGTGGGGTTATCAAGTAACCTCATTTTTTGCTCCGACTTCACGTTTTGGTTCACCAGATGAATTCAAATTCTTAGTTGATGCCTTACACAACGCTGGGATCGGTGTGAT
>JBFYOY010000070.1:0-6729 GCA_041303575.1 Actinomycetes bacterium
CAAACATCAATGAGCCACGAGTATGACCTGGGGCATGAATCGCTTTAAAGGAAAGACCCACCAGGTTGATGACCTCTCCATTTTTTAGCTCAAGCACTTGAGCGGGTTCTACAAATTTCATCTCAGCAACAGTTGAGGAAAACTCTGCGCTAAGCAATTTTTCAGGCGCACTCAAATAAGCGCGATCTTCGCTATGGATATAGGCAGGAATTGAGTATCCATCTGCGATCGGCTGAATAGAGAAGGTGTGATCAAGATGGCCATGAGTTGCGATAACAGCGACAGGTTTGAGGTTATTTTTTTTCAACATCTCCTCTAACTGAGCAGAAACATCAGGCATGCCAGGGTCAATCACTACGCACTCGCTATTTCGACCAGGTGCCAGCACATAACAATTGGTGGCAAACATAGGGGCGGCAAATGAGTCGATCAGCAATCTCCCCACCCCCGAATTTCACGCTCAATTGTGGCCCGATTGACGCTCGAACCATGAGACAGGGTACCTTTTGACCTAGCAATCCACACTCGACCCACGCTTAGAAGCACCAAATCTTCTGAGCAACGCACACTTATAGCGAGCCTCATGAAAAAGGTAACGCGCTGAAAGGATCACTCTCATGACAGATATGAATTTCCCACAACAGGCAAGCGCAGCAAGTGCGTTAATCGGAGATCCTTCGGCATTTGGTCGAGTAGCAGAAGATGGAACAGTTTATGTTCGTACACCTTCTGGAGAAAAAGCTGTTGGTTCATACCCTGGCAAGAGCGCTGAAGAAGCATTGGCTTACTTCGTTCGCAAGTTTGAGGTTTTGGCAGGCGAGGTTGTACTCCTAGCTGCGCGCATTAAAAGTGGTGCGATGGTTCCATCTGATGCATATGCCGCGGTTAAGAAATTGCGTGAGCAGGTAAAGGATCTCAATGGAGTCGGCGACCTCGATGCGCTAGCAGCATCTGTGGAACAGATTGAACCATTGATTGAAGGACATCGTGAAGCCTACGAAGCGAAGAAGGCGGCAGAATCAGCGGCAAAGGCGGCTCGCCGTGAACAAATTTTGGTGGAGAAGGAAAAGATTGTTGCAGAGGCTGAGTCTCTTGCGCTTTCAGAGAGCTGGAAAGCAACTGGAGATCGTCTTAAGGTGTTGCTTGATGAATGGAAGGCTGCGCCTCGTCTAGATAAGAAGGCAGATGCCGACCTCTGGAAGCGATTCTCATCTTCTCGCAACAAGTTTGATAAGCGTCGTCGCACTCATTTCGCATCCCTTGAGGCAACTCAATCAGTTGTTGCAGATGCAAAGAAGAAGATTGTTGAAGAGGCGGAGAAGTTGGCAACATCTACTGAATGGGTCCCAACAGCTAAGCGCTTCAAGGTACTTATGGATCAGTGGAAGGCCTCTGGCCGCGGCAAGAAAAATGATGACGCAAAGTTGTGGTCTCGTTTTAAGGCGGCGCAGGATCAATTCTTCACAGCCAAAAACGCAGATCTTGAAAAGCGTGATGTAACTATGGCTGCAAATCTTGTAAAGCGTGAAGAGCTTCTTCCAAAGATCGAGGCGCTGCTTCCAATCAGCGATGTGAAGGAAGCACGCAAATCGCTCAATGAGCTAATGCGTTCTTGGGAGCGAATCGGAATGACTCACCGCGATAAGCGAGCAGCATTAGATTCTCGTGTAGCTGCGGTTGAGTTTGCCATCAAAGAGGCAGAGGCTGAAGTTTGGCGCAAGACAGATCCTGCTGCAAAGAAGCGCGCCCAAGAGGTTGTCGCTCAGTTGACTGATTCAATCGCTAGCTATGAAAAGGCTGCGGAAAAGTTTGCTGCCAGCGGAAACACCAAGAAGGCTACTGAAGCGGCTGAATCTGCAGCAGCTCGTAAGGTGTGGCTTGCAGAAGCAGAAAAGAGTCTTGCAGAGTTCAACTAATTCAAATTGGTTTCTTTGAATTAGTTGTTGGTTGTTCTGTAAACATCGTAAACACCTTCAATACCTCGCACCGCTGCTAAAACAGCATCCAAGTGCGTGGCATCTGCCATTTCAAAGGTGAAGCGAGAAAATGCTGTGCGATCCTTTGATGTACTAACCGCTGCACTCAAAATATTTACATGTTGCTCAGACAATGTGCGGGTTACATCTGCAAGTAAAGAGGCTCTATCAAGGGCTTCAACTTGGATATTGACCAAAAAGATCGAAGCTGCGCCGCTTCTCCATTTCACATTTACAACACGATCAGATTGATGTTTCTGTAAATCTAAGGCGTTGCTACAGTCGGCACGATGGATTGAAACTCCGCTGCCCTTGGTAATGAATCCCATGATCACATCGCCTGGAACAGGTGTGCAGCATCGCGCCAACTTAACTAGAACATCATCGGCGCCTTCTACATCAACTGCATTGCTTGAGCGACGGGTTGTTGGTGCGCGGTTTGGTAAAACATCCATCGTTGGCTCTGGATGAGAATCCTCTGCACCCATAGAAGCAACCAGTTTGTCGATGATGGATGCTGCCGAAACATGCCCATCCCCCACAGCTGAATACAAACCGTCAATATCTGAATACCGTAGATCGTGAGCTAACTCCAGAAGTGAATGCCCAGCAAAGATCTTTTGAAGCGGCAAGCCCGCCTTGCGCATTTGTCGAGCAATAGATTCACGTCCAGCATCGATTGCCTCTTCGCGACGCTCCTTACTAAACCAAGCTTTGATCTTGGATCGAGCACGTGGGCTCTTTACAAAGTTAAGCCAATCTCGACTAGGTCCTGCAGATTCACTCTTGTTAGTTACGATCTCAACAACATCGCCATTATTCAATCGAGACTCCAGGGGCACTAGCCGACCATTTACCTTGGCGCCGGCGCAACGAAGTCCCACATCAGTATGTACCGAGAATGCAAAGTCCACCGGAGTTGATCCACCCGGTAGCGCAACTACGCTGCCCTTAGGCGTGAATACAAAGACTTCGGGTGAACCTAAATCAAAGCGCAACGCCTCAAGGAACTCAGATGGATCTTCAGTCTCCTTTTGCCATTCATGCAATTGGCGAAGCCATAACATCTCAGGTGATGAATCTGAGTTTTCTGGACCCTGCTTATACTTCCAATGCGCAGCGATACCGAACTCCGCTCGAGCATGCATGTCATAGGTACGAATTTGAATTTCAATTGCTTTTCCAGTTGGGCCAATAACTGTTGTATGAAGAGATTGATACAGGTTGAACTTAGGCATTGCGATGTAATCTTTGAAACGTCCCGGAACAGGACTCCATCGAGCGTGAATAGAACCTAAAACCGCGTAGCAATCGCGAACATCATTTACTAGAACGCGAATGCCTACAAGATCATAAATATCGTTAAAGTCACGTCCTCGGACAACCATCTTTTGATACACCGAGAAGAAGTGTTTTTTGCGACCTGTAACTGTTGCCTCGATGCTATCGCGCGCCAAATCCTCTGTAACTAAAGAGATTACCTCTTCAGTTAACTTGTCCCGAGATGGAGAACGCTCAGCTACTAAACGAGAAATCTCTTCAAACTTCTTTGGCTCTAGAACTTCAAAGGAGAGGTCCTCAAGTTCCCACTTGATCGCATTCATTCCCAAACGGTGTGCAAGAGGTGCATAAATATCCAATGTCTCACGAGCTTTACGTGAAGCACTTTCGGCAGATACAAACTTCCAGGTGCGAGCGTTATGCAGTCGATCGGCTAGCTTGATCACAAGAACTCGAATGTCTCGGGACATCGCAATAACCATCTTACGAACCGTCTCAGCCTCAGCTGTAGGCCCATAGGTGAGTTTGTCTAACTTAGTGACACCATCAACTAGGTTTGCAATTTCATCGCCAAAATCAAGACGCAACCGCGCAATTGAGTACTGAGTATCTTCGACGGTGTCATGCAACAAGGCTGCGATGATTGTTGCGGGATTGAGCCCCAAGTGTGCCAAGATTTCAGCAACAGCAACTGGATGGGTTATGTACGGTTCACCTGATTTACGAAGCTGACCTTCGTGGGCATCACGTGCTACTTCAAATGCACGTGATACCTCTTCCTGATTTACCGAGGCATGGTTTTCTTTGAGAGCACTAATTACTGGTGCTATCAAAGTATCCACAAATGACCTTACTTACGACCTTTACGCTTTGGTTGGTTACGAGGACCGCGGCCATTCACAGCGGCAGCTGGCGTTCCAGTTGATACCGAACTCGCTGTTGATGGAGTGCGTGCCTCTACTCGCTTGGTCAGAGCTTGCAACGCAGGCTCCTTCTCGCGTAGCTGAGTTAGAACCGCAGGTGCGATGAAGATCGATGAGTATGTTCCAACTATCAAACCAATGAAGAGGGCAAGCGAAAGGTCTTTGAGAGTTCCAGCGCCAAGTAGACCTGCACCCACAAACAAGATTGCCGCCACTGGCAAGATCGCGACGATTGAAGTGTTCGCTGAGCGAACGATTGTCTGATTGACCGCCAAGTTAACCGCTTGTGAATAGGTTTTTGTTGAGGTAGAGGTGATGGATTTTGTATTGTCCCTCACTCTGTCGAAGACAACTACCGTGTCATACAGCGAGTAACCCAAAATCGTTAAGAAACCGATAATGGTTGCAGGGGTAACATCAAATCCGACCAGTGCGTAGATACCTACCGTAATGAAAACATCGTGAATAACGGCAACGATTGCAGAGATTGCCATCTTTGGCTCAAGCGCCATAGCGAGATAAATCATTACAACTAACAGGAAGCCAAACAATCCGTACAGGGCTTTACGCGTGATCTCTTTACCCCATGATGGACCAATGATTTGAGTATCGATGTTTGCCGCACTTACTGAAAACTTGGCCGCCAAAGCATCTTGAAGCGCGTTGTTCTCAGCAGCATCTAAAGCTTCGGTCTGAACACGAACCTTGTCATCGCCAACTAGTTGAACAATTGCACCGCTAGTAATGCCAGCTTCCTGCACCGCTTCTCTTGCCTCAGCAACTGAAGGGCTGGAGGTATTTACAGTAAAAGATGATCCGCCCTTGAACTCGATTCCGAGACTTAATCCCTGAATCGCCAAAGCTCCGATTGAAAGCAGAACAAAGAAACCTGAAAGACCGTACCAACGACGTCGGTTACCGATGAAGTTAATTGAGGTCTCGCCGCGATAGAGACGTCCACCTAAACCTGAAAACTTTGACACTTTATGCCTCCTTCGCAACGGCTAGTCCCAGACTCTTAGGCGAGAAACCTGAGAGAGGATGACCTGAGTTAAAGAACTTGCTTCGAGAAACTAAGACAAGTGCTGGCTTGGTGAACAGGAAGATGATGATCAAGTCAATAAGTGTTGTTAAGCCCAAAGTAAAGGCAAAACCACGAACTCCACCAACTGAGAAGATGTAGAGAAGTACAGCTGCGATAATCGAAACAAAGTCAGCGATCAGAATAGTGCGACGGGCACGAACCCAACCTGTCTCAGCCGCAGTCCGCAATGATCTGCCCTCTCGCATCTCATCCTTAACACGTTCAAAGTAAACGATAAATGAGTCAGCGGTAACACCAATGGCTGTAATTGCACCTGCAATACCAGCCAATGTAAGGGTGAAGCCGATCCATTGACCCATGAGCAGGATCAGCGCATACAACATAATCGCCGCAACACCCAAGGATGCAACGGTGACGAAACCTAATGCTCGGTAATAGAGCAGGGTAAAGATGATTACCAACAACATACCCAAACCTGCAGCGAGCACACCAGCGTTAAGCTGATCAGCACCTAGCGTTGGAGAAACTTGCTGCACTTCTCCACGATCAAATGCAAGTGGAAGGGCACCATACTTGAGGACATTTGCAAGATCCTGAGCTTCCAACTGTGTGAAGCTTCCGGTGATCTGTGCATTTCCTGATGGAATCGCCTCTGTGATTCGTGGCGATGAAACAACTAGACCATCTAGAACAATCGCAACTTGATTAGTTGGCTCTGGCAGAGATGTCACTCTTGAAGTTAGCGCACCAAAAGCAGATGTTCCTTCGTTATCAAATTCAAGGCTTACAAACCAAGCACTACCAGCCTGAGTATCGAGGCCTGCAGATGCTGAAGAAATCTGTCGACCCAAAACCTCTGCAGGAGCAAGAATGTATTTTGAACCCCCTGCACGATCACAGGTAACTAGAACATCTGATGGCAAATCTGATGATGTTCCCTGGAGATTTTCTGGCTTAGTGCAATCAAGTGCTGCAAACTTCGCATTTACTTCAGCGCTAACACCAGCTGCTGGAGTTGCCGCGGCATCTGCTGTTGCTGGAAATCCCGCACCAGACGCAAGCACCTGACGGAAACGTAGCTCAGCTGTCTGTCCAACTAAATCAACAACTCGTCGACCTGTATCTCCTGGTACCGAGATTACAATTTGACGATTAGTACCGCTACCTTGAGCGGTTACCTCTGATTCAACTACACCGAGCGAGTCAACACGTTGGCGAATAATGGAGACCGCCTGGTCAATCGCATCACTAGTAACACTGCCCTCTTCACCTGGTGCAATTCGAGGCTGCAGAGTTACCGAAGTACCGCCACGTAGATCCAAACCTAGCTGAAGGCTTTTCGAATCTTGAAGGAAAACTAGACCCACCATCGAGATGAGGATGAGGCCAAGAATTGCCAAAGATCGTCCAGGACGAGAGCTGGTCTTTGTTGGTTTCGTTGTTGTAGACATAGGCGCAGAGTCTAGAGGTCAGATGAAGGTAAGTCGAAAAGCGTGCCGATTTC
>JBFYOY010000071.1:0-25529 GCA_041303575.1 Actinomycetes bacterium
CGGCTTGAGCGTGGCACCAGCCCAATCTGAAGAAGGGGTGGCACTGCTCACATTACTTGAGGTGCTGCGAGATCTCGCTGGCTGCTTCCTTGCCGTACGCCTCTTCAAAGCGGGCCACGAACTCTTCCTTGGTAAATCGATACTCCTGAGTTCCCAGGGTTTCGATGACATAGGTAGCAATTAGCGCTCCCAGTTGGGCACATCGCTCATGAGAAAGACCCCAGGCAAGTCCTGCAATAAATCCTGAACGGAATGAGTCACCAACACCTGTCGGATCGGTCTTAGATTTTTCTTGAGGGCAGGTAACTTGAACAAACTCCCCTGCCGCACTTTCTACCTTTGCACCCTGTGAACCAAGTGTGACAACTCGGTACTTGACTCGCTCCAGAATCTCGCGATCGCTCCAGCCGGTTTTCTGCATCGCCAAAGCTAACTCGTACTCATTGAGAAATAGATAAGAAGCACCATCGATCAGCATCTTGATCTCATCACCTGACATGCGCGCCATCTGTTGTGAAGGATCAGCGGCAAATGCGATACCTAATTGCCGGCAGACTTCAGAGTGACGCAACATCGCTTCTGGGTCATCTGGTGAAATCACCATCATGTCCAAGCGACCGGTTTTTTCCATAATCGGAGAGAGTTCAATATTGCGCGCCTCTGACATCGCACCTGGAAAGAATGAGGCGATCTGGTTGAGATCTTGATCTGTTGTCACTACAAAGTGTGCGGTGTGCAAAGTAGTTGAGACCAATGCGTGAGAGGTATCGACCCCGTGACGTGAAAGCCATGCTTCATAATCAGCCCAGTCCTTACCAACAGCTGCAATCAAAATTGGATTGAGGCCAAGAACACCCATTCCATAGGCGATATTTGCTGCGCAACCACCACGTCGCACATCAAGGCTATCTACGAGAAAACTTAGTGAAACCTTTTCCAATGAACCAGCAACGAGTGACTCGGTGAACTTTCCAGAGAAAGTCATCAAATGATCAAGACCTACCGAACCCGCTACACCAATTTTCATGTAGGGATCCTAATGTCTAAAAGGAGGTTATTTAGTTAAAGGAATCGCCGCAGGCACAAGAACCTTGCGCATTTGGATTATCGATTGTGAAGCCTTGCTTTTCGATGGTGTCGACAAAATCAATTGTTGCACCTGAAAGATATGGGTCAGACATCTTGTCTGTGATTACCTTGACGGCACCAAACTCGCGCACGATATCGCCATCCATGTTGCGATCATCAAAGTACAACTGGTACTTAAGTCCTGAGCAGCCACCAGGTTGAACAGCTACACGCAGATTGAGGTCATCGCGACCCTCTTGAGCTAACAGTGCGGCCACCTTAGAAGCGGCTACATCTGTAAGAAGAATTCCTGTGTTTGTTGTTGCCTCTGTAGTCATTAATGCTCTCCTCTATTGACCTTCAGCGGTAATCCTACTCCCCGACCACCCCTGTTGCGAGTCGAGCGGAAACAGAGTCGGGCTCTATAGTTGCCCCATGACAAGCAATGAAGGCAAGGGTCGTCCAACCCCAAAGCGAAAAGAAGCTGAATCAAAGCGCAAGGTTTCAACCTTGGCCCCTATCGTTACCAAGGATCAGAAGCGAGCATCAAAAGCGCTAGCCCGTGAAAACCGTGTGGCACATCGTGCCGCTTATCTTCGCGGCGAAGAGGCAGCTCTTCCTGCTCGAGATAAAGGTCCAGCCCGTCGCTATGTTAGAAACTTTGTAGATTCACGGCGTTCTATCGGTGAATACTTTTTGCCAATCATCTTTATTGTCTTAGTTCTAACACTCTTCCCAATCGCAGCAATTCAGATTGCAGCTGTTGCATTGATGTATGCGGTACTGATCATCGCTGTTATTGATGGTTTCTTTCTTTCCCGCAAAGTTCGCAAAGCAGTCGAAACAAAGTTTCCAGGAACATCTACCAAGGGTCTTGGAATGTATGCCTGGTTGCGTTCAACTCAGATGCGACGCTTGAGAGCCCCACACCCACAAGTAAAGGTTGGCGAAGCGATTAATTAAGCCCGAGGGTTCGGACTTTCATTTTTCTTAGGATCACGCTCTGGCAAACTACCTAGTGCGTTATCGATCGCCTTCATGATTTCAGCATCTAGCTTTACGCCAGCTGCCTTCACATTTTCCTTTACCTGCTTTGGTTTTGTAGCTCCCATAATTGCGCTGGAGACATTTGGATTTTGCAAAACCCAGGCAATAGCCAACTGAGACATTGATAGTCCTGCTTGATCTGCGATCGGCTTAAGCTTTTGAACAGCTTCTAAAACCTCATCACGCATCCAGCCCTTGATCATGTTTGCTCCGCTGCCCTTGTCAGTTGCGCGAGAGCCTGCTGGCGCCTTTTTTCCTGGAAGGTACTTTCCGGTCAGTACACCTTGTGCCATTGGAGACCAAACGATCTGACCGATACCTTCCTTTTGCGACAAAGGAACAACCTCTGACTCAATAACTCTCCATAAAGCCGAGTACTGAGGTTGGCTAGAAACAAAACGGTTGTATCCACGGGCATCTTGAATCGCTAACGCGGATTTAATTTGAGAGGCGTTCCATTCAGAAAAACCGATGTAATGAACCTTGCCTGCGCGAATCAGATCATCAAATGCGCTTAAGGATTCTTCTAGTGGGGTTTCGTAATCAAAGCGGTGCATTTGATACAAATCAATGTGATCTGTTTGCAATCGCTTTAATGATGCGTTGCAGGACTCGATGATGTGTTTGCGAGACAAGCCGCGATCATTTTTGCCTGTACCTGTTGGCCAGTAGACCTTTGTGAAAAGTTCGTAAGATTCACGTTTTACGCCCTTGAGCGCTTTACCCAAAACTATTTCAGCCTTTGTTCCAGCATAAACATCTGCGGTATCAAAAGTGGTGATTCCCTCATCTAGTGCTGCCTTCACACATTTGATCGCAGCATCTGATTCGATTTGATTTCCGTGGGTAATCCAGTTTCCGTATGAGATCTCAGAAACGTACATTCCGGTACTGCCAAGGCGTCTGTATTCCATGCTTAGAAGCCTACGACTAGCGCGCCTAGTTGCCAACCCCAAACCGTTGTGGTTTGGTTCGGTCACAACTTAATAGCTCCTCTACTGGGGGAAGTTCGGTGAAAATCCGACGCTGACCCGCAACCGTAAATCGCTGAAGTGTTAAATCAGATATGCGATAAGTCGGATTACCCAATAGGACGAGATGAGACAAACACCCGCCGAGGTTTGCGGGGTGTGCTCCTTACGCAAGATGGTGGCCAATGTGCCCCACCCTTGGTTTCGGTTCACTCCCTGTGAGACTCTTTTAATTTTGAGAGGCTACACAGCAATGAAGTTCAAAGTATTTCTAGCGGCAGTTGTTATCACCGCACTTTCTATTCCATCATCACAAGCCAGTTCAACAGGTTGGCGTTACTGGGGTTACTTTCAGGCAGCACCTGGTGCAAATACCTGGACCCCAGCGATGACAGGACCTACGGTCAATGTTGTTGATGGTTCAGTTGAAGGTTGGGCTTTTACCTTTAGTAATGATGCAATTCCCGATGCAAAATCACCTAAGGTCGCACCATCTTTTTCCAAGATTTGTGGAAAGACTAAGGCGGTGGCCGGTAAGAAGCGGATCGCAGTAATGATTGATTTCGGCTCAGCGGTGCTTCGCCCGAAGGGTGAATCAACGCCGCGTCTTGTTCAACGATGTGTTGTTGCAGAGAAAGATGCATTGGGCATCGATGTGCTTGGCCAGGTTGCCAAGGTGCGCGCTCAGGGCTCTGGCTTTATCTGTGGACTCAATGGTTATCCCGCTAAAGAGTGTGGCGTAGAGATGAAAACCCCTAAGGGATACCTCAAGAAGTAAAAATGATGAAACCTTCACTGCACCCATTTACTTGGTGGCTGTGGGCTATCGGTTTAGCTATTGCAATAGTTCGATTTGATAGCACATGGTTCACCCTTGCCTGCGTGGGTGCGGTGACGGTCATTGTTTATTTGGTACGAGAAAATGCACCGTGGGCAAAGAGTTTTGATTGGACGCTCAAATTATCAATCTGGATTCTGGCGATTAGAACTTTGATTGGGGTAACCATCGGTGTGCCGATTCCAGGTACTGAGATACTTCGCTTACCCATACTCCCTTTACCAACCTGGATGCCAGGTATTCGAATCGGTGGCGCTGTTACATGGGAGCGTTTGTCCTCATCGCTGACTGAAGGCTTAATGATTTGTTCAATCATCGTGATCTTTGGAGCAGCCGCCTCATTAACTAGCCCACATCGCTTGCTTCGTGTTTTGCCAATCTATATATATGAGTTTGCAGTTGCGGTTGTGATTGCGGCATCTGTACTGCCACAGTTAGTAACTTCAGTGAAGAGAATTAGATTGGCGCAACGTCTAAGAGGGCAAAACACCCGTGGATTAACCTCTTGGAAACGAGTTGCAATTCCATTGCTGGAAGAGTCACTTGCCAGATCACTTGATTTAGCTGCCGCTATGGATAGTCGTGGTTATGGAGTTAGCAAGAAACGTTCGCGCTACCGCCCAATTTCCTGGCGATTGAAGGATTCTTTGGTTGTGATCTCGGCTTTGGGATTGGTTGTGATCTCATGATTAAGTTTTCACATGTTTCTCTTATTTACCCTAACTCGACAACAACTGTTCTGGAAGATTTAAATCTGACGATCGCCGAAGGTGAGTTGGTATTAGTTATCGGATCAACAGGATCAGGCAAATCCTCTTTGCTGCGGCTCATCAATGGATTGGTGCCGCACCACACTGGTGGAATCCTTGCCGGGGATGTCAGTGTCGATGGTGTCTCTACCCAAATGACAAAGCCAGGTGGAATGGCGCATTTGATCGGAATCGTTGGACAAAACCCGGCAAATGGTTTTGTTGCAGATACCGTTGAGGAAGAGCTTGCATTTGGATTAGAGACGCTGAACTTAGCTAATGATGTTATGCGCAAGAGGGTTGAAGAGGTATTAGATCTACTGAGCCTTGCACCATTGCGCGATCGCGCACTTGCGACATTAAGTGGCGGCGAACAACAAAGGGTTGCAATTGGTGCAGCCCTGGTCACTCATCCCAAAGTCTTAGTTTTAGATGAACCCACAAGTGCATTAGATCCCATTGCCGCTGAAGAGGTTCTATCCATCCTTCATCGCTTGGTACATGACTTAGGTCTGACTGTTGTCATTGCTGAACACAAATTAGAGCGTGTTATTCAGTTTGCCGATCGCATTGTTCATATCACCGGAGATGGTGTTGCGCATGTGGGTACTCCGGAAGAGATCTTGATGCAATCTCCTATCGCACCTCCCATCGTCCACCTTGCAAGAGCGTTGGGATTGAAGGAGGTCGGAACAACGGTGCGCGAAATGCGCCGTATGACCGCAGATTTACGAGAGGGTTTGATTGCGAACAGCAAAGTTGAAGAAGTACATCCGGGCGAAAATGTCATCTCCTTCGAAAAGTTAACAGTTACTTATGGATCTAAAACCGCTCTAAACGCCTTAACTTCTCATGTACGAGCAGGCGAGATTGTTGCGATCATGGGACGAAATGGCGCAGGAAAAAGTTCGCTGCTCAAAGCAATTGCCGGTGTTGATCTTCCTGAATCTGGGAGCGTGAACTTATTGGGAGTTAACCCATTTGAGCTTCACGGAAAAAAACGCAGAGAGAAGATTGGCTTTATTCCGCAAGAACCAAGTGATCTTCTATACGGACAATCAGTTGAGATTGAATGCCAACAGGCCGATAAGGACAATGAGATAACGCCCGGAACTACCTTTACCTTGTTGCAACAATTAGTTCCTGGAATATCTCCGGCAACCCATCCCCGAGATCTGTCTGAGGGGCAAAGACTTGGCTTAGCGCTCAGCGTTGTGCTCTCATCAAACCCATCAATCTTGATCTTGGATGAGCCCACTCGAGGCCTTGATTACGAGGCAAAAAATGAGTTGACGCGAATTCTTATTAATTTTGCAAACGTTTTTGGTAAGGCGGTTTTACTTGCAACCCATGATGTTGAACTAGTGGCAGAGCTTGCAACCAGAGTTATTTTCATTGCAGATGGTGACATCGTTGCTGATGGATCGACTTTGGATGTTCTGTTGTCATCCCCTGCTTTTGCTCCACAAGTAGCCAAAGTCATGTCGCCTCAGCCATGGTTGCGAGTGAAAGATGTGATGGCAGCGATTGAAGGAATGCAGTGAATACAACAGCAGATGTGATTTCATTTTCAAGAAAAACAGGATGGGTGCTACTCGTAGCATCCATCTTTAGCGCTGCTGGATTTGTGTGGCCTTTCTTTTACAAGGGTGAAAATCTTCCACAAACACAATTGTTTTTTTGGATTGCTGTAGCGGTCTCATTTGTTGTGCTGGTGCTTCAGATATCTAGTCAGCAGTTAGACGCCAAATCTGTAGCGCTCTTAGGAGTTCTATCGGCGTTGATTGCCGCCTTGCGCCCATTAGGTGCTGGAGCTGTTGGTATCGAACCTATGTGGTTTATCTTGATTTTATCGGCGCGAGTATTTGGATCATCATTTGGTTTTCTACTTGGAATGACTTCAATGTTTGCATCAGCGTTATTGACCGGCGGAATAGGACCTTGGCTCGGCTACCAAATCTTTGCCGCAGCTTGGATCGGAATGCTCGCCGGAGCTTTACCGAAAAAAGTCAGAGGTACTCAAGAAATTGTGATGCTGATTCTCTTTGCCATTTTTGCTTCTGGCTTGTTTGGACTCTTAATGGATCTGCAATTCTGGCCATGGGCTTTGGGCTCAACGACTCAGCTTTCATATCTACCTAACGGGGATTTAGTAACCAACTTAGAGCGCTTCATCACCTTCCACTTTGCAACTGCAATGGCATGGGATGTGCCTCGCGCGATATTTACTTCGGCGCTTATCGGATTTACTGGTTCAGCGGTTCTGTCAGCGTTGCGAAGAACACGTACAAGAGCGGCTTTCTTGGCCCCAATCGCCTTTAACGAACATGTGAAGTAACAAATGGAAGTTTTACAACCTCACACTTGGAATCACGTCCGCGCACATCGATAGCAAGCGTCTGACCGAGTTCAACATCTGGGCGCAAGAGCGCAAGAGCGATACCTACCTTTAATGTTGGTGAAAAAGTACCGCTAGTAACCTCCCCGACAACTTCGCCCTTTGAGTTTTTTACAACCATTCCGGCCCGTGGGATTCCACGATCAAGGGATTTGATTGCAAAACTTTTGCGTGGTGCACCTGAAGTTTTTTGAGCCTTCAAAATTTGTGAGGCTATGAACTCCTCTTTTTTCCAACCTACCGCCCAGCTAACACTGGCCTCTACCGGAGAAATCTGCAAACTCAGTTCATGTCCATGCAACGGGTAGCCCATTTCAGTTCTTAAGGTGTCACGTGCCCCCAATCCGCACACTAACCCGCCCATTGGAGAGATCACCGCAGTAATTGCATCCCATACGCGTGATGCATCTTCAACCTTAGGCAATAGCTCATAGCCAAGTTCGCCGGTGTATCCAGTTCGGCACACAATCACATCGGCACCAGAGATATTTACATGTGTGAAGGCCATGTAATCAATGTCGATGACAATCCCAAGTTCGGCAAGTACTTGCGGTGCAAGTGGGCCCTGAATCGCCAAAACTGCAAAATCATTATGTAGATTCTTAACTTCGATCCCAGCAGGTGCTTGTTCCTGTAAAACTCTGACAACATCACTTGTATTAGATGCGTTAGGAACTAGGAAAAATTCACTAGCCGAGTTTCGATATGCAATCAGATCATCGACTACGCCACCATCGGGGGCGCACAACAAGGTGTATTGAGCCGAACCATCTTCTATCTTGTTGAGATCATTAGTCAGGCAATGATTAAGAAAGGCAAGTGCACCTTCGCCGATTACAGAGGCCTTGCCTAGGTGAGAGACATCAAAGAGTCCGACCCGCTCGCGGACCGCTGCGTGCTCAGCCAGGACCCCTGCACCTGGATACTCAATAGGCATCATCCAGCCACCAAAATCAGCCATCTTGGCCTTCAACTGCAGGTGTTTTTCATTTAAAGGCGAGCTCTTCATTGTGCAAACCTACCAATAGTTCTATTACGCTTGCGGGTATGAGCACACTAAAGATTTCAGATGGCGTTGTTAAAGATGAGGTTCTAGTCCTGGGACTAACCTCAACCAATTCAAAGGGCGGACTCGCAATTGAAACTGGTGAAATGGCCATAGACACTAAAACCGTTCTTGCACAGCTCAATGACATGGGTGCAACAGGAAAGGCTGATGAAGTAATTAAGGTGCCAGGCACGCATGTTCGCTTATTGGTATTTACCGGCCTTGGCAGTAAATCTGCGCAGTACACACATGAGAATCTTCGTCGCGCGGCAGGTGCGGCATCTCGAGCATTAGCAGGCAACTCCTCAGCAACATTCTCACTTCCGGCAAAGAGCTTGCAAGAGGTTGCAGCTGTTGCCGAGGGCGCTGCCCTTGGCGCATACTCTTTTACAGAGTTTCGCGGATCTACAAAGGCCGATTTCAAAGCGCCGTTGAAGACAATCACAAT
This sequence comes from Actinomycetes bacterium, assembly GCA_041303575.1. Taxonomy (GTDB): domain Bacteria; phylum Actinomycetota; class Actinomycetes; order Nanopelagicales; family Nanopelagicaceae; genus Planktophila. The sequence goes on from JBFYOY010000071.1 coordinate 8,568, forward strand.
TCATTCAAAGCTTGCCTCATCTACTGAAGCCAAGGCTGCGGTATCTCGCGCAGCAATCATTGCAAAGTACACATACTTGGTTCGAGATTTAATCAATACTCCCCCAAGTCACCTGACCCCAGATTCATTTACCAAAAAGATGGCTGCGGTTGTAAAGGCTGCAGGTGGTGCAAAATCTGGTTTGAAGGTACAGATTTGGGATGAGAAGCAGTTGAAGTCGCAAGGCTTCGGCGGAATTATTGGCGTGGGACAAGGCTCTGCAAATCCACCCCGCTTGCTGCATATTTCATACACCCCCAAGGGCAAAGCATCAAAGCGATATGCATATGTCGGAAAGGGCATCACCTTTGATACAGGTGGCTTAGCTCTGAAACCCGCTGCCGGCATGGAAGCGATGAAATCAGATATGAGCGGAGCTGCAGCTGTTAGCGCCGCGGTTGTTGCAATCGCTGAATTGAAATTAAATGTTGCAATCGATGCATGGGCACCACTTGCTGAAAACATGCCAAGTGATACCGCTACTCGTCCAAGCGACATCATCACAATCTTCGGTGGAAAGACTGTTGAAGTGTTGAACCCAGATGCTGAGGGTCGTTTAGTTCTTGCTGATGCATTGATGAAGGCACAGAGTTCAAAAAATGCATTAGATGGAATCGTTGATGTGGCGACCTTGACCGGCGCACAAGTTGTTGCTCTCGGAACTCGCACTAGCGCGGTTATGACCAACAATCCAGAGTTCAGTGAAGCCTTCATGAAGGTAACCGCGCTCAGTGGTGAGCAGTTCTGGCCGATGCCACTTCCTGAGGAGCTTCGCGCCTCTCTTGATTCACCGGTTGCTGATTTAGCAAATATTGGTGATCGCATGGGCGGAATGTTGGTTGCTGGACTGTTCTTGAAGGATTTCGTCGCTCCAGAACTTCCTTGGCTCCACTTGGATATTGCAGGGCCTGCCTACAACGAGGCAAAGCCCCATGGCTACACCCCTGTGGGTGGAACCGGCGTATCTCTGCGCTCACTTGTGACATTAGCTGAACAGGGCTAGCCCCGACCTTTGCATTGGGAAGTTTCACCCTCTTTGGGGCAAGATAGGCACCTAGCCCGCGTGGGCGCATGGAGGGAGCCGTTTAGTGTCTCAATTTGATCTCGTCATCCTTGGTGGAGGAAGTGGTGGTTACGCCGCTGCTCTTCGCGGAGCCCAGCTGGGCTTAAGCGTTGCCTTAATCGAAGCGGACAAGGTCGGTGGAACATGTCTGCACCGCGGCTGTATCCCAACTAAAGCATTACTTCATTCAGCTGAGATTGCAGATGGCGCTCGCGAAGGTGCTCACTTTGGAGTCAAGTCAACATTTGATGGCATTGATATGGCTGGGGTTAACGCCTACAAAGATGGCGTTATCAACAAATTGCACAAAGGTTTGTCAGGTTTGGTTAAGTCACGCAACATCACATATGTCGAAGGCTATGGAAAGTTAGTTGCTAAAGACGCCGTTGAAGTAAATGGAACCCGCTACACAGGTAAGAATGTAATTCTTGCTACCGGTTCATATGCAAAGACTCTGCCTGGGCTTGAGATTGATGGCGAGAAGATCATTACATCTGATCATGGAACAAAGATGAGTTATGTTCCAAAGAGCGTAATCGTTCTGGGTGGTGGAGTTATTGGCTGCGAGTTTGCATCTGTTTGGAAGTCATTTGGTTCAGAGGTAACGATCATTGAAGGTTTGCCACATTTGATCGCTCTTGAAGATGAGTCATCAAGCAAGCAACTCGAGCGCGCATTCCGCAAGCGTGGAATCAACTTCGAGTTAGGCGTGCGCTTCCAATCTGCTACAAAAACTGCAGATGGCGTGACAGTAACTCTTGAAGATGGAAAGACATTTAGCGCAGAGATTCTTATGGTCTCGGTTGGTCGTGGACCAGTTTCTGCAAATCTTGGATATGAAGAGCAAGGCATCGCGATGGATCGCGGTTATGTGCTTGTTGATGACAAGTGCCGCACCAATGTGCCTGGATTATGGGCAGTAGGCGACTTGATTCCTACACTGCAACTAGCTCACGTAGGTTTTGCCGAAGGAATCTTGGTCGCAGAAGAGATCGCAGGATTAAATCCTCGTCCAATTAATTACGATGGTATTCCTCGCGTTACATACTCAGATCCTGAGGTGGCATCTGTTGGATTAACGACAGCGGAGGCAAAGAAGCGCGGACATGATGTTGTAGAACTTAACTACGACCTTGCCGGCAATGGTAAGGCTCAAATTCTCAACACTGCTGGTTCAATCAAGTTGGTTGCACAAAAGGATGGCCCTGTTCTTGGTGTCCATATGGTCGGTGCACGTGTTGGTGAACTTCTTGCAGAAGCTGAATTGATTTATAACTGGGAGGCACGCGCAAGTGATGTCGCTCCATTGATCCATGCACACCCAACACTGTCAGAGGCTATGGGCGAAGCTCATATGGCACTTGCAGGCAAACCGCTTCACGCACACGGATAACCAAGGAGAGAAATAGATGACATTCTCAGTAACGATGCCAGCACTTGGCGAGAGCGTTAGCGAAGGCACAGTCACTCGTTGGTTAAAAGCCGAAGGTGATCATGTAAATGTTGATGAGCCACTCCTAGAAGTATCGACCGACAAAGTTGATACAGAGATCCCATCACCAGTGTCAGGAACTCTTCAAAAGATTGTTGTGCAGATTGATCAAACTGTTCCAGTTGGAGCAGAGCTTGCGATTATTGCCGATGGTGCTGCTGCATCTACACCAGCACCTGCAGCTCCAGTTGCCGCACCAGTTATTGAAACACCAGCGCCAGCACCAGTTGCTGCCGCACCTGTAACGCCTCCTCCAGCACCCGCTGCACCCGCTGCGCCAGCTTCTTCTGGTGCGGGAACTGTCATCACAATGCCTGCACTTGGTGAGAGCGTTTCTGAAGGAACAGTTACACGCTGGCTCAAGAATGTTGGAGATTCAGTTGCAGTTGATGAAGCCTTACTAGAAGTTTCAACTGACAAGGTTGATACAGAGATTCCATCACCAGTTGCAGGAACACTTCTTGCGATCGATGTTGCAGTTGATACAACTGTTCCAGTTGGTGCGCGTCTTGGATTAATCGGTGCTGCAGGTGTGTCCGCAGCCGTGACTTCCACTCCGGTGGCACAGGTTCCAGCTCAACCAGTGACACCGGTTGCCGTGTCTGTACCGACACCACCACCCGCACCTGTTGTTGCAGCTCCAGTGACACCACCTCCTGCACCAGTTGCATCTGCAGCTGCTCCAGTTTCACAACCTGCAGATGCATATGTCACTCCCCTAGTTCGTAAACTTGCATCAGAGCTTGGTGTAAACCTTGCTCAGGTAAAGGGAACGGGAATTGGCGGAAGAATTCGTCGCGAAGATGTTGAGGCGTTAGCTCGACCTGCAGCAGCTGCTGCAACAGCAGCGGTTGCATCAACTCCATCTGCGGCAAAGCCACCTGTTGTAGCGGTTTCACCTCTACGTGGAACAACCGTCACCATGTCTCGACTCCGCAAAGTTATTGCAGCTCGCATGGTCGAATCACTTCAGGTAAGTGCTCAACTAACAACTGTTGTTGAAGTTGATGTTACAAAGATTGCACGTCTTCGTGATCGCGCCAAGGCAAGTTTTGAAGCTCGTGAAGGCGTAAAACTTTCATTCCTTCCATTCTTTGCAGTTGCGGTATGTGAAGCGTTGAAGCAACATCCAGTTCTTAACTCTTCAGTTGAAGGCGATCAAATCACTTACCATGGCGCAGAACACCTAGGTATTGCAGTGGATACAGAACGAGGACTACTTGTTCCTGTTATTGCAAACGCTGGAGATCTCAACATGGGCGGAATCGCTCGTAAGATCTCAGATCTTGCTGCACGAACACGTGACAATAAGGTGACACCTGATGAGTTAGGTGGCGGAACTTTCACACTAACCAACACAGGTAGCCGCGGTGCGTTGTTTGATACTCCAATTATCAACCAACCACAGGTTGCAATCCTTGGACTTGGCGCAGTTGTAAAGCGTCCAATGGTTGTTCGCGGTGAAGATGGCGGAGAAACAATTGCTATCCGTTCCATGGTCTACCTTGGTTTGTCATATGACCACCGTGTTGTCGATGGCGCAGATGCTGCACGATTCCTAGTTACTTTGAAGGAACGCCTAGAAGGCGGCGCCTTTGAATCTGATCTAGGTCTCTAAGAGTTCATGTCAGTTCCACAACGCATCGCAATTACTGGCGCATCCGGTTTAATCGGAACAGCTTTAGTTGGTCACCTAAAAGCTGAAGGCCATACCGTTCAGCGTTTAGTGCGTCGCGCACCAGTTGGTGCGGATGAGGTCCAGTGGGATCCGCAGACCAGTTTTGTTGATATCGAGGCCCTGCGCGGAGTAGATGCGATTATTCATCTTGCTGGTGTCGGTGTGGGTGACAAGCGTTGGAGCAAAAAATATAAGAGCGAGATTCTTAACTCTCGCCTCTTGGGAACAACGGCGATTGCAAATGCTGTTGCAGAGCTCAAGCCACAAGTTTTTATCTCTGCATCTGCAATCGGCTGGTACGGCGAGAGCGGAAACCGTGCCGTTGTTGAAACAGATCGCGCTGGCGATGATTTCTTGGCAGCGGTTTGTCGCGAATGGGAAGGTGCTGCAGATCTTGCCGGAGATGTTCGCACCGTAAAGCTTCGCACCGGTCTTGTTTTAGATCCAACGGGTGGCGCACTCGGAAGAATGTTGCCACTATTTCGCTTAGGTCTTGGCGGAAAGTTGGGAAATGGAAAGCAGTGGTGGTCTTGGATCACTTTGCACGATCAGATTAGAGCAATTGTTTTTGCTCTGGAAAATCCGATTTCCGGTCCTGTAAATCTCACCGCTCCTAATCCCGTAACAAATCAAGAGTTCACTGCAGCACTTGCTAGAGCGATACATCGTCCAGCTTTATTTCCAGCCCCTGCAATCGCTCTCAAAATTGCACTAGGTGGCTTTTCCTCCGAGATTCTGGGATCAAAGAAGGTAATCCCTCAAGTCTTACAAGAGGCGGGATTTACCTTTGATTACCCACATATTTCAGAGGCTTTATCTGCTCTCGTTGAGGATTAATTCAGCGGCTAATCGTCCAGAGAAGAGCGCTCCTTGTTGCGATGGAACGGTGCGATGATCTCCAATAACGTACAACTGATCTGAAACTTTTACATTTTGGGTTAGCGCTCTACCGATCCCCTGAATTGGAAGCGCCGCCGGAATTTCATACTTTGCAATCAGCCGCCAGTCATGGGTGCTAGTCCCCCACAAGATTGAGAGATGTCTACGAACATCTGACTCAGTTGCACTCAGATCAGTTGTTGTAGAGATCAAGTTCTGTCCTGCTGGTGCATAATCTTTTGAGATCTTAGAGATTACAACAGTGTTAATCACTGGACCTCGATTTTGTCCATCGACAACCAAACGTCCTGTTGCTGATGGCGAAAATGGCGTTGAGTGATACCAGGTAATACAACCTGCCATTCGTGGAACCTCGGGCAACCCAAGCAGTTGTGTTGCTGTAGTTGCATCTGTTGCAACAATAATTTTATCTGCCTTAAATTCTCCAGATTGGCTTTTGGCGATCCCGCCCTCAATTCGATCAACCTGGGCTTTGTAGTTGATCTTCTTAACCCTAGATGCCAACGCCCTTGAAAGCTCTGCTACTCCTAGTCGTGGGATTCCTGGTATACCCGTAACAAAGCTTTTTATAATTGATTGCCCGTATCTGGCATCAACTTTTTTCGGATCGGTAAGGAACACTCCCTGTAAAAATGGTCGCATTACACGGCTATATGTTGACCCCAAACCCTTCAATGCATCTTCTACCGATTGATTCTCACGTGGAGTTCTGGCCAGAAACCTCAATAACGCTAATTTTTCAGGGATAGTTCCTGTGGCTCGATCAAGTGCGGTCCAGGGAACAACTCGAGGATCGCCCAGTGTCCTGCGATCATTTCCTAGCGACACTTCGATCACACGAGGTGCTGGAATAAACTCTATTTCTTTGATGACATTGAGCTCTTGAAGCGCCGGGTATTTCGAATTAATCAGCTGAAAACCACGATCACAGATAAAGCCATCAATCAGATCTGATGTGACTCGGCCACCAGGGCGATCAGAGCTCTCGACTATTTGTACATCTACTCCGGCATCTTGCAAAACGATTGCAGCATTAAGACCGGCAAGACCTGCACCAATAATCAAAACCTCTGAAACCTCAGACATGGGTACCTATCTCACGAGCTTTATCAATTATTTGAGCAACAAGAAGTGCATCCTCGTTGGATATCGGCCAAGGCGTACCTTTGCTAATCGCTTCGTGGACCGCTGAATAAAACAAAGAGTAGTTTCCAGCGACGCCTTCAACGAGTTCGACCTCTGAACCTCGATAGATATGTGCGATGGATGTTGTTGGCTCTGCCCATTTTCCACCAGCTGGGTACTTACCCTGTCGAAGTAGAGCTTCTTGGGGATCTAAATCATTAATCACAAGTGCTCCCTTGCTTCCAAGAATGCGAACTCGAGGACCTGGTGCACCGGCGACAACACTTGCTGAAAGATAAGACATAACACCATTGACATGTTCAAGCACTAAAACCGCATCATCATCTGCAGCACCACGAAGAGAACGAACCTTTGCGGTAACAAGCTTGGCAGATCCAAACCAATCAATAGCCGTTGAAATCAAATGCGGTTGTAGGTCCAGCAACTGTCCCCCGCCATCTTCTGCTTTCATATTCTCTCGCCACGAATCTGGATTGATCTCAGGGCGAAACCTTTCAAATCGAGAATCCAATCTATGGATCTTGCCCAAAACACCACTTGCCAATACCTTCTTGATGGTCAGGGCATCGCTATCCCATCGACGATTAAAAAAGGTTGAAACAGGAACAGATAGTTCGACAGATAGATCGACAATCTCTTTGGTCTGCTGGTAATTCAACGCCATTGGCTTATCCACGACCACTGGAATACCTGCTCGCAGCGCGGCCATGGCTTGTTCTGCATGAACAATGTTTGCCGAGGCAACAACAACAAGATCAAGCTCAAGCGAAAGTAACTGCTCGATAGTTGAGACTACCCGTGTCTTAGGAAAATCTTCAAGGGCATGTGCGGTGCGCACTTGGTTGTTAGTAAGTACAGCTGCGACTTCGAAGCCACACCCTTTTAATAGAGGGGCATGGAAGTACCGTCCAGCTAATCCATACCCTGCTATTCCTACCCTTAAGGCCATGGTTAGGAGTTCTGTAACTTGGATGGCCACCAAACTTTTCCACCAATGTCGTGGACGAGTGCCGGTACCAGAATCGTTCTAACAATCAAAGTATCGAGCAGCACTCCAAATGCAACCGCAAAGCCAAGCTCGGCTAAGAACACAAGTGGAAGAACTCCCAACACCGCAAAGGTTGCTGCAAGAACAATTCCTGCAGATGTAATAACCCCTCCGGTAACGGTCAATCCCTTAATGACACCTGCTCGCGTTCCAATCTTGGCACTTTCCTCTCGAACACGGGTCATCAGGAAGATGTTGTAATCAATACCAAGTGCTACCAAGAAAATGAAGGCGAACAATGGGAAGGATGTATCTGCTCCCTTGAAACCGAAGATGTGCTCAAAAACTAGTTGTGATGCACCAAGGGTTGCAAAGAATGACAAGACAACAGTTCCCAAAAGAAGAGCGGCAGAAAGGATGCTGCGCAGCAACAATCCGAGGATCAAGGTAATCAGAATCAATACGATCGGAATAATCGTACGATTATCGCGATTTGCCGAGACATCTGTATCAAATGCAACCGCAGTGCTGCCTCCTACCAAGATCGATGGATCAATTGCATGTACAGCTTCACGAATCACCGGAATAACATCACGTGCTTCAACTGAATCTGGATTAAGGGACAAGGTTGCATTCAAAATGACCTTGCCATCAACGACCTTTACCGCAGATAAAGGTTGGCCCGGAATCGTTTGAGAAACACGGGTTGGTTCAACTGATGAAACGCCTTCGACACTCATAAGCGCCGCACTAACAGGATCGATTAACTCTTCGCGAACTACAACCTCTGTCGGCTGGCCAGAGCCGCCTGGGAAGTGCTCGCCTAACAGCTCAAGACCAACAACTGAATCTGGACGTTGCGTAAATGCATCCGCGGTCGACAAACCCTTTGCATTGAGAGTCGTAGAAAAACCAGCTAGAACTAATAGGAAACCTGCGGTGATAATCCACAATTTACGCGGACGTCGTTCAACCGCTGATCCAATCTTGGCCCAAGTTCCCTCAAGCTGTGTATTCAAATCATCTTTTCGTGGAATGCGAGGCCAGAAAATCCAGCGGCCAAATGCAACAAGCAAGGCAGGAAGCAAGGTCAAAATTGTGATCATCGCAGCTGCGATACCAATTGCTCCGACTGGACCCAGACCACGGTTACCCGAAAGATCGCTGAGCAACAAAACAAGTAGCGCTGAAATTACTGTGGCACCTGAAGCCACAATAGGTTCGACTACACCTTTGTAGGCCGCCTTCATTGCCTGAGCGGGATGATCGTAGTGATGAAGCTCTTCGCGGTAACGTGCGATTAACAACAAGGCGTAATCTGTTGCAGCTCCCAGAACCAGTACAGACAGGATGCCTTGGGATTGGCCATTGAGATCAATGAAATCATTTTTGGTTAATAGGTAAACAATTCCGCCAGCTGTGGACAAGGCAATAACCGCAGAGAACAAAGGCAAGATCCACAAGACCGGAGAGCGGTATACAACGATTAAAATTAAGGCCACAACAATTAAGGTTGTAAAGAGTAATGAAGAATCGATACCTTCAAATGCGCCAAATAGATCGCCTAAAAGCGCTCCGATTCCTGTGACATTTGAAACCAAACCAACGCTCTTTGCAAATTCAGCTGAGTCCTCACGCAAGGTTTCGATAACTTCAGGCAATGCCGGCTTTTCGTTAGGTAATAAATCTGTTGCTATTTCAGATTTAAATGGCAAATTTACTAACAACGCTTTTCCATCTTCAGAAGGGAAAGCAAAAATGCGCTCACCTTCGGTAAGGTATTTTGAAATCGTTACATCGGTGTCACCAATTTTTTTGCTGCCAAGTGTTGCAAGATGGGCGTTTAGCGCTGCAATCTTGTCTGGATCTACATCCCCTAAATAGAGAATCAAGGCTGGCAAAGTTTGATTGGCATCCTGGTTAAAGGTGGCGATGATCTTTGCCGCTTGTGTTGACTCAGCGCTGTCGGGAAGAAATGCGGAGTTGTCATTTTCCTGAACGGTCGACAACTGGCCAAAAAGAGGGCCTAGGACTCCGCTTGCACCGAACCACATGAAGATCACTAGTAATGCATAGACAAGTGGACGTCGGCTCTTTTTCATTGATGTTGTAGACACTTGAGTCAAACCCTTCAGTTTTGTATCGGCTTTGTGGGCCTCCACTAGGCCTGTTGGCCTGTAATTGGTAAGGGGGCAAGCCTACCTTTAGGCTATGGCTGTGCCTCTATTGGAAAGCCCTTCAGACTCAGCGATCGCGCTCTCGCGCCACGGGCTAGTTGATTACCAAAAAGCTTGGGAGTCTCAAAAGGCCATTCATCAAGATGTTGTAGATGGCAAACGCCCCAACACATTGCTTTTGCTGGAACATCCATCGGTCTTTACCGCTGGTCGCAGGACTCAAGACTCTGAAAAACCAACTGATGGGACACCCGTTATTGATGTCGATCGTGGTGGCCGGATCACCTGGCATGGACCAGGTCAATTAGTTGGATATCCGATCGTCAAATTAATCAACCCGACCGAACTTGTGGGTTTCGTGAGAGAGATCGAAGCTGGATTAATTTCAGTATGTGCAGATTTAGGATTATCAACTGAGCGCATCGATGGTCGCTCAGGTGTGTGGGTTCGAGATAGAGATGGAGAGCGCAAGATCGCTGCCATTGGTGTGCGTGTTGCTCAAGGTGTAACTATGCATGGCTTTGCTCTTAATGTTAATCCCGATCTAAGCTCCTTTAGCTCAATCATCCCCTGCGGAATCACCGATGCAGGAGTAACCTCGCTTGAAATGGAATTGAAACGGTCAATAACAATTGAAGAGGTCGCACCGATTGTTGAGCGACATATCTTTGAATCTCTGAAAAGGGTGAGCGCATGACTATGGCACCAGAGGGTCGCAAGTTACTCCGTATCGAGGCACGTAATGCCCTGACTCCTATCGAGAGAAAGCCTGAATGGATTAAGACCCGCGCAAATATGGGTCCCGAGTACACACGTTTGCGCTCATTGGTAAAGACCGAAGGCCTGCATACTGTTTGCCAGGAGGCTGCCTGTCCCAACATCTTTGAATGCTGGGAAGATAAGGAAGCAACATTTTTAATTGGTGGAGATCGTTGCACCCGACGTTGCGATTTTTGCAATATCGATACCGGTAAACCACTACCTATCGATCGTGAAGAGCCGCGCAAAGTTGCTGAATCTGTTAAGTCCATGGGGTTGCGTTATGCAACCATCACGGGTGTTACTAGAGATGATCTAGAAGATGAAGGCTCTTGGTTGTATGCAGAAACAATTCGCGCCGTACATGAACTTAATCCAGGTACAGGTGTCGAGATGCTTGCTCCAGATTTCAATGCGAAAGCTGAGTTGCTCAATCCAATTTTTGAAACACGACCAGAGGTTTTTGCTCATAACCTAGAAACAGTGCCACGTATTTTCAAGCAGATTCGCCCAGCATTTACCTATGAAAAGTCATTAAAGGTCATTGGTATGGCACAGGATTTCGGCTTGATCACCAAATCCAATTTGATCCTTGGTCTCGGTGAAACTCGCGAGGAGATTTCTCAAGCATTGGTAGATCTGCATAATGCTGGCTGTGACTTAATCACAATCACTCAATACCTACGTCCGACCAACAAGCATCACCCAGTTGAGCGTTGGGTAAAGCCAGAAGAGTTTGTAGAGCTCGCGCAAGAGGCTGAGCAAGTTGGCTTCTTGGGTGTAATGAGTGGGCCTTTGGTTCGATCTTCATATCGTGCAGGCCGCTTGTACAAGCAAGCAATGGAAAAGAAATCTTCACGTGGCTGAGCTTGTTTACCCGCCAATAATCGGTTTGGTAAGAAGTTTTTGGAAGTACCTAGGTTTGCAATTTGATTTTAAAGGCAATGAGAACATTCCGCGCAAAGGTGGAGCAATTCTTGCAATCAACCATGTCAGTTATTTGGATTTTGCATTGGCAGGAACGGCAGCATTGCCAGTAAAGCGATATGTAAGGTTTATGGCAAAGAAAGAGATCTTTGACAACAAATTAGCTGGTCCCCTGATGCGCGGAATGCATCACATCAATGTAGACAGAAGCAATGGCTCTGCATCATTTGTTGAGGCTCTCAAAGCCCTTGAATCTGGCGAGATAATTGGAATTTTTCCTGAAGGAACAATCTCTACAAGTTTTGAAATCAAGGGGCTTAAATCAGGTGCGATCCGACTTGCATCAGGTGCTTCGGTGCCAGTAATTCCAACAATTGTTTGGGGTGGGCAACGTATCTACACCAAGGGAGTTAAGCCCAACTTGAGAAGAGGAAAAACTCCGGTCTTTGTAAGATTTGGCGAAGCGATCTCCTATCCTCAAGATGTCGAAATCGAAGCGGCCGAAGCTCACCTACGAGAGGTGATGATCACCATGCTTGCCCAAGTCCAAGAGGATTACCCTGATAGCCATGTGGGCCAGCGTTGGGCCCCTGCTCGCCTTGGTGGAACAGCACCTGCGCCACTAAACTAGCGATATGTTTAAGAGAAAAGCCAAAGAACCGAAGATCAAGAAGCCTCGCTTTCAAACCTTTCGCGACGCTTACAAAGTAACCAAGCAGGTTAAACCTTGGATTAGCCTTGCCCTGACCGCTATTTTTGCGATCTCTTGGGGTATTGGAATCGCAATTGGTGCCGCCGTCGGGCAACCGGTTTACTTTGGATTTGTCTTCCTACCAGTTGCACTTTTAATAACTCTTTTCTTCTTCACACGTCAGGCAGGAACTGCCGCTTACGCATCTATTGAGGGTCAGATGGGTGCAGGCGCAAGTGTTTTGATGGCAATTCGCAAAGGTTGGACTACTACCCCAGCTGTTGCGGTTGCACGAAACCAGGACATGGTTCACCGAAGTGTTGGTCGTGCCGGAATTGTTTTAACTGGCGAGGGAACAAATGCTGTTCGCCAGATGATCTCCGATGAGCGCAAGAAAACAGAACGATTTGCTCCAGGAGTACCAGTAACTGAAATTCTCGTTGGAAATGAAGATGGCAGAGTGCCGATTCGTAAACTTCAAAAGCATCTACGTCGACTTCCTAAGAAGTTAACTGCGCATCAAATGCGCGAAGTTCGAGCACGCCTAAAGGCTGTTGGCGGAATGTCAATGCCAATTCCAAAGGGTCCGATGCCTACCCGGGCTCCAAAGATTCGTTAATTACTTAACAACTCTCTTCACTCTTGTTAAGACGGTTCCGCTGAATCGCTCATGTAATCCTCTGCCATTCTCATCAAAGGTGATGGCGAAGACAACTGTGATCAACAATGCCGAACGAATCAAGGCTTGAACAGGGGTAATCGATCCTCCATCTGCAAAACGAATGATCTTGAAGCCGAAGATTCTTTGGCCCATCGAAGCTCCTTGCAGCGCTGACAAGATAGCGATCTCTGCGAAGAACAGCGCCAATACCGTCCATGAGCGGTTGGGTGCCATCTGGCCTATTCCACCGGCTGATGCGGCGACAATGAAGTAGCAGGCGAGCCAATCGACCATGAGGGCAGACATTCGTCTACTGAGGCTGACCCGGGTGAAATCAATGCTCATATGACAAGCCTAATGGCGATATCAGCCTGACGTAACATGAATTTAACAAGCGGGTTATGCCAATTTCATCACTTGGACCTATGGTTCAACTACCTAAAAGCGCTAGAAACTCAATGATGAGGGGTCTGCGCATCACATGTGAAATTGGGAGATGCATGTTTAAGAACGCAGCAGAGATTTTTGCTTATATTAAGAAAGAGGATGTCAAGCTAGTTGATGTTCGCTTTACAGATTTGCCTGGTATTCAGCATCACTTCAACGTACCTGTTGAATCATTTGATGAGGCTGTGTTTACCGATGGCCTTATGTTTGATGGTTCCTCAATCCGAGGCTTCCAGACAATCAATGAATCAGATATGAAGCTGCTTCCAGTTCCAGAGTCTGCATACATTGATCCATACCGTAAAGAAAAAACCCTCATCATTATTTTCTCGGTACATAATCCAGTAGATAACACGCCGTACAGCCGTGATCCACGTGGCGTTGTAGCTCGCGCAGTTGAGTACATGCGTTCACTTGGAATCGCAGATACAGCGTTCTTCGCACCTGAAGCAGAGTTCTACGTCTTTGACAGTGTTCGCTTCAAAACAGGTATCAACTCAGCGGTACATGAGATCGAATCATACGAAGGTGCCTGGAACACAGGTGTTGAGTACGATGCAGATGGAACACCTAACCGCGGTTACCGTACACGTGTTAAGGGTGGCTACTTCCCTGTTTCTCCAACAGATCAGTTCGCTGATCTACGTGATGAAATGGTTATGCAGCTCGGAAAGGTTGGCCTTCTAGTAGAGCGTTCACACCACGAGGTGGGAACAGCTGGACAGATGGAGATCAACTACCGATTTACAGATGTCCTTACAGCCGGTGATGATGTAATGAAGTTTAAGTACGTCATTCGTAACACCGCTTGGCAAGGTGGAAAGACCGCGACATTTATGCCAAAGCCACTCTTCGGAGATAACGGCTCAGGTATGCACGTTCACCAATCACTATGGAAAGATGGAAAGCCACTGTTCTTCGAAGCAGGAACCTATGGCGATCTATCGGATATGGCTCGTTGGTACATCGGTGGTTTGTTGAAGCATGCACCATCTCTACTTGCATTCACTAACCCAACAGTTAACTCTTACCGTCGCTTGGTTCCAGGATATGAAGCACCGGTAAACCTTGTGTACTCAGCACGTAACCGTTCGGCTTGTATCCGTATCCCAATTACAGGATCAAATCCAAAGGCAAAGCGCATTGAGTTCCGTTGTCCAGATCCATCATCAAATCCATACCTAGCCTTTGCAGCGATGCTTATGGCCGGTCTTGATGGAATCGTTAATAAGATCGAACCACCTGCCCCAGTTGATAAGGATCTCTACGAGCTAGAAGGCGAAGAGGCTGCATCAATTCCTCAGGTTCCTGGTTCGCTAGATGCAGTTCTTAACAACCTCGAAGCAGATCATGACTTCCTCACACGTGGTGGAGTCTTTGCAAAGGATCTCATTGATACATGGATCGCATTCAAGCGTAAGGAAGAGGTCGACTATGTTCGACTACGTCCGCACCCAGCTGAGTTCGAGCTCTATTACGACATCTAAAATCTCTGTAATGGATTAACTCCGTTATAACAAAGCCCGCCCCTAAAAAAGGCGGGTTTTGTTATTTACTTTCTCGCTAGAGATTTAAAGAGCGCGATCGACAGTAACGCACTTACGACCGAGGCGACAATGACAGCTAACACCGCGATCTCTTGAGTTTGACGATCATCAAAGGCGAGATTGGCGATAAAGATAGCAACGGTAAATCCGATTCCGGCTGCGCTTCCGGTGGCAAGAATTGAGGAGTTTGCCGCACCCTCTGGCAGATCTGCAATCTTTGCTCGCTTTGCGGCAAGAGAGGCAAGAAGTACACCGACAGGTTTACCGACAACGAGGCCAAAGAAAATTCCCCAGGCTATAAGTGACTGCGTAGCATTACGAATTGTCTCGGCGGTGATGATTACACCAGTATTTGCAAAGGCAAAGATGGGTACAACAAAAAAGGTGCTGATTGGATGGAACTTGTGCTCGAGCCACTCAATAACGGAAACAGAGCCGTCCTCAACATCTTCGACTTTGGTTCGCTTGCGAATGATATTTGGAGTCATTAATCCAAGAATCACACCAGCTAAAGTTGGATGCACCCCGGTCTTATAAAGACTAAACCATAAGGTAAATGCAAAGAGTGAATAGATAAGTGTGGATTCAACACCCATCTTCTTCAGGGCTGCGATCAAAGCGATGGTGATGAGGCCCGCAGCTAACCAAGAAAATTTGATTCCAGTTGAATATACAAATGCAATCACCAAAATTGCACCAATATCATCGATGACGGCAAGTGCCAGCAAGAAAGATCGAAGTGATGCCGCAACAGATGGTCCGATCATTGTTAGCAAACCAACCGCCAAGGCAATGTCTGTTGCTACAGGGACTCCCCAACCACCGGGGGCGACCCTTCCTGCGATCGCCAAGTAAATGAGTGCAGGAACCGCCATTCCACCAATTGCTGCCACAAATGGAAGCATCGCCTTCTTAAAAGAGGCAAGGTGTCCTGAAGTTAGTTCGCGTTTGATCTCCAAACCAACGACAAAAAAGAAGATGCTCATTAAAAGATAGTTGATGATCTTCAGGATTGATAAATCAATGAGATACCAGTCAGAGCCAATTGTTAGGCGTTCATCAAGGGTTGAAAAGTAGACATCAGACAAAGCAGAGTTTGCTGTGATGAGCCCTAGCGCAGAGGCTACGAGAATAAGCAAGCCGCCGGTCGATTCACGATTGAGAAAATCTCGCAGTGGCGCTATCCGTTGTCTCATGAGTTAACCTTAACTGACCTGGTTCTCCTGAGTGTTAATTTTTCTCCGAGACAGAACAATGTGGCCTACGAAGCCAATCACCAAGGCGAATATGACGCCGATATTTGAATACGCCCAAGGACCTTCTTTGCCACCTATTAGACCCAAGAAATAGCCCTGCCATTCAAGCCATGGCGCAAAGGTGTTGGTGACAAATCCCCAGCCAATTGCTGATCCCACAAACATCAAGGCGATTGAGCCTTTGTTTACTGAGCCGTAGATACCGCGCGGATTAAAAAGATCTGACTCGCTATAGGCCTTTTTTCGCAATAAAACATCGGCCACAAAGATTGCCGACCAAGCCGCAACCGGCACGCCCAGGGTGATCAAGAAGCCTTGAAATGGGTAGAAGAAGTTATCTGCGACCCAAACAATATAGATTGCTCCGCCAAACATGATGAGCGCATCAAGAATTGCGGCTTGATAACGCTTTATAGGAACTCCAATAGACACAAGGGTTAAACCTGATGAGTACAGATTTAAAATCGCACCACCAACAAGACCCAATATTGCAACGAGAGCAAATGGAATTAAGAACCAGGTTGGTAGAAGAGTTGTGAGTGCACCTATGGGGTCCATAGATATCGCTTCGCTGAGCTCTTTACTGCTTCCAGAAAGAGCCGATCCATAAATAACAAGAATGATGGGAACTGTTGATGCTCCTAATACGGTCCAACCGACTACGGATTTGCTAGAAACAGAGCGAGGTAGGTATCGAGAGTAATCAGCAGCAGCATTTACCCAACCAAGTCCAATTCCGGTGATCGCAAAGATGGTTGCGCCAACGAAGCTTTGAAAGTTGCCATGTGGAATTGCAGTAACTGCGCTCCATGAAACATTATCGATTGTCAACGCGATGTACAGCACGGTCATCGTAACAATTGTGATTGTCAGCCACTTTTGAAGCCTCATAATCACTTTAAATCCCAGTACTCCACCTACAACGGTCAATGCTGCAGCCAAGGTAAATCCCAGAAGTAATGAAAGGTTGCGTTCGATTCCCCCGACGCGAGCAAACACAGTTCCTGTTGCCAAAGTAGCTAGAGAAATAAGAACAGTCTCCCAGCCAACAAAAATCAAATATGACAGAGCACCTGGTAATCGACTTCCTTTAACACCAAAGGATGCGCGGGACAAAACCATAGTTGGTGCATTTGAGCGTTTGCCAGCTAAAGAGCTAACGCCAACTAGAAGAAATGAACCGATAGTTCC
>JBFYOY010000072.1:0-12780 GCA_041303575.1 Actinomycetes bacterium
ATGGTGTTGATCTCTGGTCGCCTTGCTGCAGAGCGCATTGTGGGTCCGGTTAAGTAAATGGATGAGTTAACCGCTGCAGGGATTACAGATCCCGATCTTCGTGCATCCTATGAAGAGTGCAAGCGACTTAACGCGCTACATGGAAAGACCTACTACTTAGCAACTCTTTTGTTGCCCAAGGAAAAGCGCCCCTTTGTTCATGCCTTGTACGGTTTTGCACGTTATGCCGATGAGATCGTTGATGATTTGGCCTCTGAACTAAGTGTTGAAGAAAAGGCTGAAGTACTAAGTACATGGGGTAACGGAGTTTTGGCTGACTTAAAAAAGGGAACCAGCCAGGATCATGTAGGTCGCGCATTAATTGACACTGTCAATCGCTTTAATATCCCCCACGAGCATTTTGATGCTTTCCTGCATTCCATGACGATGGATCTAACCGTTCAAGAGTATGAAAGTTATGAAGATTTAATTGAATATGTCTACGGATCTGCAGCGGTCATTGGTCTGCAAATGGTTCCGATTCTGGGGCCATTGCATAACGATGCTTTCCAGGCAGCTGAAAAGCTTGGAATTGCTTTCCAATTAGCTAACTTCATTCGCGATGTAGATGAGGATCTTGATCGTGGTCGGGTTTATCTGCCGCTTAAAGAGCTAGATCAGTTTGGCGTAACCCGTGAAATGCTAGAAGAGCGCATCCTAACTCCAGAGATTATCGAAGCGCTCAAGTTCCAGATCGCTCGTGTACGTCAATTACAGGATGAAGCTGCCGCGGGAATCAAGATGTTGGAAGCATCAAGTCGTCCCTGCATCGAAGCGGCAAGTACCTTGTACTGCGGAATCGTGGATGAGGTTGAAAAGATTGGCTATGACATCTTCAATCACCGTGCCAAGACATCAACTGCGAGAAGAGTTCGTGTTGCAGGTGCTGCCTTTG
The DNA here is from genome assembly GCA_041303575.1 of Actinomycetes bacterium. GTDB lineage: Bacteria > Actinomycetota > Actinomycetes > Nanopelagicales > Nanopelagicaceae > Planktophila. The sequence continues at coordinate 935 of JBFYOY010000072.1, forward strand.
TTAAGCGCCAACTGATTTCACGCTAAAGTAACAACTACGGGAGCCCACAAGGCTGAGAGGGTCTGAGATTCAGACCGACCGATTGACCCATCCGGTAATGCGGATGCGGAAAGGATTTAACTATGTCTACCACTTTGTTTACAGCCTGGGGCTATGAAGTATCTATTCTTGAATTCACAGCAGCGGTCGCATCATTTATTGGTGTCTACCTTGGAACTACAGGTAAGAGAATTACCTGGCCTTGGTGGGTTTTAAGCAGCAGCTTGTATGGTGTTTTTTTCTATCAAGTAGATCTTTTCGCAAGTGCCTTGCTGCAAATTGTCTTTATCGGTGCAGCAATTTATGGCTGGTTTGGTTGGGCTCCAACCGGTGCCGTGCCAGGAACTATTTCAACTAGAAACAGAATCAGGCTTGCACTTGGCACGTTGGTAAGTGTTGCCGCTTTGTCTCCGGTCTTGGCAGATATTGGTGCGGCAGCGACTTGGACCGATGCCTTTATTTTGATCGCCTCGATTGTTGCGCAATTGCTGATGGTTTATGAGAAGTATGAGACATGGGTACTTTGGCTAATCGTCAATGTTGTTGCAACGGTGCAGTACCTAACACTTGGATATTGGTTCACCGCACTTCTCTATGGCGTCTTTGCAATTGTCGCAATTCTTGGCTGGAAGCGTTGGCATGGTTCTCTTAGCCATTGATGGTCCAGCAGGTGCAGGGAAGACAACACTTGCTGCAAAGTTAGAGGCTGAGTACTCAGCACACGCATCAGTCCAAACGATTCATATGGATGATCTTTACAACGGCTGGAATGAAGCTCTTGGAGAAGATCTCACCAAGGTATTGGAGTCGATTACTTCCGCACATCTTGCCGGGCATGGTTTTGTTATCAAGAAGTTCAATTGGCATCTGATGCACTTTGATCGTGAAGAGCAGATAGCACCGACTGATTACTTGATTCTTGAAGGGGTTGGTGCTGCGCAGGCTGTCGTTAGAAAAGCTGGTGCAACCACCTATTGGTTAGACATTGATGCCGAGACTGGATTGCAACGAGTCTTGGCACGCGATGGTGCCCACATTGAATTGGAAATGCGTCAATGGCAGATTCAACAATCAATTCACTTTGCCGCCGACAAAACCCGCGAAAACTGCGAGTTTAAAATCACTTCATAGCTGTTTTGGGCGCGCCCTTGGGCTGTGATTCAGGTGGGCTCCATAAAATCTGCACATGTCTGATCTGACCGGAGAGCTCATTGATGGGCGCTACCAATTACTGCGTCAGGTGGCCAATGGTGGAATGGCTTCTATTTACGAGGCGATTGATACCCGACTTGATAGAAAAGTCGCGGTCAAGATTATGCATCCTCATCTTGCGCAGGATGAAGCCTTTGTATCGCGGTTTATAAAGGAAGCAAAGGCTGCAGCCGCTTTATCTCATCCAAATATTGTTGCAGTGCAGGATCAAGGTTGGAATCAAAGTGGTGTGCCTGCGGTTTTCTTAGTGATGGAGCTCATTGAAGGCCATACTCTTCGTGAGTATTTAACTGAGCGCGGTCGCTTTGAAATTAAAGATGCGATCAATTACTTAACACCAATTTTAAGCGCCTTAGCTGCAGCTCATGCCTTAGGAATTGTTCATAGAGATATTAAGCCTGAAAATATCTTGATCTCGAAGGAAGGCCGCATCAAGATCGCTGATTTCGGATTGGCTCGAGGAGAGCTAATCGGCTCAACAATGACCGCGGAATCTAGTGTCATACTGGGAAGCGTTTCTTACTTATCGCCCGAGCAGGTGCAGCGCGGTGTAGCTGATTCTCGCAGTGATGTGTACGCCGCTGGCATCGTTGCATACGAGATGCTGACCGGTGAAAAGCCATTCTCTGCGGATTCGCCAATCCAAATCGCATACATGCATGTTAACGAGGAGATTCCACGTCTTCGCAGTAAGCGCAAAGAGATCCCCCAAGCGTTAGATGATTTGATAGCAAGTGCGACTTCGAAAAATCCTGATGAACGTCCTCGCACTGCTGGTGATTTTCTTGAAAGATTGCAGCAGATCCACATTGATTTAGATCCACGTAAGAATCAAATGGACCTGGGTCTAGATTTGCCTGTAGAGCCAATTAGGGAAAAGGCTCGCAAGAAGGTTAAAGACGTCGAACCGGTAGAGGAAGTTAAGCCGGTAGTTGAAACAACTAAAGAGATTCGCCGTAAAGAGGAGAAAAAACAGCGCGCAAGTAAGCGTGTTCGCCGCAATCGCAAGGTTGCGCTAATCCTTGCTGTTTCTCTGGGAATTGGCGGTTGGTGGACATTAGTAGGTCCAGGTTCGCGTGTAGTTGTTCCTTCAACTGTGGGTGGGAGTTACGAGGAAGCGCTCAGGATTATTACTCCCCTTGGGTTAAATGTTGTTGTCGAGAATCGTTTTGATGAAGAGATTGCAAAGGGCAAGATCATTGAATCTCTGCCTGCAGGTGGGGACAAAGTAGATTTTGCTGGCTCGGTGAAGCTAATTATTTCTAAGGGGCCAGAGCGTTTTACAGTCCCGATGACTGCAGGATTGACACCACAAGCAGCACAAGCTGCAGTTAAGAAATCCCCTTTATTGGTCGGCACAATTACTGAAGTATTTAACTCAGAGATTCCAAAGGGTTTTGTAATCTCATCTTCTCCTGCATCGGGTGCATCGGTTAAACGAGATACCAAGATTAATCTCTTGGTTTCAAAGGGAATCCAACAGGTTGCACTTGCTTCATACCTAGGAAAGAGTGGCGAACAGGCGCTTAATGAGTTAACTGAATTAGGTTTTTCTGTCGAAGTTGGCTACGCCTTTAATGAAACCGTTCCGGAGTTAGCTGTTATTTTCCAAAATCCAGCTGGTGGAACAAGTATCGACAAGGGCGCAAAGGTCACTATTCAAATTTCAAAGGGACCTCGCTACACATTTATACCTAAGACTGTAATCACCATGGAAGCGGTCGCCGCCCGAGAAATGCTTGAATCTCTTGGTCTGAAGGTAAAGGTTGTTTCAGTCGGAAACAATAAGAAAAAGGTTGTGAAAAAAGTTTCACCTGCGGTAAATACCAAGGTAAAACGTGGCAGTACGGTGACGATTACCGTAGGGTAAGGCAATGCCTACACCAGTAAAAAAGCCACGTATCGGTGCCCACACTCCCACGACTGGCGGAATGGCCAAGCGATCAATCGCCTACGCACAAGAAATCGGAGCAGAGGCGATTCAGGTCTTTGCATCAAGCCCTCGTACATGGGCGATGCCTGAAGCAAAGCCTGAGCTAGATGAAGCGTTTAAGATCAAAGCTGCTGAGCTTGATATCGAAACTTATGTACACGCTCCCTTCTTGATCAACTTGGGCTCTCCTACTGAGGCTACTTACTTAAATTCACTGGCATCAACCAAATACTCCTTGCAGCGCGGTGCAGATATCGGCGCACTTGGCGTTGTAATTCATACTGGATCAGCTGTAGATGTTAACCATGTTGAAAAAGCATGGAAGCAGATTCATGAAGGCATGATGCCAATTCTTAATGCTTTAGGCGATGACGCTCCTTACTTGTTATTGGAACCGACTGCAGGTCAAGGTCAAAGTCTGGTAAAAAAGTTAGATGATCTTGAAATGTATTTGAAGGCGCTTGAATACCACCCAAAGGTTGGTATCTGCCTTGATACCTGTCACGTATTTGCCGCAGGTCATGACATCTCAGTTAAAGGTGGAATGACCGCAACAATTGATCTACTGGTCCAAGTTGCCGGAATCGAACGATTCCAACTAGTGCATGCAAATGATTCTATGGATGTATGTGGCGCACTTAAAGATCGCCACCAAAACATCGGAGATGGTCATATTGGAGTTGATCCATTTAAGGAGCTGCTCTCGCATCCTGCTGTTGCTAACGCACCATTGATCCTTGAAACACCAGGCATGGAGCCAGAACATGGCAAGGAAGTCGCCCTGCTGAAGAAGTTACGCGGCTAATGTCTGCTCGTCACCAACTACAGCTAAAGCTTGCACCTTGGGCATTGTTATCGGTGGCTGCTGCTTGGGGATTTGCATTCGTTGTCATGAAGGATGCGATTGAGCGTCAAAGTGTTAACAACTTTCTCTTTACCCGCTTTTCACTGGCTGTGATTGTCATGCTGCTTATTCGCCCTCAAGCAATTAAGCACTTCAATAAGGATCTGCTGCAACGTGGATCGCTAGCTGGAGTTTTCTTAGGTCTTGGCTACATCGCACAGACCTTGGGGCTAGAGCGCACAGGTGCTGCAATTACCGGATTCATTACCGGTTTGTATGTTGTTCTAACGCCATTGTTGGCATGGCTAGTTTTGAAGGAAAAAATTTCACGTTTTGTGTGGCTGTGCATCATGCTGGCCACAGTTGGCTTAGCTTTGCTCTCAATTCGAGGTTTCTCAGTTGGCGTTGGAGAGATGTTTGTCCTTGCCAGCGCATTCTTCTTTGCTGCTCACATTATTGCCTTAAGCAAATGGTCTTCAGGTCGAGATGTCTATGCAATGACAGTTGTTCAGTTAACGATGTGCGCCATCTTGTCTGGAATTGCATCCATCCCTGGTGGCTACTCAGCTCCGCCTGATTCAGGTGTGTGGGCGGTTGTTGTCTTTACCGCAGTCTTTGCAACAGCTATCGCTTTCATCGTTCAAACCTGGTCACAGGCGTATATGAGTGCGACCAAGGTTGCAGTTATTTTGACGATGGAGGTTGTCTTTGCCGCAGTCTTTGCAATCCTCTTTGGTGGCGAACGCCTGACGCTGCAGAGTGCATTAGGTGGGGTTCTCGTCATAGTTGCCATGTATTTGATCGTATTAAAAGAACAGAAGTAGACTCGCGACATGGCAATTGATCTTCGCAGCGACACAGTTACACGACCATCTGCTGCGATGCGTGAAGCGATCGCAGCTGCCCCAGTTGGCGATGATGTGTACAGCGATGATCCAACGGTTAACTCTCTCGAAGAGCGGGTTGCTGCAATGTTTGGCAAGGAAGCTGGATTGTTTGCACCAACCGGTTCTCTTGCAAATCAGTTAGCAATCCGAATGCTGGTCGCACCTGGCGAAGAGTTGATTGCAGAAACCAATAGCCACATCGTTCGAGCAGAACTTGGTGCAGCAGCGGTATTTAGCGGGATTACTACTCGTACCTTCCCGGCAAAAAATGGCTTACTGAAGGCTGCAGATGCCCTTGAGATTGCCCGTCCTAACAGCGGCCCATACCTGGTTTCCACCACCGCAATTGCCGTTGAAAACACCCACAACTTTGGTGGCGGAACAGTTCAACCAATTACTGAAATTGCCGCACTTCGCAAAGGTGCAGATGAGCTGGGGCTTGCATTGCACTTAGATGGTGCACGTATCTGGAACGCACATGTTGCATCAGGTGTCTCATTTACTGAATACGGAAAATACTTTGACACAATCTCGGTTTGTTTATCAAAGGGATTAGGCGCACCGGTTGGTTCGATCATGCTTTCTACCAAGGAACATGTTGCTAAGGCCCGTGTATGGCGCAAGCGTTACGGTGCCGGAATGCGCCAGATTGGTTTGCTAGCAGCTGGTGCCCATTACGCGCTGGATAACAACATTGATCGCTTATCTGAGGATCACCGCCGCGCTAAAGAGCTAGCGATGGCTATCCATGCAATTGATTCATCATTGATCGATCCCACAACGGTACATACAAATATTGTTGGTTTAGATCTTGCGGCACTTCCAATAACAGCTGCAGAGCTTGCAGCTCGTTGTAAGGATGCAGGGTTATGGATTAGTGCACTTGGTCCAAAGTATGCACGTCTTGTAACACATCTAGATTTTGATGATGCTCAATGTGATGAGGCGATTGAAATCTTAAAGAAAGCCCTCGTGGCTTAAGAGCCACTGCTTCTTTTCAACACCATAAGCGTAATTTCCTAGCGCTCCCCCAGTTTTAACAACTCGATGACATGGGACAACAAGCATGATCGCATTGTTTGCACATGCACTTCCAGCTGCACGAACCGCTGCCGGGCTTCCCGCTTTTTCAGCTAAATCTGAATACGACCAGGTTTTTCCTGGAGCAATCTTGCGCATCGCTTTCCATGCTGCTTGTGAAAAAGCTGCACCTGGTTGACGTACCTTGATTCCATTAAGCGCGGTCAGATCTCCATCAAAGTAATCATTAACTAGATCTGAGATCACGGGGATTGATTTAACGATCTTTACATCCTTGCCCGCTTTGAATGCAGAAACCGTTGAAAGATTTGCACCGATTAGAATTTGATCATCGGCAAGTAAGTTGAGGGTGCCTACTGGGGTCTTATGAGAGGTGATGAGAAGTGGCACTCACCAAAATTAGCGATCGCGCAACATTTCAGCAACTAAGAATGCTAGCTCTAATGATTGAGCGTGATTCAGGCGTGGATCGCAGGCGGTCTCATAACGAGATGAGAGATCTTCATGAGATATCTCCTCCCCTCCGCCAACACACTCGGTGACATCATCACCGGTAAGTTCGATGTGGACTCCACCTGGATGGGTACCGAGAGCCTTATGAACTTCAAAGAAGCCCTTTACCTCATCCATAACATCATCAAAGCTACGGGTCTTGTAACCGGTAGGTGCTTCATAGGTGTTTCCATGCATTGGATCACAGACCCACAGAACCTTGGCACCTGATTTAGTGACGCCATCAACTAGCGCTGGCAAGATCTCGCGAATGTTCTTTGCGCCCATACGAGTAATAAAGGTAATGCGACCTGGTTCGCGGTTTGGATCTAACTTGTCGATCAATGCAAGGGCATCTTCAACTGTAGATTTTGGTCCAAGCTTGATTCCGATTGGGTTGCGTACCTTTGATGCGAAATCAACATGAGCGCCATCTAATTGACGAGTGCGCTCACCAATCCAGATGAAGTGGCCTGAAACATCGTATGCATCACCTGTACGTGAATCAATACGTGTTAACGCCTTTTCATACTCCATGATTAGCGCTTCATGGCTTGCAAAGAAATCAACAGATTTAAAGCTTTCAGGATCAACACCTGCAGATTTCATAAATGCTAAAGCGCGGCCAATCTCATCTGCCATCTTCTCGTAACGATCGCCAACCTTCGAGTCACGGATGAAACCCTTGTTCCACTCGTGGACCTGGCGAAGATCTGCAAAACCGCCTTGAGTAAAAGCACGTACCAAGTTCAGAGTTGCTGCAGATGTGTTGTACACACGAACTAAACGCATTGGATCTGGGGTACGTGCGCTTTCAGTAAATTCAATATCATTAACAGCATCGCCACGGTATGCAGGAAGTTTTACATCACCACGGGTTTCAAAATCGCTGGAACGTGGCTTTGCAAACTGCCCCGCCATACGGCCAACTTTGATAACTGGAAGACTTGAGTAGTACTGCAAAACAGCAGCCATTTGAAGAATTGTTTTAATCCGATTTCTAATTGAATCAGCTGTGGCAGATGCAAAAGTTTCTGCACAATCGCCACCTTGTAACCAAAATGCTTTTCCTTCTGCAGCTAGCGCGATTCGAGCTTTGAGATCATCACACTCACCAGCAAAGACCAATGGTGGTAGAGCCTTTAGCTCTGCGACCGCAGCTTTAACTTGTGGACCCTCTGGTCCACCTGGCCAGGTTGGTTGCTGTGCAGCCACAAGACCAGGTGTGAACAGAGTGTCTAACTGTGTGCTCGAATTCGAGTTCATTGGAGAAGTCTAGAGAGTTCAATGGTGATTGCGCGGGGCAATTATCCGAAGAAGATCTCTGATTCCTTGTATAGCTCAAGAGGAACTGTCTTTAGCTTTTCAGTCGCTGTTGCAAGCGGAACGCGAGCGATGTTGGTGCCGTGTAGGGCAACCATCTTGCCCCAGTCACCCTCGTGAGCGGCTGTAATTGCATGGAGACCAAAGCGGGTAGCTAGAACACGGTCAAAGGCTGTTGGAGTTCCACCACGTTGGATGTGACCCAGCACAGAGGTGCGTGCCTCCTTGCCTGTCTTCTCTTCGATCTGCTTTGCAAGCCAGTCACCGATTCCTGAAAGCTTGACGTGACCAAATGAGTCAAGGGTTTGATCCTTAACAACCATGTCGCCATCTTGAGGAATCGCACCCTCGGCGATCACAATGATTGGTGCATAGTGAGACTTGAAACGAGATTCAACCCATTCGCAAACCTTGTCAACAGAGAACTTCTGCTCTGGAATCAAGATACATGTCGCTCCACCTGCAAGGCCTGAGTGAAGTGCGATCCAACCTGCGTGACGACCCATAACTTCAACGATCAATGCACGGTGGTGAGATTCGGCGGTTGTATGTAGACGGTCAATCGCTTCAACTGCAATATTTACAGATGTATCAAAACCAAATGTGTAATCGGTGTTGTTCAGATCATTATCGATCGTCTTTGGAACACCAATCACCTTGACGCCTAGCGCGTCGAGTTTGGTAGCAACACCAAGAGTGTCTTCTCCACCGATTGCGATCAACGCATCGATGCCAGCCTTCTCAAGGTTTTCCTTAATCTTTTCTACGCCACCCTCGATCTTGAAAGGGTTTGTGCGTGATGAGCCAAGAATGGTTCCACCGCGAGGCAAGATTCCACGAGTTGTCTCAATGTTCAAAGGCATTGTCAGACCCTCAAGAGGTCCCTTCCATCCATCACGGAATCCAACAAACTCGTGACCGTACTCTTTAACACCTTTACGAACTACTGCGCGGATAACCGCGTTAAGACCAGGGCAATCTCCGCCGCCAGTGAGGACACCAATACGCATGATTTACTCCAACAATTTTATTGTTTGATTGAGTGGCTCAAATTTTTTCCGCCACCTGTGGTCAACGCTGACTGGCACAGTCTAGCCTTGCTCCATGGCTAATCAACAACTCATCGCTGGCGTGGATTCCTCAACCCAATCTGTAAAGGTTGTTATTCGCGATGCCCACACAGGCCAATTAGTGCGACAAGGTCGAGCCAGCCACCCCGACGGCACCGAGGTTGATCCTGCACATTGGCTGAGCGCAATTCATGCAGCTTTTAAAGATGCCGGAGGTCTAGATGATGTTGAAGCTATTTCAATTGCTGGACAACAACATGGAATGGTTGCCTTGGATGCAGATGGTGAAGTAATTCGCCCCGCACTGTTGTGGAATGACACCCGCTCTGCAAAGGAAGCAGATGATCTCAACCGAGAAGTTGGTGGCGATCAAGTTATCGCCCGAAAAGTTGGATCTAAATTAGTTGCATCATTTACCGCAACTAAGGTTCGATGGATGGCAGATCATGAACCCAACAACGCATCCCGTGTTGCATCCATTGCTTTGCCCCATGATTGGTTGTCATGGCAGCTTCAAGGTGGCAAGGATTTATCTAAATTATTTACCGATCGCAGCGATGCATCTGGAACTGGCTACTTTGATCCCAGCACATCTGAGTATCGAGAAGAGATTGTCCGTTTAGCGCTGCGTCATGAACAGAAATTAACTCTTCCAAAGATCATTGAGCCATCGCAATTTGGCGGAACTACTCTTTCTGGAATTCCGATCGCTGCAGGTGCTGGCGATAACGCAGGTGCAGCATTAGGTTTACAAGCACAACCTGGAGATGTTGTTGTTTCTTTAGGAACTAGCGGAACCGCTTTTGCAGTATCTGACACACCCACACATGATCCATCAGGTGCAGTTGCCGGCTTTGCCGATGCAACTGGTCGTTATTTACCCTTAGTTTGCACATTAAACGCTGCGCGAATCTTGGATGCGGCTTGTCGCATCTTGGGCAAAAATCATGATGAGGTTGGACAACTTGCCTTAGCTGCAAAGCCTGGTGCTAATGGTTTGACACTTCTGCCTTACTTTGAAGGTGAAAGAACTCCTAACCGCCCCGAAGCAACAGGAGTTTTTACCGGAATGAACTTAAGTAATTCCAATCCCGAAGATATTGCTCGTGCAATGGTTGAAGGAATGCTTGCAGGCTTGGCCGATGCCGTTGATGCTCTCGTTGCACTGGGTGTTGGCGTTAATCGCATCTTGTTAATTGGAGGAGCAGCAAAAAATCCTGCGGTTCCAGTTATTGCTAGCGCCTTGTTTGGTCGTGAAGTTTTGGTTCCACCTGCAGGTGAGTATGTTGCAGATGGCGCAGCTAAACAGGCGGCATGGGCCTTGCTCGGGCAGTTGCCAACTTGGGATTTAGGTGAGGTTTCACATCACAAGAGCGCTGCGACTCCAGATGTAATGCAGCGTTACAAAGAGTTAAAGCACAACACTGAAAGCTGGTAATCCAACTTATTAAACGGTGACGCGCACACCTTTACCGACAATAACGATTCCGCCATCACTGACTGTGAAGCGCTCACGATCACGCTCTAAATCAACGCCGATCTGTGCACCTGGATCTACAACCACGCTCTTATCCAAAATCGCCTTACGGATGATCGCTTTCTCGCCGATACGCACATTAGGCATCAATACTGTGCCTTCAACGATCGCAGCTTTTCCAACTGAAACATCGTAAGAAACCACCGATCCATGCAGGATTCCGCCAGAGATAATTGATCCCGCGCCAACAATTGAATCATGTGCAGACCCACCTTCGCTGAACTTGGCAGGTGGCAGTGATGGTGGATTAGTAAGCAATGGCCATTCGCGGTTGTACAAATTAAAGATTGGGTGAACAGATACCAAATCCATATGTGCGTCGTAGTACGCATCGATGGAACCTACATCGCGCCAATAACCCTTATCTCGTTCTGTTTCACCCGGAACAACATTGTTGGCAAAGTCGTAAACCTTGGCCTGACCTTGTGATGTTAAAAATGGAATGATGTTTCCACCTAAGTCATGGCGAGATTCAATATCCTCTGAATCAAGAATAAGTGCTTCTTCCATTACATCGCGCTTAAAGATGTAATTACCCATTGACACTAGTGAAAGCTCAGGATGACCTGGCATTGCAGGAGGGTTAGCAGGCTTTTCGTGGAATGCCTTAATTGTGATTCCATCATCTGCTAATTCGATAACACCAAAATCATGTGCCTCTGATCGTGGCATGCGAATTGCTGCAACCGTTACACCAGCTCCGGTTTCAATATGCTGCTGGAACATCTGCATTGGATCCATGCGGTACACGTGATCTGCACCAAAAACTAAAACATGTTTTGGATCCTCATCGTGAATTAAATTAAAGTTTTGCAAAATTGCATCTGCACTGCCTGTGTACCAACGTGGTCCTAAACGCTGTTGTGCTGGTACCGGAGTGATGTAATTTCCAAGAAGTGATGACATACGCCAGGTTGTTGTGATGTGACGGTCCAGTGAGTGAGATTTGTACTGGGTCAACACTGCGATTTTGAGCATATTGGCATTTGCAAGGTTTGATAAAACAAAATCAATCAAACGATACGAGCCACCAAATGGAACTGCAGGCTTGGCACGATCTGCAGTAAGCGGCATTAAGCGCTTTCCTTCGCCACCAGCAAGAACGATGCTGAGGGGAAGTTGCAGTTTGGCCATGTCTTAACGATAGCCTTTCACCCTTGCCCAAGGAAGAGGTTTACAAAGATATGACCGCGTTAAAGGTTGGAATCGTTACCAAAGAGTGGCCACCGGCCATTTATGGTGGCGCTGGGGTTCATGTCCTCCAGTTAACGCAAGCCCTTCGCGCAATCAAAGATGTCCATGTAGATGTTCACTGCTTTGGTGGCAAGCGCGATGATGCTTTTGGGTACTCATTGCCCCTTGGTTTTGCAGATGCCAACCCTGCAGTTCAGGCCTTAGCTATAGATCTTGAGATGGCAACACATCTTGGTCATGTAGATGTAGTTCACTCACATACTTGGTATGCAAA
>JBFYOY010000073.1:0-9800 GCA_041303575.1 Actinomycetes bacterium
GATAGCGATGTCAATGAAAAGATGACCGCAGCGCTTTCAGGTTTGTTGGGTTGGAAAGATCTTCAGGTTATTTTGACTAAGGCACCCGTAGATAAAGATGGAAAATCTTTAGCTCCAGAAGGTTTAGATCTCAAGGTTGTCCGTTACTTCCCACTAGCAAAGGTTTTACATGCCTTTGATGCAGGTATCTGCGCAACTGGTTACAACGGTGTTCACGAACTATTGCCGGCTCAAGTACCTACAGTCTTTGTTTCAAATATTCGTGGAACAGATGATCAAGAGGCTCGCGCTAAGTGGTGTAATGATTTTGGTTTTGCCTTGCGTGCAGATCAGGCAGATCACGATGACATCACTGCAAAGGTAAAGATGCTGCAGGACCCAGCGGTCCGTGCGCGCTTATCTGCAAAATGCGCTGAACTGCCTGAAACATCCGGAGGCGATGAGATCGCTGCCATGCTTTATAAGTTAGCTGTTGAGGAAAAGCCAAAGGGTGCAAAGAACCTCACATTTGTGCGTTTAATGGCTCAAGATCACTTGAACCGTGGCCTGCGCCATGTAGCAAACCTTGGATTACGCCGGGTAGCCCTTGTTTATAGATTCCTGAATCCACACATAAAGGTTCAGGAGATTGATCAAACTCCGCCAGTATTTGGTGATCAAACAACATCGGCTGAGCTACACCCGCTGATTAAGTCAGCTACCCGATTTGAGCATTTGATCTCTGGGCACACAGCCGGATACCGAAAGCGCCGAGAAGAGATAGCATTTGCTGCATACGGAAAAGAAACGGTTGTCACAAAAAAGAAATGAACTTTCGCACTTGGATTAGAAAGACCCCAGCGGGTCGTTTAGTGTGGCGCTTGTTTATTGGATTTATTGGTGGCGGCGTCGCGGTTTTTGGTGCGGTGCTATTAGTTGCACCAGGTCCTGGAGTTTTAGTTCTTTTGGCTGGTCTTGGAATCCTTGCAACTGAGTTTGCATGGGCTGGTCGCATCATGATGCACACCAAACAAATGGCCAGCAAAGCTGCAGAACGCACAGGTATGAAACCTTGGGTTAAGTACTTCTTGGTTGCTGGTGGCGCGGTCTTTTCAATTATCGCAATTCTTATTTACTACTACCGCTAGAAACTTGAACGGATCTCCCAGAGATCTGGAAAGGTTGGATTAAACAAGGTTGTTGCCAAATAAGCAGCACCGCTTGAACCACCCGAACCAACTTTGTGTCCGATAGTTCTCTCAACCATCTTTACATGGCGATAACGCCATTCTTGTAATCCTTCATCAATATCTACTAAACGCTCGCACACCATTGCAGACTCTGGATCATTGCGGTGAACATCAAGCAGAACTGATTGCACCGCAGGATTTGCAAGGTAACCTTCAGACTTATTGCGATTCAAAACTTCTTGTGGAATTGCATGACCACGCTTGGCTAAGTAAGCAAGGGTCGAATCCCAAACAGAGTTCTTAGATGTGATTACCTTGATTTGTTCTTGGATATCAGGAGGTAAGTGACCCGCCATCTTTGAATCACGACGACCCAACAAAGCTTCAACCATTCTAAATTGAGCAGATTGAAAACCGCTGGATGAAGAAAGGTAAGAACGGAAGGCGTTGAACTGCAATGGAGTCATTGTTTCTAAAATATCAATCTGAGTTACACAAACCTTGAGGATTGTGCGAATACGTCCCAAGATCGCAAGCGAGTAATGAGAATCTCCAGACTCCATTGCTTTTTGTGCCTCTTGAAACTCATGAATTAACTGCTTGAACCACAGCTCGTATGTCTGGTGAATGATGATGAACAACATTTCATCATGTTCAGGACCCGTTGAAAGTGGACGTTGCAGTTTTAGTAATTCATCTACAGCTAAATATGATGTGTAGGTAAGGGCTGAATCAAAGTTTTCGCTCATGTGACTCGAGAACCACCCTCTTTAACCTCTTTATAGCTACCAGATGCCACTAAATCACGCATACGTTCAAAGCCATCCCAGATCTCAACGTACGAGGTAGGCAATGGTGAAATCGCTAGCCGAATTGAATTTGGGGTTCTGTAATCTGGAATCACATTTGTCATTGTTCGCAAAGCAACACAAATCTGTGCTGCATCTGGGTGCACAAGTGAAATATGTCCACCGCGCTCCTTTGGATCACGAGAAGTGTTGAGTTCTATGCCAAGTGGAGCTAGCCATTCATCATAAAGTTCAATCATCATCTGTGTTCCAACTGCGGCCTTGTGCGCAATCGCACCAATGCCAGCCTCTTTGATCATTGAGAAAGCTGTCTGCACACAACGGATTCCCATCAGAGATGGACTTGCGATCTGAAAACCTCGAATTGTTTGAGAGCGTTCGAAAACCGGTCCCATTTCAAACTGTGCATCTTGAGCAAACCAACCTTGAATAGGAACCTGTAGCTCTTTTTGCACACGCTTTGAAACATACAACCAAGCAGGTGATCCTGGTCCTGAGTTTCCATACTTGTATGTACATCCAACACAAAGATCAACACCATTAGCATCAAGGTTTAGTTCGATCGCACCAACTGCATGGCTTGCATCCCAAACAACTAGACCACCGATTGCACGGACCTGATCTGTAATTGATTTCAGATCAGTTCGTGCACCTGATCGGTACTGAATCACTTCTAGAGTTACCAACGCAACATCATCATTGAGGTACGGCTCAAGAACTTCAGTTGTGATTCGCTCATGAGTTGCAATCGCTGGATCTTCATTTTCGATAATGACAAGGTTTAAACCAAACTGCTTTGCAATTCCATCAAGAATGTAGCGATCGGTAGGAAAGTTAGCTGCATCAGTAATGATGGTTTTGCGTCCTGGGCGCGCATGAATTGCAGCAAGACATAGTTGGTAAAAGTTAACTGAGGTTGTGTCACAGACAAGCACCTGGCCAGCTGCTGCACCAAGGGCCGCCTCACCTAATAAATCACCGGTTGGCTGCGCCTCATCGACCCAATGGCTCCACCCAGTAACTACTTCAGGGCCCCATTCCTTGGTCATAAAATCATTAATCGTGGTGATAGTGGCCTTTGGCAGACGGCCCAGTGAGTTACCGTCGAGGTAACACATCTCTGGGTCACCGATCACAAATTGGGATTTGAAGTGAGCCAAAGGATCGTTTCTATCTAGCTCTAGAGCGTATTCGCGGTCAGTTACCTTCATGGGGGAAAGGTACGCTCTCCTACCGTGGCGCGCAATGTTGTAAACATCGAAGATGTCTCTAAAGCCTTTGATATCAAAGAGCTATTAGTAGGTGTCTCACTTGGCGTCTCTGAAGGTGACCGAATCGGAATTGTTGGCCGAAATGGTTCGGGAAAAAGCACCTTAATGAAGGTAATGGCTGGAATTGAACCACCAGATTCTGGACGCGTTACTAAATCAAATTCAGCAAAGATCGGCTTGTTATCGCAGGTAGATCTGGCAAACCCTGAAAGCACAGTTGGCGAAGTTGTTTTGGGTGATGCACAGAAACATGAATGGGCAAGTGATCCCAATATTCGCGAGGTCTTTACAGGACTGTTCGGGAGCTTTGATGATCACATCTTTGATCGCAAATTTGGTCAACTATCGGGTGGCGAGCGTCGTCGAGTTGGATTAGCAAAGCTGTTAATCAATGAACTTGATTTAATTTTGTTAGATGAGCCGACAAATCATCTAGATGTTGAGGGTGTTGCTTGGCTTGCTTCGTACATTAACAATCGCCGCGGTTTAGCTGTTGTCGTTGTAACGCACGATCGCTGGTTCTTGGATGCGGTTACCGATCGCACTTGGGAGGTTGTCGAAGGCAAGGTTGAAGAGTACGACGGAGGCTATAGCGCCTTTGTTCTTTCAAAGGCAGAAAGATCTCGTCAGGCAGCGGTTATGGATCAACGTCGCAATATGTTGATTAAGAAAGAGCTAGCCTGGTTGCGCCGTGGCGCACCTGCTAGAACATCAAAGCCAAAGTTTCGAATTGATGCTGCAAATGTTTTAATCGCAGATGAGCCAGCACCACGTGATCAAGGTGAGTTATTAAAGTTTGCACTTAACCGTCTTGGTAAAACAGTGTATGAAGCCCACCACATTCAGGTAAAGCTGGGGGATAAAGAGTTAATTGATGATCTGTATTGGAACATCGGTCCCGGTGATCGCATTGGAATCGTCGGAGTAAATGGTGCCGGTAAGACAACATTAATGAAGACATTAACCGGCGAGATAACACCGGCGGCAGGAAAACTTGTTACAGGCGTGACCGTGAAAGCCGCCTTTCTAACGCAGCATCTTGATGAATTAGATCCCACCTGGCGAGTGCTAGAAGCTGTTGAAAAGGTTGCAAACCGAGTAGAAATCGGTGGCGGGCGTGAATTGTCGGCATCACAACTATGTGAGCGTTTAGGTTTTGATCGCGAATCACAATGGACTCCAGTTGGTGATTTGTCTGGCGGAGAAAGACGCCGATTGCAGTTAACACGTTTATTGATGGATAGCCCAAATGTTTTGTTACTTGATGAGCCAACAAATGATTTTGATATCGAAACTCTGACCGAGTTAGAAGATCTATTGGATAGTTATGGCGGAACTCTGATAGTTATCTCTCACGATAGATACTTCTTAGAAAGAGTTTGCGATCGTTTTGTTGGCTTACTTGGCGATAAAAAGGTACGAGATCTTCCTAGAGGCGTAGATGAGTACCTAGAGCTTCGAGCAGAATCAATATCTTCCTCGACAGCAAGCACCAAGGAAAAGAAAAGCTCAAACGCCGCAGAAGAACGACAGTTAAAAAAGGATATAACTCGACTTGAGCGTCAGATGGAAAAGTGTGATTCGCGAATTACCTCTTTGAGCGCTGAGCAAGAGAACTCTGCTTTTGATGCTGACAGGCTGATAGCAATATCTGCAGAACTGCTGGAGTTACAGGCAGAAAAGGCGAAATTAGAAGAGGAATGGCTGCAAGTAACCCTTTCTCTCGAGGGTTGAGTTAAAATCAAGTAATGCGCTTAGATTTATTAGCAGCCTTATCTGGCGCGATGATTGCCTTACAGGCTCGCGCAAATGGGGAACTATCCCAGCGGTTAGACAATGGATTACAAGCAGCACTTGTCTCATTTAGTTCAGGTTTGGCGATTATCTTTGTAATCACACTCTTTAACTCAAAGATAAAAGAAGGTGTTAGAAATCTTCGTGCCGCTGTAGCCAATAAAGAGATTGCTCGCTGGAAATTACTTGCAGGGGCCTTAGGCGGAAGTTTTGTTGCGATTCAAACACAAATTGTTCCTTTGATTGGTGTTGCTATTTATTCAGTTGCATCAATTGCTGGACAGACCGCAATGTCCTTAATTGTTGATCGCATTGGCTTAACTGGTGGTGGCAAGAAGTTAATTTCACCACGACGGGTGCTGGCTGCGATCTTGACTGTTGTAGCTGTCTTGGTTTCTGTTTGGGATCGAATTGATGCCAACAATCTTTCTATGTTTGCTGTTACCGCTGGTGGAATTGCTGGTGCAATCGTTGGCGTGCAACGGGCGTTAAATGGGCAAATCAATGAGCATTCGCATCAGAGCTTTACAACTTCATTGCTTAACTTTGCGACAGGTACTGCATTTTTACTTATCTTGATTACAGCGGGGCTGATTATTGGCAGAAACGAACTTTCACCATTACCTAGCGGTCCTTGGTGGATCTATACGGGCGGAGTCATTGGCGTCATTTACATCGCCTTTACATCAACGATTGTTCAACATCTAGGCGTCTTAACCTTTACCTTGTTTAGCGTAGGTGGGCAGCTAGTTGGCTCATTAATCATCGATCTGGTCTCTCCAACTGATGGAGTAAGCGTGAGCGCTTATCTAGTCACCGGAATTGTGATGACATATGCGGGAGTTGTTGCAGGCGGGGTAAGCCACTTAAGAGTTAAGAAACCTAAACAGATTTCTTAACAGCTGCAGCTACTGATTTAACGACATTTGCATCAAAGACACTTGGAACAATAAAGGAAGCGTTTAACTGCTCTGGAGAAACACAATCTGCAATCGCTTCAGCAGCAGCAACAAGCATCTCATCTGAAATCTTGTGTGCATTTGCATCAAGCAAGCCACGGAAGATTCCAGGGAAAGCCAAAACGTTGTTGATTTGATTTGGCTGATCGCTACGACCAGTTGCAACAACCGCTGCATACTTACGAGAGATAGCTGGATCGATCTCGGGATCTGGGTTAGCAAGTGCGAAGATAATTGATTTAGGCGCCATAGAAGCAACATCTGCCTCTGTTAAAACATTTGGTGCGCTAACGCCTATAAAGATGTCAGCATCCTTCATAGCTTCCGAGATTTTTCCGCGGAAATCTGTTGGATTGCAGTTGTCCTTAAACCAGATTCGCATCTCATCGCCATGATCTTCAGTTGATTTGCAGATCACGCCATCTTTATCAAAACCAATAATGTTTACCGCACCACTGCGAACAAGCAGGCGGGCAATTGCGGTACCGGCAGCACCTGCGCCGCTAAGAACAATCTTTGTATCCTTAAGCTCCTTCTTTACTAAACGCAGCGCGTTACGAAGAGCGGCAAGAACAACGATTGCGGTTCCGTGTTGATCATCATGGAAAACTGGAATATCCAACAGCTCACGCAAACGGCGCTCAACCTCAAAGCAACGCGGTGCTGAAATATCTTCTAGGTTTATTCCACCGTAGACAGGTGCTATTAGCTGAACTGTGCGCACGATTTCATCTACATCTTGAGTATCAAGACAGACTGGCCAGGCATCAACATCGGCAAAGCGCTTAAACAAAGCCGCCTTTCCTTCCATCACAGGCAGAGCCGCAGCAGGACCAATGTTTCCAAGGCCTAAAACCGCTGAACCATCTGTCACAACAGCGACGGTATTGCGCTTAATTGTTAGGCGGCGAGCATCTGATGGATCAGCTGCAATCGCCTGACAGATACGGGCCACACCTGGTGTGTAAGCACGGGATAGATCATCACGGGTCTTTAACGGAACCTTTGATGCGATCTCGATCTTTCCACCAAGGTGCAATAAGAAAGTTCGATCACTAACTTTACGAACCGTAAGTTCAGGGTGTGCAGAAATTGCCGCAGTTATTTCGTCAGCATGAGTTGAATCAATCGTGTCACAAGTTATGTCGATAACTACTTTTTCTAATAGAGATTCAACAACATCCAGCGCGGTAATTGTTGCCCCGGCTCCCGTAATTACAGTTGTTGCAAGTGCTACCGGTTGTGAATCAGGTGAACCTTCAACACGGATAGTGATTCCGTATCCAGGTGAGGTTGATGCCATTTACACAACACCGTATAAGCGATCGCCAGCATCTCCTAAACCAGGAACGATGTAGCCATGCTCATTAAGCTTCTCATCTAGTGCACCAGTCACGATAGTGATCGGCACCTTACTGTTTGCAAACTCTTTTTCAACTGCAGCTACACCTTCAGGTGCAGACAAGATACAGATCGCGGTGATATCTGTGGCTCCAAGATCAATTAAGTAATGGAAAGCCATAATCAAAGTTCCACCTGTTGCAAGCATTGGATCTAAAACAAAGACCTGACGACCAGATAGATCATCTGGAAGACGGTTTGCATAGGTGCTTGCCTCTAAAGTTTTTTCATCACGAACCATTCCGAGAAAACCAACTTCTGCGGTTGGAACCAACTTGCTCATACCTTCGAGCATTCCGAGACCAGCGCGCAAAATCGGAACCACTACTGGACGCGGCTCAGCCATTTTCTGGCCAACAGTTTTTGTCACAGGAGTTGTGATCTCTACTGAATGTGTACGAACATCGCGGGTAGCCTCGTACGCCAACAAGGTAACTAGCTCTTCAACTAGGCGGCGAAATGTTGGCGAATCGGTCCGTTCGTCGCGCAAAACCGTCAATTTGTGATTGATAAGAGGATGGTTGGCAACGTGTACTTTCATGGGTCTTACCTTACAGGGGTTTCAATCCTTTCCAATAAGTGAAAGCATGGCCCCATGTCCGATTTCGAAGAAGAGCTCGTTGAAGATATTGAATCCTTCGATGATATTCGCGATGAAGTGCGCGACCTCACAAGTGAAATGGATTTTGGGGTAGCTGCTTGGCATGAGGATGGCCGTTGGACTTTGGCTACCTTGCCCGACCCACATGACATTGCGCAGATTATTTCTCGGCTGAAATCTCAACAAACAAATGGCGGATCAATTGCGCTCATTGCAATTGATGAAGAGTTTTTTATTTTGATTCGAGTATTAGGTTCGCATATCTCGCTTTTCCTTAGCGATGCAACAGCAGCATTGGATTATCCAGTTGCTGAAGAGTTAATGGAGATTGCAGATCTTCCAATTCCTGAAGAGGATGAAGAGCCAGGTCCTGTCGGACATTTAGCGATCTTGGCTGATCTTGGATTAAGTGAGATGGAAATAACCGCGCTGTGTGATGATGAAGAGTTATTTCCTGATGAACAACTTGAAGCAATTGCCGCGCGACTTGGTTTTGGTGAAGAGTTTGCGGAGCTATTGGATCTGTGACCGATATTGAAATGATGCGTGTTGCGCTAGATGCGGCACGCAAAGCTGTTGCAAGCGGAGATATTCCAGTCGGTGCTGCAATCTTTAACGGTGCAGGTGAATTAATTGCAACAGGTCACAATGAGCGAGAACTTCATAGTGATCCGACTGCACACGCAGAAATTGTTGCTATTCGCCGCGCTGCAGAAAAGCTAGGGGATTGGCACTTAACTGATTACACACTTGTTGTAACCCTTGAACCATGTGCAATGTGTGCTGGTGCAATTGCGCAATCACGATTGCAAACCGTTGTTTTTGGTGCATGGGATGAGAAAGCAGGAGCGGTTGGCTCGATGTGGGATTTACTGCGAGATCCACGAAGCACCTTTAGAACTGAGGTTCGTGCAGGTGTATTAGCTGATGAATGTGGTGAATTGATTAAGGCTTTTATACAAGAAGTTCGTAAGAAGGATTGAGAATCACCATAGATCCTTCTTCCTCTCCAACCATGCCCTCTGCGCGCAGCTGAGAGCCAACTTCTAACCCTGCGATCTCACGGCGACCTAAGAAGTGCAGAGAAACTCCACCAGTCTCATCCCAAATCTCTACCTCTAGCGTTGGCGCAGAGCCACGCGGGGCAGTTTTGATTGAGGTAACGCGACCCTGCACCTGTGCACGCTTGCGCCATTCGATCTTGCCAATAGGTGTCATGTTTTCTGCGTAGTGACTGATCGGGCCATCATTTACTTCGACAATCTTTTGAACCGGCTTAGGGGCAGGCGCACTCTCTGTTTTTGTAGGCGCTACAAATGAGGTTTTACCCGATGCGATGCGATCCACATCAAAGGGAACAATTGTTGCAACTACTCGTGGAAGCTGCGAAATAGGTGCAGCGATCTCTTCAGCGGTTTGATCATGCAATAGGCGACCTAAAAATCCCGAGTAAGCACGACGTGGAAGTAGCAGAGTTAATTCAACATCAGGCTTTTCTGTCATGCGGATTGAGTAATCCAAAGCAGAGTTTGCAAGTCTGCGATCTGGGCAATCGATGAGCTCTAGTGTTACATCATCAAGAGCATCTGATGCAGCCCAAGCCTTTTGAATATCTTCAGCACGTCGATCATCAATTACAAAGTGAACGGCAGATAACTTGCGTGGTTTCAAACTACGCGCATAGCGGATTGCTCCAACAGTTGCGATATCCACATTATCGACAAGGACAGTTACATCATGGCGTGCAATCGATGTCGCGCGTTCTTGGTGTTGCTTTACAGCTAAAGTTTCTTGCT
>JBFYOY010000074.1:0-27643 GCA_041303575.1 Actinomycetes bacterium
GGGTTACTCCACAAATCATCATTGCGAGTAATGGGAAAACTCCCTTCCAGTGCTTGGAAGGGAGCTCCCCATACATCTTCAGAAATCAGAATCATTATGCAGAGATGTACAACTTCGTGAATGTGAATTCGCGGTGGCCCATAACTTCAGCCTTGCATAGACGACCGTTAACAGTGTCATAAATGACATCCATCATCATGTCGCCAGCCTTAGTTAGGTCATACTCGTAACGAAGCAAACCTGAAACATCAAGATCGATGTGCTCAGTCATTGACTTAGCTGTCTTGATATTTGCAGTTAACTTCAAAACAGGAACGATTGGGTTACCAATAACATTTCCTTGACCTGTTGGGAACAAGTGAATAACCGCTCCGCCTGCTGCCATCAGAGTTACGCACTCTGCAGCTGCAGATGATGAATCCATGAAGTACAGACCCTTCTTGCTTGGATCTGGCATTTCTGCAGGCTTGAGAACGCCAACAACTGGGACGGAGCCAGTCTTTGCGATGTTTCCAAGCGCCTTTTCTTCGATAGTCGTTAAACCACCAGCGATATTTCCCTGTGTTGGCTGTGAACCAAGAAGGTTTGCACCAGTTGCTTCAATAACTTGGATGTACTTGTCATAAGTAGCTTGGAACAAGTTACGGCATGCATCATCGATGCAACGATCAGCAATGAGGTGCTCTCCACCTGTTAGCTCTGATGTCTCACCAAAGAACACTGTTCCACCAGCTTCAACCCAACGGTCAACAGCTTGTGAAGTTGTTGGGCAAGAGCCAAGACCAGATGTTGTATCTGATTCTCCACACTTGATTGACATGATCATGTCGCCCATTTCAGCTTCTGTGCGAACAAGACCTGAGGCATCTTGTAGGAACATTGCTGCAACACGGCTTGCTTCCTGAATGACCTGTAGGTCGCCCTTGCCTTCGATTGAGAATGCTGCAACTGGCTTACCAGTCTTTGCAATTCCATCTGCAACACGTTGTGTCCACTTTGGTTCGATACCAATAACAACAACCGCTGCAACGTTGGCATTAACGCCAGTTCCAATAAGTGTGTCAAAAGTTAGTTGTAGATCTTCACCGAACTGCAAACGACCAAATGCGTGAGGTAGTGCCAAGGTGCCTGGAATAACCTTTGCGACAGCCTCTGCAGCTGCATTTGAAAGATCATCAAGAGGCAAAATAATTACGTGATTGCGGATACCCATAGTGCCGTTTTCGCGGCGGTATCCCATTAAGCGCGGCTTGCTTCCCATCGATAACTCCTCATGTTGTGTGTGTGAATGTAATCGCCCTTTTTGATGGCAGCTGATGCAAGTCCGACTTTGATGCCGTACTTAATGATTGCGTCGCCCTCAGCAAGATCTGTGAGCGCAAATTTGTGTCCTAGAGGAATCGCATGGTTAAGCACCGCGGTGCCCTCGGTTCCTTCCTTCACGGTACGACCGTGAAGAGTTCCTGGTTGCAGATCTTCCATCGCAACAGCAACATTGTCGCCATCGTGATGAAGCAGATACTGCGGTGGAGTTATTGCCATATCTACACAAGCCTCTCTTCGCATAAATGGGTAGTGGTCTGACCTCTTGCGAGAGTCTAGGTGAGTTGAGCGTGTTTCGTCTACCCCCCTGCCCAAATTTCTCGAAGTGGTCTAACCTGTTGCCATGAAAACAGAGCTTCGTTACGGGATTATCGGCGCTGGCAGCATGGGCCGCGAGCATATAGAGAACATCAAGGTCATGGGTGGAGCGGTCGTAACCGCCATCAGCGATCCCCATACCCCCTCCCAAGAAGCTGCCCTGGCCCTGGCACCTGGGGCAAAGGTATTTACCGATCATCGCGCTTTGCTTGAATCAGGTTTAATCGATGCGGTTGTCATCGCAACTCCTAATGACACCCACGCAGCTGTTCTTAAGGATGCGCTTGCAACTGATTTAGCGGTCTTTGTCGAAAAGCCACTTGCAACAACTGTAGAAGATTTGAAATCAATTCTTAGTTGGGATGAACAGCGCAGTGCGATGACATGGATGGGTCTTGAATACCGCTTTATGCCACCAGTTGCTGAAGCGATCGCACGAGCGCATGAAGGTGAAGCTGGAAAGATTCACCAAGTATCCATTCGCGAACACCGCGAACCTTTTTATCCAAAGGTTGATAACTGGAATCGATTTGCAGAACGCACAGGTGGAACTTTGGTTGAAAAGTGTTGCCACTACTTCAATTTGATGGACATTGTTATTGGAGAATCACCTGTGCGTGTTTTTGCATCTGGCGGTCAAAGTGTAAACCACTTAGATGAAAAGTACGATGGCAAGCAGGCAGATATGTTGGATAACGCATATGTTGTTCTTGAGTATGCCAATGGATCTCGTGGAATGTTAGATCTTTGCATGTTTGGTGAAGGTTCTTTTGATAAGGAGATTCTGACTATTGTTGGTGATGAAGGAAAGATTGAATCCTTCCTACCTTCACAAGTGCTTCGTGCTTCTCGACGTGACTCTATTGGGAAACTTTCAGGCTGGGCTCGAGGTGCTAGCCGGGCACGAGGAAATGAGCAAAAGATTGTTCACAACTACGATGTGAAGTACATGGGTCACCATTACGGGGCTTCATATATTGAACACACCAAATTCCGTGATGCGATCTTGAACTCAACTCCAGCAGAAATCTCATTGAAAGATGGAGTAACCAGCGTTGTTACCGGCCTTGCTGCTCACAAGAGCATTAATGAAGGTCGAGTGGTTGAGATCAAAGAGCTCTGGAACTAATTACCAACTGCTCCATGGCTTTGCATGAGTATCAACGATTTCGGCAAGCTGTTCTAAGCGTGGAATAGAGATTTCACGCAGCGCCTTTGGAATATCTGGCGCACTGACAATGTCGGCCCAGACCGCACGCCCAGCAAGGAAACCGCTAGCTCCACCCATTGCACATGCCTTAACGGCATCGTTGAAGAATGGTTGCTTTACACCATTTGAAAGTACAACCCAAGGTGATCCAATCGCCTCTGAAATTCTTTCTGCATTCTTTGTTACAAGATTCAAATCACCTTCGCCATGAAATGGGACCTCGGCCTTGTAGAGATCTGGCTTCCACGCAGCTGCTTCTCGTGCAGCGATAATTAACTCTTCTTCACGGTTAAAGCTTCGTGATGAATCAGTTGGTGGCTTAACGATAATTTCGATAATAGATGGAAGTCCTGAAACCTCACAAAGCTTATTGAAATCTTCTACCAACTTTGCGCGCACATCTGGTGACTCATCATTGCGCCATAAGACTAGGAACTTAAGTCCAACACTGCCGATATCACGCATGCGAATGGGATCAACATCTGGATCTACCGCTGTATCGGTTGCTGCACCACCTGCTGGCCCAACCAATAAATCTGCAGCAGCGATCAAACCGCATCCACTATTTAACGCTTTCTGATCAATGATCGCATCAATGCCAAACTCTTGATCTACCAAGAGCGCTGATGCATACGGTGAAAGTTCACGCGCTACATCAACTTTGAACTGAGTCAACTGTGAATCTGGCACTGGTGTGCTTTGGTGAGGAGCAAACATTCCACGCAGCGCCTCGCGTTGATCTACTGCAACCATTGCCAATGCCCCTGATGGACGTGCCAGTTTAGTTAGTGGTTTTCTCATCGGTGTGCCTCCAGGTATGCATCGAGTTCAGTTGTTGTTGGAATCTTTGATTGGCCATCAAGACCACGGCATGAAAGTGCTGCAACAGCATTTGCTCGGCGCATTGCATCTTGCAATGCATGACCTTGGATTAGCTGGGCAACTAGCGCACCGTGGAAAACATCTCCCGCGCCTAAGGTGCTGGTGACATCGACCTTAAATCCAGGTGCTGTAACTAGCCCTGTTTCCGGTGAAAAACCAGCGCTACCAGCTGATCCTTGAGTGGCAACAACTGTGTTACCAGCCTTCATGGAATCATTTTCAAGAGCAACCGCAAGATCGATACCTGGATATCGAAGTGCCATCTGTCGATCAGTTGGAACAAATAAATCCACGACGATTGGGTCAAAACTTTCAACGCCGTAACCTGCATCAAAGGAGATCTGAGGGCCTTTGCCTCTAGAAACACCAATCTCTTCTAACCGCTTGATTCCGACATGATCAACATGTAGCCACTGAGCCTCTGCGATTAACTTCTTGGCTGCATCATTGATAGGAGCTTGAACAACGGGTTGACGTGTACTGATTGCTCGAGCGCTATGTTCTTTTGATGCAACGATCACGCTTCCGGCTGTTGCCGTAGATCCTATTGAAATACCCGATGTATCTACACCTTCTTGAGCAAAAATTCGAAGTACCTCTTTGCCATCGGCATCATCACCGATGGTTCCAACAATTGCACTCTTGACTCCTAAACGGCTCAAGGCAACTGCCGCTACCGCCGCAGGGCCGCCACCTGCACGTGAAATCTCCTCAGCAATAACACGTTCATCTTCTCCTGGATACTTATCTACCAGTGCAATCGTGTCGATCGTAATTACGCCAACACATACAGCTTGAATAGAATTCAATTGCTGTCTTTCTTTTTTGCATCTGCTAAAGCTGTTTTACGTGCACCTGTAATGTGTTGAAGAGTTAACTTTGAAGCTAGCTCTCCATTGCCGCTTTCAATGGCAGCCAGGATTTCATTATGCTCATTACGAGAAATTTCAGAACGACCAGGCAAGCGCAATGTTGTCTCCATAGACATCCGCATTACATCCTGCAAAACATTGAGCGTCTGATTAATAAATCGGTTTCCGGCAATTCCAACAATCGTTAAGTGAAACTTGGCATCTAGCGCCTGCAACTGATCGTAATCAATTGGTTCTATCGCAGTAATCGTTTCGATCTGGTTCAAGGTAGCCCTTAACAAACGAATATCCTCTTTTGAAGCCTTTTCTGCAGCCCACTTAGAGGCCGGGACTTCAAGAACTTCACGTGCATCAAAGAGTTCGTTGAGCCCATGAGTTTTTGTCATTACTGAAGCACGAAGCTCTTGAGCAACGACAGGCTCTTGAACAAAGGTTCCTTGGCCATGCTTGATCTGTACTAAACCTTGCGCTTGCAAGATATGCAACGCTTCACGCAAACTTGGTCGACTTACTTCTAGTAAATCAGCAAGCTGACGCTCGGGCGGTAACTTGTCTCCAGGTGAAAGCTTTTGTAACTCAATCAACTCCATTAGCTGCGTAGCGATGCGAGCAGCTCGTTGCGGTGCTAATGGTGTGACTGCGCTCATTACTACCCCTTAACCGCTCCAGCAGTTAGACCAGCAACAAATGAGCGCTGCATAAACAAGTACATGATGATCATAGGAACGGATGCGACAATAACCGCAGTAAAGATCATGTTGAAATTAGTGAAGTACTCGCCCTTGTAATCCAACATAGCTAACGGAAGTGTCTTCTTATCTGATTGCGTGACAAGCAACAATGGATACAAGAGATCATTCCAGTTGATTACAAAAAGAAAGATTGAGGTCGCACCCATTGCAGGTCGAGACAATGGGAGTGCTATCGATCTATACGCTCTAAAAGGTCCTGCACCATCAATTGAAGAAACTTCAAACATCTCTTTTGGAAGCTCTCTGAAGAATGAGGTCAGGATAAAGATGGAAATCGGAAGGGTTGTGCTTATGTTAATAAGTATCAAACCATTCAAGGAGTTCAGCAAACCTAGTTGATTAAAGAGTTGGTAGATCGGGACAATGTTTACTTGTCCGGGAATAGCTAAACCAATTGCAAAAAGACCAAACAGGACCTTGCCACTGACTGTAATCATTCTTGAGATTGCATAAGCAGCAAAACTGGCCAAAAGCAGGGTGATCACAACTGAAAAGAGAGTTACATATAGAGAATTGGTGAAGTTCTGGAACAGCTCTCCACCTGAAAGTAGCTCGCGATAGTTGTTCAGGTTAAAGCTATCAGGGATCCCTAATGGGTTCTCAGAGACCTCGAGGGTCGTCTTGAATGTGCCAAGGATGACAACAAGACTTGGCACTCCAATTAGCAGTGCAAAAAAGGAGAGTGCGAAAACTCTGGCTGGTTTATAAATCATCTTTAGCTACCCCGCATACCTATCTTTAATTGCACGTCGCTGCAGCCAAGAGATTAAGACAATTGTTACAACCATAAATATCGTCTGCGCTGCTGCATATCCGACTTTGTACTCAAAGAACCCAGTTACGTAGATCAACGTTGCAAAGATTGATGATGAATTGTTTGGTCCACCATTTGTCATAGAGAAGACAAGATCAAATGCTCTGAAGGATTGAATTGTTGTATATGCCATGACAACTCCTGTTGTCGGGATAGACATTGGCCAGGTTACATTTCTAAACTGCTGCCAACGTGAAGCTCCATCGACCTCTGCCGCCTCATAGAGCTCTGCAGGAATCTGCTGCAAGCCTGCGATGTAAATAACCATCATCTGTCCGGTATGGAACCAAACTTGAGTAAAGGCGATCGCGTATAAAGCGGTACTCTCGCTACCTAGCCAATTGAGAGCTAAACCATCAAGGCCAACCTTTGTCAAAGTTGTGTTGATTACGCCAACATTTGGATCGTACAAAAAGAGCCAAATCATGGCTACTGAAACTGAAGAGAGAATTGTTGGGAAGAAATACAGCGTTCTTAAGAAAATTGTGGTTTTGGTGTTTTTCACCAAGAAAATCGCGAACAGAAGCGCGAATGAGGTTTGAAAGATGACAACAAGAAGCGTAAAGCGCACATTGTTGCCTAGGACCTTCATAAACAGGTCATCATTTGTTAACAAATTAACAAAGTTGCGGACACCAACGAATTCGACTGGGTCGATTCCATTCCAACGAGTTGCTGAATACCGCAGGGTATTTAGCGCTGGATAAAGGTAAAAAATGATGAAAAGGATTGCAGCTGGAGCGCCCATTAAGTAATAGATGGCGCTATCACGCTTCTTTTTGCGCATGCCAGGGCTAACCCCGCTGCTTTTGGCAGCGGGGTTAGCGATGACTTGTTGTGTCTTAATTTTTATGACGACAGCTTCTGCTTGATCTGCTTCGAGAAGTCAGCCAGTGTTGCATCGACTGGCTTGCCTCCCACAATCGCGATCAACGCACCGTTGACCAAGTTGCTAACAGCAGCATCTGTGATCAAGAAGCGAGGAGCAAGAAGAGTCTTGTAGCTCTGCCAAACTGAAGTGTTTAGCAAATCAACGTTCTTTGCATATGAAACGTTTAGCACGTTTACGTGCTGAGTTGTTCCAACTGCGTAGATCTCACCAATCTCACCCTGCATTAGGTATGAGAGGAATGAGAGAGCGATGCGCTGATCTGATGATGTTGCCTTGTTGTTAACACCCAAGATAAATGTGCTGTTGTGGATACCAACATAGTTTGGCTTTGCATCAGTTGCGACTAGACCCATCAGCTGCATCTTTCCAGTCATTGCTGGGTTGAGCGCCTTGATTGCACCCATTGAGAATGAACCTGTAGGAAGAATTGGAGACTTGCCTGTAGCAAATAGGTTGTTTCCTGCAGCCTCTGTCATACCTGTTGGGTTCTCTGGGAAGCAATCTGCATCAAGCATCTTCTTGTAGTTCTCTGCAATACCCTTGAACCATGGAGTCGTTAGATCATCCTTGCCAGTGTTAACAGCAAGTAGGTTCTTCTCAAGAGTTGCGTAATCAGATGTTGAGTTCATTAGCATTGAGTTGAAGATTTGTGCTGCCTGTCCTAGCACTGCACCCATCCATGCCATTGGGACGTATCCCTTTGCCTTTGCAGCCTTGCAGTAAGCAAGAGTGCTTGAGAGGTTATTGGGAACCTTCCAGCCTTCCTTTGCAAAGATCTCTGTATTGTAAACAGGATCATTGAATAGGTAGTGGTAAGGAATTCCAACTTGCTGTCCGTTGTACTGACCAGCAAAGAGCGCATTTGCAACAGCGTTCTGCTTTACAAAGCGCTGGCTGCCAATTTCGCGGTACATGCCAGCTTTAGCAAAGCCTTCAAAAGTTGCTCCGCGTGATGCAGCAAATAGAGCCGCTTCCTTGTTGCCAGCGATCTTTACACGAGCTGTTGCATCGTAATCGCTAGTTGAAGAGATTACCTGTGTGATCTTTGTTCCAGGGTAACGAGCTTCGTAACGATCGATGATTGTCTGGAATACAGCCTTATCTTCTGGGCGGTAGTGCCAAAATTCAATTGAACCCTTTGGGGGTGTAGATGGACCAACTGGCTTGCCATATGTCTGTCCTAGACGAACACGCTGCCAAGTAAGTTTTCCGTTTGATCCTTCTTTACATACAAGAGAACTAGAGCTAGTTCCTGTGCTTACACCTTCAACTTTACAGACTTTGCCAAGTACTTCTCCAGCTGCAAGCGCCGATGGAAGTGAAGTTGCAACAAGTGCGAAAACAATTGTTGCTGCAGCACCGATACGACGAGCACTGAAGGAATGTGTTCCTTTAGTTTTCATTTTTATCCTTGCTTTCGAGGGTTTGTAGTTGTTGTTTACCATTCTGTGAGGGGAATCCCTAACATTTTTGCCATTTGACGGATACCTGGTCGCACATCGATCCACGAGATGACCAAGTGGTGCGGATATCCGCCAGTGACTATTCCATTCACTAAGGCAGCGGCATCAGGTTGAGTGATTACCGTTGCTGTATTGCCTTGGAAGTGATTGGGAGCTGGGATTGATTCCCCTCGGCTCACAACCATGCGTAAACCCGTGCGATTGCTCGGATCTACATCCCGATCAATACGGAACAGTGTTACTGGTCCGGTCTTGAGCGGAAAGTTGCCTGCAACACCTAATTTGCGGTTGCAGTGAATTGATTGCGTTGCATTCTTTGGATCAGCTGCAAGCTTTGTTGCTGCAGATCCGCAGTGCCACAAGCGCACTAAACCTTGTGAGGCATCTAGATCAACGATGTCAACCAAGTAATTCTCATCTGATCCCAGCGCCTCGCACATCATCATCGTTACGGCGCCTAGTACATCACGTTCACATGTTGTAACAGTTCCGCGATCTGCAAGGCGACCTAAAGATGAACAGATGCAAGCACCCATATCTGTTGGGAATTCTGGCCAGCAGCGAATAGCGATTGCATCTAGTAGTTCATCTTCACGCCACTTATCTAGCGCTACTTCAACTCCGTAAACCTTTTTTGCTTCTCCAACATTTACTGACGCCAATGATGGTTGTGCAGCAACTGCGTTTGCGTAAGCAAGATCGCGAGCTTCATCAGAAACTTCAGAAATCTTTCCAAAGGCATCATCAATAGTAATTTGACGAATATCTAAACCAAATAGAGAACGAATCTGATCTGCATCATAAACACATGGAGTAAAGCCAACTGGTGCTTCTCCGACTGCACCGATCTTCTTGCCCTTCATCCAATCAAATGCTTTTTGCGCATCAGCCTCAGAGCCAAGTTCGCCAGTGATATTTGCTGGCGTAGATGGTTCAGGCAACTTTCCTGCGAGCGCATCCTTGATCGCTGCACGAACTTGTGGTTCATCCGCATTTCCATGAATGTGACGAATTGATTGACCGACATTCATCAATGCATGTGCGGCAAGATTTACTCCGCACATTGAATTAAGTTTTAAACGCTCGCCAACTTCACCAGGTTCGCGCATTGACCATCCAAGGATTGGTCCCTTTACTTTTCCAAGTAGTTCAACAGCTGGTGATGCATCTGAAAATGAGGCCATAAATAAAATATGAAGATCAGCTGGTGGAAGTGTTACCGCTGCTACATCTTCTACAGTCATCACTAGTTCAGCTGGCCCAACCACGGTTGCGCCTAGCTCGGTCAGCAAAGCACGGGCGGAATCAAAGTTGGCTTGGGCGCAGGCCAGGTCAAAGGTGGGGCGCGCTAGCGCTACGAGAGCAACGGTGCTCATAAAACCTCCAGTGGTAAGACCTCTGGGCAGAGACTGCCACTGGATTAGATGCGAGTCAATGGCAAAAAGGGGTTTTTACGCATTGTTATACGACTGTGATGGGTGATTATTTGCTGAGAAGAAATGCTCTGGTCCGACCATTGACCTCAAAAGAGGGCCAATCTGGGTCATTTGAGAGCAGTTTTACCCCTGAATCAGTGGCCACGATGGTGTCCTCGGCCTTCCACCCCTTGCCGGTGGGGTTCCAGGCGATTGGTTGGTTGTGGGCAATCAAGCGTGCGCTGCTCTGATTTGCTGGCCAATCCCGAGGTAGAAAACCTGTTGGCCCACCTTGGTGGTGCTTGGTCCACTCATCGGCATCAAAGCCATTAAGTGGGTAGGCGGCAATAGCTGCATTGATCGGATCGGAAAATGGTTGCCCAACAACTGTGGCATCTAGCAGTGCAGCTTCGACTTTAAAGATAGATGTGTAATCCGAAACCATCTGATCTGTAACTTCGCCAAAGGTAACAATTCGAGTAACCGATGCAATTAGTCCTTTGCGCTTTGCACAGATTGATGCAGATACACGATTTCCAACAACAGCATCGGTTGGTAATGGATGTCTAAATTTGTGAACACGATCTTGACCAGCAACTCCTAAAAATGCGATCTCAAGATCTGCCTGCCAAAGCGAATGAGTAATTAATCCAGCAACATCGATTTCGCGATCTGTGCTTTCAACCTGCTTCATCGCATTACCTAATGCGACAGCTGCATCAACACAGATTTCTTCAAAACGAGCAAGATCTGATTCGATTAGTGATGCACGGATCATTTCAACTTCAACACCTAAATCAATTCGATCGCCACCTGGTTGATCACTGCCTACTTTTGCGCCAGTTGGTAGAAGTGGATCACGACCCTCAGACCATTTAATTGTTTTTACCGTTACCTCTGAAGGTAGTTCTTCTGCAATTAAACGTGGAGCTTCGACAACATTAGTAATTGCGGTGGCACCATCCTGAGTGATGATTAAATCAAAGCAAGCCATGTCGATAGTCGTAGGCACATGTGAGCGACCAGCGATTGCCCAAGCTAGATTTGGATTACGGCGCAGTACAAAGGCATCTAGACCCTTGTTTTTCATTAGCTCGCGAAGTGGCTGAATTCTTTGATTAAATGCGCTCATACTGCGGATATTACAGCCGACCAGCTTGGTGAACCCGCTTTAAGAACTCTTGGGTCTTTGGATTTTGAGGGTTATGCAATACCTGCTCAGCGGTTCCGCGCTCAACGATATTGCCAGATTCAAGGAAACAAACCTCATCTGCAACTTGTGTAGCAAAACCCATTTCATGGGTAGCTAGCACCATTGTCATTCCATCACTCTTAAGATCGCGCACTGCAGATAAAACCTCGTTAACTAATACAGGGTCCAATGCAGATGTAACTTCATCAAGCAGCAACAGGCGAGGACTTACCGCCAATGATCTAATGATCGCCACGCGTTGTTGCTGGCCACCGCTGAGTCGATCTGGGTACTGGTCAGCTTTGTCGGCTAGATCAAATCTCTTTAATAGATACATGGCGTGCGCATTGGCTTCATCTTTACTTTTGCCATGAACTTTGATGGGCGACAAGGTGATATTTTCTAACACCGTCTTATGTGGAAATAAGTTAAATGACTGAAACACCATTCCTAGGCGGCGGCGAACCTCATCGACATTAACGTAAGGATCAGAGATTTCCTGGCCATCCAGAATGATCTGTCCATCATCAATGGATTCCAATAAGTTGATACAACGCAGCAAGGTAGATTTTCCAGAACCAGATGCGCCAATCAAAACCGTTGCAGTGTGCTCAGGAACTGTTAGCGAGAGATCCTTGAGCACTAACTCTTCACCAAAGGATTTGCGAATATTTACTAGCTCTAGGACATTGCTCATTAGATTGCACCTTCAGAGTTCTGCGCACTGGTGCGTTGTCTAATAGCTCGGTCTGTGTAGCGGGTCATCGGAATCGTTATGAGCAGGAACAAGATCGCGGCAACTACATAAGGTGTGTAATTAAATGTGCGGCTGGCATTGATTTGAGCTGCTCGGACCGCATCTGTAACACCCAGAATCGACACCAAACCAGTGTCCTTGAGCAGTGAAACAAAGTCATTTAGCAATGGCGGAACAACTCTTCGAATCGCCTGAGGTAGAACAACAAAGCGCATGGTCTGTCCAGAGGTTAATCCCAAAGATCGTGCGGCAGCTCTTTGACTTGGGTGGATCGATAAAATTCCGCTTCGAATTACCTCTGCAACATATGCAGAGTATGTAAGAACCACAGCAACTGTTCCTAGGAAAATTACATTACTTGAAACACCTTTGAGTCCAAGTGCTGGAACGCCAAAGCCCACCAACAAGATAATCAGGATCAGTGGAGCTCCACGGAAAATATCAACGTAGGCGGTTGCTAAAAATCTAAATGGCGTTAGGGCTGGAGATTTAGTTGTTCGCAGTAAGGCAAGGCCTAATGCGATAACTCCGATAGCTGCTCCCCCGATAAAAGTTAGCTGCAGATTGATCCACAACCCTTTTACAACTGTTGGGAAAACCTCTTTGCCGTATTCAATATCAAAGAAGGTTGATTTAACTGTTTCCCATCCTGGGCTTGTAATCAGGATTACCAGAAGTGTTCCAAGGACAAGAATGGAAGAAGCCGCAGCAATACCTGCTTGCTTGCGGCTTATTGCACGTCGGGACTTACGACGTTGAATTTCGCGTGAGCTTGGCGACCACGCAGAGCTTTGCTTCTCTGACATGGCCGCCAAACTACCGCTTCTACTTCTTATTCTCTATTAAGGCTTCAGTACAGGTGCGCCAGCATCAGTTGCTAGCCACTTATCTGTAATTGCTGCCAATGTGCCATCTGCAGTAATCGCATCAACTGCGCCAGAAACACATGAAGTTAGCTTGCTTCCCTTAGAAAGCAAGAGACCGAACTGGTCGCCTGTTCCAGTTGAAGGAAGCTGACCAACGATGATGCCGTTAGGAACTTCTACCCCTGCTAGGTAGAAAGCAGTTGGTAGATCTACAACTAGACCATCGATTTGCTTGTTCTTTAGAGCAGAGACACCTGCAGCATTGTCATTGAATACCTGTGGTGTTGAACCGATCTGGTTTTCAATTGCATCAAGTGATGTTGTTCCAACTGCTGCGCCAAGCTTTGCACCCTTAAGGTCTGCGATTGATGTCTTTCCATCGATCTTGCTTCCCTTGAATGAAACGATTGCCTGTGGAGCTGTGTAGTAAGCAGATGAGAAATCAACTGCGTTCTTGCGCTCCTCAGTAATTGAGAACTGCTGCAAGTTAAAGTCAAAGTTCTTCTCGCCAGGTGTTACAGCTGAGTCAAATGTTGTGCGAACCCATGTGACATCTGCTGCATCAAAACCCAATTGTTGTGCAACTGCATATGCAACCGCACCTTCAAAACCATTTCCGGTCTCTGGTGCGTCATCAATGATCCATGGGTAGTAAGCAGGCTCGCCAGTTGCGATTGTTAGCTTGCCTTCAGTAACTGTTGCAAGATCTTCCTTCGCACATGATGCTGCCTCAGATGTTGCTGAATCTGATGATGAACATCCTGAAAGTGTTAACGCTGCTGCAATTACAACAGCTGAAAAAATACCGAAACGCTTTTTCAACTTAATCTCCTAATGTGTCAGGGGATCATCACTAACCAAACTAACAGGTTAAGTGCAGTTAGTTAGACCCACGCTTGCCGATGATGTTGGCTATCGGCCTGGTCTTCACCCGGAGCACCCCGCCGCGGTGGAGGGTTGCCGTCCAGTTAGCCGGGGCTTGATGCTGGAACTCGTGACCACTGCAAATGTTATTGATGGGTATGCCAGTTGTCGACTTGCAAACAAGATGCAAAAGAGATGACAGTAAAAAACCTATGGTGGCGGGTGAAGGATTTGAACCTTCGAAGGCAGAGCCGGGGGATTTACAGTCCCCTCCCATTGGCCGCTCGGGCAACCCGCCAAGGTCGAACAAGTAGTGCGGCAATTATGGATAGTGCGAGGGGAAAGGATACCTTAGGCAGGTACACGCACAAAATGCGTTTTTAGAGTGAAGGAGCCAGCACCATGGCAGCAGATAGCAGTTTCGACGTAACCTCCAAGATCGACCGTATGGAGCTTGATAACGCCATTAATCAGGCGGTCCGTGAGATCGAGACCCGCTTTGATTTCAAAAACACAGGTTCAAAGATTGAGCTTGAAGGCGACAAAGTTTTGATTGAAGCAGATACAGAAGAGCGCGCAAAGGCAGCTCTTGATGTCGTTAAGGACAAGATGATTAAGCGTGGGGTTTCCTTGAAGCACCTTGATGCTGGAGATCCACAACTATCAGGAAAGATTTACAAGATTGCAGCACCTTTGAAGGAAGGTATCTCAACTGAGAATGCAAAGAAGATTGCAAAGAAGATTCGTGATGAGGGTCCAAAATCTGTAAAGACTCAGATCCAAGGTGATGAGCTTCGTGTAACTTCAAAGAGCCGCGATGATCTGCAAGAGACAATGGCCATGATCAAAGATGGTGGCTGGGACTTTGCAGTTCAATTTACGAACTTTAGATAATTGAGTAAAAACAAGCTCGGTCTTCTATTTGGTGTAAGTGCATACTCTTTATGGGGCGCATTTCCTTTGTACTGGCCCCTGCTTGAACCTGCCAATCCCCTAGAGATCGTTTCACACCGTGCGGTGTGGACCCTTGTTTTCTGTTTCCTTGTTTTAGCTGCAACCAAAGCATTGAAATCAACCCTTGCGACCTTAAAGCGACCAACCGTTGCGATAAAACTCTTTCTCTCATCCATGCTTATTTCAATTAACTGGTTGGTTTATATCTGGGCTACCAATAATGAACATGTTGTAGAAGCATCGCTGGGTTATTACATCAACCCATTGATCATCATTGGCTTTGGCGTAATCTTCTTGAAGGAGAAGATGCGCCCATTGCAATGGGCAGCGGTAACAATCGCATCAATAGGCGTTCTAGTTCTGACCTTTGATTATGGTCGCCTGCCGTGGATCGCTTTGGCTTTAGCGGTTTCTTGGGGAAGCTACGGTCTAATCAAGAAGCAGCTAGGGCTTGGTGCACTTGAGGGATTAGCGATTGAAACCTTTATCTCTAGCTTTTTCTACCTGGGATACCTGATTTATATAGGTAATCAAGGCACCGGCCAGTTTGGACATGGCTGGGGTTTAACCGCACTGTTGATTAGCGCTGGTGCGGTTACCGCTATCCCGCTTCTGCTTTTCAACGGCTCAACCAACAGACTTCCATTTACAACCATTGGCCTGCTGCAGTACATCACTCCAACGCTTCAGTTTTCTATTGGTGTTTGGGTACTCAATGAGGATATGCCGACTGCGCGTTGGATTGGTTTCTTGATTATCTGGGCAGCTCTCGTGACGCTTGCGATTGATTTAATTAAATCAAGCAGATCGGTCAATAACAGCGTCGCATAGCGACATCAAAGCAGCTGTTGCATCATTGATCGGCAATGGACCCAATGCTGTACGCGCTTCTCTTGCGGTCATAAACAACTGTTCACGTGATTCATCTAAAGCTTTGTGATTGCGCAAAGCAACCAAAACCTGCTGCACAGTTGCTTCGTCCTCAATTGGAGCACTAAGTAATCTCTTGAGCTCAGCATCTGCTGGATCAGTAGATTTCATAACATTGAGAGTTACTAGTGTTGGAACTCCCTCACGTAAATCAGTTCCAGGAGTCTTTCCTGATTGATTTGATTCACTTGCAATATCAATAACATCATCTGCTAACTGAAATGCAACACCAATCTTTTCACCAAAGACAGTTACGGTGTCAGTAATTTCAGCTGGTGCTCCTGAAATCATTCCGCCATAACGTGCTGATGCTGCAATCAAGGAACCTGTCTTATCTGCAACAACCTTTAAGTAATGCTCCAGTGGATCTTGACCTTCAG
This sequence comes from Actinomycetes bacterium, assembly GCA_041303575.1. GTDB lineage: Bacteria > Actinomycetota > Actinomycetes > Nanopelagicales > Nanopelagicaceae > Planktophila. The sequence continues at coordinate 15,885 of JBFYOY010000074.1, forward strand.
ATGGTCCTTGAGTCTCCATGATCTGGCCGATAACTAAACGCTCAAAGGTGCGAGCTTGTAAGCGAACAGCTGCTGGACCAAGATCTGCCAACAGATCCGATGACTTTGCAAAGAGGAAATCTCCGGTCAAGATCGCGATTGTGTTTCCCCATCGCATATTTGCACTTTCAACCCCACGACGAAGTGGCGCCTCATCCATAACATCATCGTGATACAAGGTCGCAAGGTGGGTAATCTCGCATGCCACCGCAGCAGCGATAACTCCCTGACCTGTTGGATCTCCATATTGAGCGGTTAAGAGGGTCAATAAGGGGCGTAAACGCTTGCCGCCAGCTGCCACCAGGTGGTGGGCGGTCTCATCAACAAATGGGTACTCGCTGCGGGTATGGCTGCGTAATAAAGATTCAACCTCGGCCATTTGGCTTACAAGTTGCGTGGCTAAAGCGGGTGCAACGTTGGGAATGCCAAATGTGGACATTAGCGAATGAAGACAGCTAGGTCGGTAATGAAATCAAGCACTGGTGCTGGATAGATACCTAATACCAAAGTGATTGCCGCTGCGATTATCACAGTTGCACGAGTCAGGATTGAAGGGATTTCAACCGCTGTTCCATCTTCAACCGCATCTGTGAAGAACATCAACACAATCACACGGATGTAGAAGAAAGCCGCAATAGCACTTGAAAGAACACCCGTGATTACAACCGCGGTTGCACCGTTTTCATATGCTGCAGAGAAAATTGAAAACTTTCCGATGAAACCACTTGTTAGAGGAATTCCGGCAAAAGCTAGCAAGAAGAGTGCAAAGGCGGATGCTGCAAATGGAGAGCGCTTTCCTAGACCCTTCCAGCGATTTAGATCTGTAACTTCACCAGATGAATCGCGAACCAAGGTCACCACTGCAAATCCACCAACAGTTGCTACGCCATATGCAAACAGGTAGAAGATCGTTGCATCAAGGCCAGATTTGTTGAGTGCAATAATTCCTGAGAGCAAGAAACCTGCGTGGGCAATTGAAGAGTAAGCCAACATACGCTTTACATCACGTTGTGCGATTGCAACAAGCGATCCAAGCAACATGCTGATAATTGCAATTGCAGACAGGACTGGAAGCCAAGACCATTCTGCGTTAGCAAAAACGGTGTAGAAGATTCGAAGCATTGCACCAAAGGCTGCAATCTTTGTTGCCGCTGCCATAAAAGCTGTAATTGGTGTTGGGGCTCCTTGGTAAACATCAGGTGACCAAGAGTGGAATGGAACCGCGCCAACCTTAAACAGTAGGCCGATTGAAAGGAATGACATTCCGATCAACAGCAGAACATCATTTCCGCTGCCGCCAACTACCGCCGCTTGAATACCAGAGAAGGTAATTGAGCCTGAGAAACCGTATAAATAAGCGGCTCCAAAGAGGAAGAAGGCTGAGGCAAATGAGCCCAAAAGGAAGTACTTAAGCGCTGACTCTTGTGAAGCTAAGCGACGGCGACGTGAGAGCCCTGCCATCAAGTAAAGAGGTAGTGAAAGAACTTCGAGTGCAACAAAGAGCATGATCAAATCACTAGCAATTGGGAAGATCATCATTCCGGCAACTGCAAACATTGTTAGCGGATAAACCTCAGTGACTTGATTACCAGCCTGCGCTGCTTCACGCTCTTCTTCAGATCCTGGAAGCGCTGCTGCAAGTGGTGTGAAGTGCTCGGTATCTGCAATCAAGAAGATTGAGATGATTGCAATAATCAAAATTGATCCCTGAATCAATACCGCAGGACCATCAATAACAAGTGAGCTCATTGCTGGAGTTAGAGACTCTTCTCCGCGGATTCGCCAAACCTGCATCAGAGCAAGCATCAGAGTTCCAAGAGAAAGAGTTAGCTGAACAACTGGGCGCAGTGCGCGAGAGACGAAAGCTTCTACTAGAACACCAATCAGCGCTCCACCAAGCACAATCAGGATTGGTGAAAGAAGTGTGTAGGAAAGAACTGGTGATGTGAAGCTCATTACTTGTCCCCAATGCTTGGTACAGGATCAGTGAATCCCATTTGCGAAATCACATGCTTTGCCGCTGGGTTGATTACATTCAAAAGTGGTGATGGGTAGAAGCCCAAAACAACGATGATTGCAATTACAGGACCGATTGCAATCTTCTCGCGAAGATTGAGATCCTTTAGATTTTCATTACCCGGAGCAGTTGGACCGTGCAATGCCTTTTGAACAGGAATCAAAATGTACAAAGCCGCCAACACAATTCCGAAGGTCGCGATGATCGCATGTACTGGATAGCGGGTAAATGTTCCGACAAGAACCAGGAACTCACTAACAAAGCTTGAAAGTCCTGGCAAGGCTAGAGATGACAAACCTGCGATGAAGAAGCTCCAAGCCATAATTGGAGTGATTCTTTGCAGCCCACCAAAATCTGCGATTGTTGATGATCCACGGCGTGAAATCATCCAACCAGCAACGATGAACAATGCTGCGGTAGAGAAACCATGGTTAAACATGTACAAAATCGCACCGCTTTGAGCCTGAGTAGTCATCGCAAAGATACCCATGGTGATGAAACCAAAGTGAGAGATCGATGTGTAGGCGATCAAACGCTTGATGTCTTTTGCACCAATAGCTAGGAAGGCTCCATAAATAATGGAGATGACCGCCAGCACCATAATCAAAGGTGTAAATGTCTTACTTGCCTCTGGGAACAAGGTTAAGCAGTAACGAATCATTCCGAAGGTTCCGACCTTGTCGAGAACACCTAATAGCAGAACCGATGTACCTGGCGTTGCTGACTTTGCGGCATCTGGCAACCAGGTATGCAAAGGCCATAGCGGTGCCTTAATTGCAAAGGCGATAAAGAAGCCTAAGAACAATAGGTTCTGAGTTGTTGAACTCATCTCAAGTTGTGCAAGCTTGTTGATGTCGAAGGTGTGTCCACCCTGATCGCCTGACATCACATAAAGCACGATGATTGATGCAAGCATCAACAATCCGCCAAAGAGTGAGTACAGCAAGAACTTAACCGCAGCTGCTGAACGCTCCCCTGATCCATATCCACCAATAAGGAAGTACACCGGAATCAACATCGCTTCAAAGATCACGTAGAACAGGAAGACATCTGTTGCAGCAAATACACCGATCATCATTGTTTCAAGAACAAGGATCAGAACATAGAAGGTCTTAACGCTCCAACGTCCACCGTGTGCTTCATTCCAACCGGCAAGAACAACGATTGGTGCAAGAATTGTTGACATCAAAATTAATACCAATGCAATTGCATCTACACCTAGAGCAAAATTGATTCCAAAGCTTGGAATCCATGCGTAGTTTTCAACAAACTGCATATCAACATTGTCGCGCTCAAAGCCAACAGCCATTGCAATAGTTGCAACCATTACAACCAGGGTTGTAGCTAATGCCGCCTGCTTTGCAGCCTTTTCATTGCTCTTTGGAAGTGCAGAGATAACCGCAGCACCTGCCAGAGGTAGAAGCATTAATAGTGATAACCACTTCATTACTGAACCACCACCCAAATAGCTGCGATAAGTGCAATTGCGCCAACCAAGATCATTGCTGCATAGCTTCGAACATAACCATTTTGTAGGCCTCGTAGGGCTGAACCTGAGCCCATCGCCATCTGTCCAACTCCGCGTACTGCGCCATCTACAACAGCATCATCGGCAGCAACCAAGGTTGTTGTTAACGCCTGACCTGGACGCATAAAGACCGCCTCGTTGAAGCGATCCTGCATCAAATCTTGACGTGCAACCTTTGTGAAGATTGAAACATCTTCAGGTGCAACCGCTGAAACCTCTTGACGAGCATATTTGAAGTAAGCGATTGCCACACCGATTGCAACCATAGTCAACGCCATTGCAGAGACAACGATTGGTTCAATCAAGTGCTTCTGGTATTCATCGCTGTGATTAAACAGTGGGTGCAACCAGTTCTCTAGCGCATCTCCACGGGATAACAAATATCCAGAAGATACAGATCCGATTGCAAGGATCGCCATTGGCAACCACATTAGCCATGGGGATTCGTGAGGATGTGCATCCTCATCCCATCGCTTAGTGCCTGTAAATGTAAGAATCATTACGCGAGTCATATAGAAAGCTGTAATTGATGCACCGATCAAAGTTGTAATGCCCAGGATAATTCCCTTTGCACCACCAGCATCAAATGCGGTTTCAATAATCAAATCCTTTGAATAGAAACCAGCAAATGGCGGAACACCAAGAATTGCAAGATATCCAAGACCAAAGGTCACAAAGGTGATTGGCATGAACTTTCGAAGTGCGCCGTACTTGCGCATATTTACTTCATCATTCATACCGTGCATTACTGAGCCTGCACCCAAGAACATTCCTGCCTTGAAGAAACCGTGAGTAAGTAGGTGCATGATTGCAAATGCATAACCAACTGGGCCTAATCCTGCAGCCAGGGTCATGTAACCAATCTGTGACATTGTTGAGGCAGCAAGTGCCTTTTTAATGTCATCTTTAGCGGTACCGATAACAGCACCAAACATCAAAGTAATTGCGCCAACAATTACAACCAAGAGCTGGGCTGTAGGTGCTGCATCAAAGACAAAGTTAGAACGCGTGATCAAGTAAACGCCCGCAGTAACCATTGTCGCTGCGTGAATAAGTGCAGAAACGGGTGTTGGTCCAGCCATCGCATCACCTAGCCATGCCTGCAATGGGAACTGCGCTGACTTTCCAGCTGCTGCAACCAAAAGCATGATTCCCATACCTGTCAAAGCCGCCTCAGATGCATACTGTGATTGCTCTTGAACGCCAGCAAATGAAACTGTTCCCATGGTTGCAAAGGCGATCATGATTGCAAAGGACAATCCCATATCGCCAACACGGTTCATCACAAAAGCCTTTTTAGATGCTGTTGCATATGCAGGCTTTTGGTTCCAGAAACCAATAAGTAAGTAAGAGGCAAGACCAACGCCTTCCCAACCAACATAAAGGTTGAGGTAGCTATCACCAAGAACCAAGAGCAACATCGAAGCGATGAAGAGGTTTAGGTAAGCAAAGAAGCGTCGGCGATCCTTGTCATGTGACATATAAGAGATTGAGTAGATGTGAATCAGAGTTCCGACACCAGTAATAAGAAGTACGAAGCAGATTGAAAGCTGATCCAGTAACAGACCTGCATCTACCTTGAAATCTCCTACATGAATCCACTCAAATAACTTTTGCCCGACGGGGCGTTGCTCCGTTGGACGATCCAACATGAGCATCAATTGATAGATACCCACACCAAATGAAGAGGCTGACATGGCGGTTCCAAGTAAGTGTCCCCACTTGTCTGTACGACGTCCGCCCAATAGAAGAATCGCTGCTCCTGCCAATGGCAGGGCGATGAGATATACCAATGAGGTTGAAGTAGTCATAATTTATCGCTTCAACAAACTAGCATCATCAACAGATGCTGATCGGCGTGAACGGTAGATCGTCACGATAATTGCAAGGCCAACTACTACTTCGCAGGCAGCAACAACCATCGTGAAGAATGCCATTACCTGGCCATCTAGATTTCCGTTGATGCGTGAGAAGGTAACTAGTGAAAGATTTGCTGCGTTGAGCATTAGTTCGATGCACATAAACACAACGATCGCATTGCGGCGTACAACAACACCTACCGCACCGATGGTAAAGAGAAGTGCTGAGATGTAAAGGTAATTAGCTGCATCCATTACTTCTCCTCCTCAATCTGAGTGTTTACTTCAGATAGATCAAAGCTCTTGTAATCCAACATATCTCCGCGTGCTTCAAGGCTTGCGTTAACAGATGTTGGAGCTGGAGTGCCATCTGGAAGAAGTGCTGGAACATCTACCGCGTTGTGACGTGCATAGACACCTGGGCCAGGAAGACCTGCTGCGCTGCCTAATGACTCACCGCGGAAACGATTAATTGAAAGCTGACGCTGAGTTGGACGAGCCTTGGTGCGCTGGTGATGCGCCAAAACCATCGCGCCCATAGCAGCAGTAATCAGTAGCGCTGAGACAACTTCAAATGGGAAGACATAAGTTGAAAAGAGTGCAAATGCGATTCCTTCAACATTGCCATTGGAATTTGCTGAAGCTAGACCAACAGCATCACGGCCAAGTGTTGCGCGGCCCAACAAAGAAACCATCAATCCACCGAATCCAACCGCAGCTGTAATTGCGATTGGTCGAAGTCCAGAAATAGTTTCAGTTAATGAATCTGATGAGTCCACACCAACCAACATCAAGATGAAAAGGAAGAGCATCATGACTGCGCCGGTGTAAACAACCACCTGGACAATTCCTAGGAATACCGCATCTTGTGCGATGTAAAAGATCGCCAAAACAACCATTACAAACGCCATCAAGATCGCTGAGTGAACAGCCTTCTTAACAAGCAACATGGCCAGTGCTGCAATTACAGCCATTGGACCAAGAATCCAAAACATAACCGCTTCAGGTTGTGCGGTCTGACCTACCTCTAGAGCTAATTGCATCATTGCTGGCCATCCGTTGCCTGTGATGGGTGCGCACCCTTCACATCACCGTTGTAATAGTTGGTATCAGTCATATCTGGATACATTGGGTGTGGAGGCATAAGCATTCCTTGACGAAGTGGCGCTAAAAGATCCTGCTTTTCAAAGATCAACTTTGCACGAGTGTCATCTGCGAGCTCGTACTCATTTGTCATTGTTAATGCACGAGTTGGGCAGGCTTCGATACACAATCCGCAGAAAACGCAGCGCAGGTAATTGATTTGGTAAACCTTGCCGTAGCGCTCACCTGGGGACATGCGGTTTTCTTCAGTATTGCTCTCGCCCTCAACATAAATCGCATCTGCTGGGCATGCCCATGCGCAGAGTTCGCAACCGATGCACTTTTCTAAACCATCTGGGTGGCGATTGAGTTGGTGGCGACCATGAAAACGCTCTTCTGTTGGCGCCTTTACCTCTGGATACTCAACGGTCAAAGGCTTCTTGAACATCGTCGAGAAGGTAACCCAAAAACCCTTCATGGCGCCGAAGAAGCCAACTGGAGGTGTTTGTTCTACTTCATAAAATTCAACATCGTTAATGCCAAGATCTTTTGGCTTTAACGGTTCGAGGTTTTCAGCCACGGTCGCCCCCTGTGCTCTTTGAGACATTAATAGTTGAAACCTCCATAGGTAATGAAGGAACAGCAAATGAAGGAGATTGCTTGTTGTCGCCTTCGGCTACAGCAGCTTCCTTCTTCTTTTTAGCGTTTTCAAATCCGATGTTGACCGCCATGATCAGCACCACAACGGTGCTTGCAAAGGCGATTACCCAAGACTGAGGTGCACCCTCTAGTGAAAGCACACGCAAAGTTGCAACAACCAAGATCCACAGAATTGAAACAGGAATCAAAATCTTCCAGCCAAACTGCATGAACTGGTCGTAACGAAGACGAGGAAGGGTTCCGCGCAACCAAACAAATACAAAGAAGAATGTAATTACCTTGGCAAAGAACCAGACCGCGGTGAACCAGCCACCAAGCCATGCCTCAGTAAAGCCAAGTCCTGGAGGTGCTTTGTAGCCGCCCAAGAACAAGGTTGTCGCAAGCGCTGAAACAGCAATGATGTTTACATACTCAGCCAAGAAGAACAGCGCGAACTTGAGTGATGAGTACTCGGTGTGGAATCCACCGACGAGCTCTCCCTCTGCTTCTGCAAGGTCAAATGGTGCACGGTTTGTTTCGCCAACCATTGAGATCGCATAAATCGCAAATGAAGGGAAGAGAACTACTGCGTACCACCATGAAGATTGAGCGGCAACGATCTCTGATGTTGACATTGAACCTGCATAGATAAAGACAGCAACAAGTGAAAGTCCCATAGCGATTTCATATGAAATAACTTGTGCGCTTGAGCGAAGTCCGCCAAGCAATGGGTAAGTTGATCCTGAAGACCAACCCGCCAAAACTATTCCGTAAACACCAACTGATGCAACGGCAAGGATGTAAAGAACTCCAACAGGCAAATCAGTTAACTGCATCGCAGTTTGTTGCCCAAACATGGTTACTTCGCCAGTAATTGGAATAACAGCAAAGGCCATGAAAGCGGTTGTTGCGCTAATGATTGGTGCAAGGATGAATACAACCTTGTCTGCAGCGGTAGGAATAATGTCTTCCTTAAGTGCCAACTTCACACCATCTGCAAGTGCTTGAATCAAACCAAAAGGTCCTACGCGGTTAGGTCCTGGTCGTTGCTGCATACGTGCAACGATGCGGCGTTCTCCCCAGACAGACATCAAAGTCAGCAATACGCATATTGCAAAGACGATCAAGGCCTTAACAGCAATGAGCCAGCCTGGATCTGCTCCGATTAGTTCTGCAGTTGTCATGCCTTCACCACCGTAACTACTGCGCCATGTGCGACGCCTAGGTTTGCCAACAATTGAGAACCACGTGAATTACGTGGCGCCCAGACAGCATCATCATGAATGTTTTCAACTAGAGCAGAAAGAGTTACTGAGCCTTGTGCAGTTGAAATCTTGAGTAGATCGCCATCAACAACTCCCATTGCCTGTGCACGCTTTGGAGAGATAACAGCAACTGTTCTGCGGGCGGTGCCGGCAAGATGCTCTTCTCCTTCTTGCAAAGTTCCAAGATCTAGCAAGCGACGCCATGATGTAATCAAAGCTTGATCTGAGTTGAGGGCTGGTTGAGCTTGTGCTGCAACTGAGCTAAATGTTGCACGCGCGCCATCCCATGTACCAAGAGATGCAATCTCCTTAGCAGCTGCGGTTACTGTTCCAAGATTTAAAGAGATACCCATCTCTTCAGCGATCATTGAAAGGATTCTTAAATCACTGCGATTGAGAGAATCTGCAACCGCTGCATCAAATGAACGTGCGCGACCTTCCCAGTTTAAAAATGATCCTGATTTTTCAGTCACAGCTGCAACTGGAAGAACCACATTTGCTCGTGCCGTTACAGCACTTGGTGCGATTTCTAGTGAAACCACAAAAGCCTTATCAAGTGCAGACAAGGCGCCTTGGCTGTTATCGCCATCAAGTGGATCTACTCCACCCACTACAAGAGCACCGATCTGACCTGCATTTACTGCATCAATGATTTGTGAGGTTGAGCGTCCAATTTCTGATGGAATTGAATCTGTATTCCACGCAGCTGCAATATCTACACGAGCTGCAGCATCAGTTACTGGACGTCCGCCAGGAAGAAGATTTCCGATTGCTCCAGCTTCGATTGCGCCGCGCTCCCCAGCACGACGTGGAATCCAAGCAAGCTTTGCTCCAGTTGAATCAGCAAGTGCAGCAACAGCTGTTAGTGCTCCAGCGCTTTCAGCTGCGCGTTCTCCAACCAGGATTACCGACCTATCTGTCAGCTTCTGTGCAGAAATTGCCGCAGCTTCCTGTCCAGGTGCAACCTTTACAAACTCAGCCTTTAGCTTGCCAACTGCAATCGATTCCTTCGAACCGATTGAAACAACCTTCAAAGCACGCTTGCGGAACTGCTTATTGATGCGCAAGAAAACAATTGGTGACTCTTCTTCTGGCTCGAAGCCAACTAGAAGAACCTGATCAGCCTTATCAATGTCTCGGTAAGTTGTTGATGAACCAACTACACGAGATGCGATGAACTCTCGCTCTTCATCCGAAGAAAGACGTGAGCGGAAATCGATGTCGTTTGTACCGAGTGCAACGCGAGCAAACTTGCTGTAACCGTAAGCATCTTCATGTGTTGCGCGACCACCAACAAGAACAGCAGCCTTTGCAGACTTAAGTCCTTCAGCGGCAACAGCTAGAGCCTCTGGCCATGATGCTTCAACTAGCTCACCTGCAGCGTTGCGAATCATTGGAACCTTAAGGCGATCAACAGATGTCACATACTTAAATGCCCAACGACCCTTATCGCAGTTCCATTCTTCATTTACTGATGCATCATCACCGGCTAGACGGCGAAGAGTTTTTCCACGGCGAACATCGGTACGCATATCGCAACCAGATGCGCAGTGTTCGCATGCAGATGGAGTTGAAACTAAATCAAATGGACGAGCGCGGAATCGATATGCCGCACCAGTGAGCGCACCTACTGGGCAGATCTGAACTGTATTTCCAGAAAAGTATGACTCGAATGGCTGGTTTTCGTAGATACCAACCTGTTGCAACGCTCCACGCTCATTTAGAGTAATGAATGGATCACTAGCGATTTGTTCTGAGAAACGCGTGCAACGTGCACACAAAACACAACGCTCGCGGTCAAGCAATACCTGAGAAGAGATATTGATTGGCTTTTCAAAGGTGCGCTTAACACCTTCAAAACGTGATGCGCCCTGGCCATTGCTCATCGCTTGGTTTTGTAGTGGACACTCTCCACCCTTGTCACACACTGGGCAATCCAATGGGTGATTAACAAGCAATAGCTCCATTACGCCTCGCTGTGCTTTTTCAGCGACAGGCGAGGTTAATTGAGTCTTTACGATCATGCCTGGCTCTACAGGAATTGTGCAAGAGGCTTGTGGCTTTGGAAATGCACGGCCATTGATTTCAATATCAACTAGACACTGACGGCATGCACCAACTGGATCTAATAATGGGTGATCGCAAAAACGTGGAATCTGGATTCCAAGTTGCTCTGCTGCACGAATTACCAAAGTTCCCTTTGGAACTGTGACTTCAAAACCGTCGATTACAACGGTGATCTTCTCTGAAACTTCAGTACTCACTTATGCACCTGCCCCAGCAAATAGAGTTGATGCAACAGGATCAAATGGGCAAGCGCCATTTGTAAGGTGTGCAATGTACTCATCACGGAAATACTTGATTGAAGATGTGATTGGACTTGTTGCTCCATCACCAAGTGCACAGAATGAACGGCCCATGATGTTGTCGCAAAGATCTAACAACTTGGCAAGATCTGCTTCGGTTCCCTTGCCATCTTCAAGATCACGCAGAATCTGTACCAACCACCAAGTACCTTCGCGGCACGGTGTGCACTTTCCACATGACTCGTGCTTGTAGAACTCAGTCCAACGAAGTACTGCGCGCACAACACAAGTTGTCTCATCAAAAATCTGAAGTGCCTTTGTTCCAAGCATTGAACCAGCAGCTGCAACACCTTCGTAATCCAAAGGAACATCTAGGTGTGCATCTGTAAACAATGGTGTTGAGGATCCACCTGGTGTCCAGAACTTCAACTTATGTCCTGGGCGAACTCCACCTGCAAGATCAAGAATCTCGCGCAAAGTAATTCCTAGAGGTGCTTCAAACTGTCCTGGGTTAGCAACATGGCCTGAAAGTGAGTAAAGAGTTGTTCCCTTGCTCTTCTCAGTTCCCATTGATTGGTACCACTCAGCACCATTCATAACGATTGCCGGAACAGATGCAATTGATTCAACATTGTTTACAACTGTTGGGCGTGCATAAAGTCCTGCAATAGCAGGGAAAGGTGGGCGTAAACGAGGCTGTCCGCGGAAGCCTTCGAGTGAATCAAGCAGTGCGGTTTCTTCACCGCAAATGTAGGCACCTGCTCCAACATGCAAAACAACATCGATTCCATTTCCAAGGATTCCTGCTGCATATGCATCAGCGATCGCTTGATTGAGGCGACGAGCAACATGTGTTACCTCGCCACGAATATAAATGAATGCGTGCTTTGCGCGGATTGCGTGACAAGCGATGATGCAACCTTCAATAAGTACATGTGGATTAGCCATAAGCAATGGCATGTCCTTACAAGTTCCTGGCTCTGATTCATCAGCGTTAACAACTAGGTAGTGATCCTTGTTGTC
>JBFYOY010000075.1:0-8007 GCA_041303575.1 Actinomycetes bacterium
CACTTCTGGAAGTTAGATCGCCCAGAAAACCCAACCCCGCAGGATCTTATGAATGTATTAAGTGAGCTAGGAATCAACCCTCATCTTCAATTGTGGGATGGCCAGTTGCGCCAGGAAAGAAATCTTGATGATGCTGTGCGATTTACCCGCATTCGCCTCTGTTTGCCAGCCTCCCGAGATCCCGAGGTGCGCCAATTCCTCGAAAACCATCCACCATCTGAGACCCGCCCTTTGGCAACAATCTGGTGGGATATTTAGGCTCTTTTTGCATGGTTGATCGGTCAATCGTGACCTTTTTGTTACCTGAACTTCCTATCTATTGCGCCTGCCCAGGCGTACATTTCCTTAAGTCCAAGGGATTTGACCCCTCAAAGCCCAATGACCTTCGAAGGCTCAATTAATAGGCACTATTAAATAGAAAAGGACGATGATGTCAGATCTAAATAATGGCATTTCCCGCCGCTCAGTACTTAAGGGTGCTGCAGTTGGTGGTTTAGGAATCGCAGCAGGTGGATCACTACTTGCAGGTTGCGGTTCAGGCGCTACTGGTCCACTTGCATACGGAGCTCGCTCTGTTGATGCAGGCCCAACAGCACAAAACGAAGCTTTGCTTGCTGCGTACACAGCAAAGACAGGCAACGAAGTTAAGTACAACGCAACTGAGTCAAACGCATTCCAGAACAACCTCTCACAGTATCTACAGGGAACACCTGATGATGCTTTTGAGTGGATGGCTGGATATCGCATGCAGTTCTTCGCAGAGCAGGGTCTGCTTGCAGATCTAACTGGCGTATGGGACGCAATTGGCGATCAGTACGACGAGAGCTACAAGATCGCTTCAACTGGTCTTGATGGCAAGCAGTACTTCGTTCCACGTTCATGGTACCCATGGGGTCTTCACTTCCGTAAGTCAATGTTCAACGACTTGGGATTGAATGCAGACAACGTAACAACTTGGGATGAGTTCCTAAAGATGCTTGATGGAATGAAGAAGAAGGGTCTTGTTGGTTTCGCTGCCGGAGATAAGGGCGGCTGGGAAGCAATGGGAACATTCGACATTCTTAACGCACGTATCAATGGATACCAGTTCCACGTAGACCTTCTTGCTGGCCGCGAAAAGTGGACAGATGCAAAGGTCACAGAAGTATTCACATACTGGGAGCAGTTGATTCCTTACATGAATCCAAATGTTCTAGATCTCGAGTGGGATGGAGCTATGCAGCTTCTTCTACAGAAGAAGGCTGGATCAATGCTTATGGGTTCATGGTTCGGCGGAAACTTCAAGGAGCAGTCAGAAGCTGACTACCTAGATCTTTCAATCATTCCATTCCCAGAAATCAACCCAGAGCACGGTCGCGACACAATCGATGCGCCAATTGATGGCTACTGCGTAGCTGCAAACGGTACAAATAACGAGGGTGGAGTAGATTTCTTGAAGTACGCTGGAGATATCGAAGGTGTAAACGCAATTCTTGGCGCTAAGGATGCAAACGGAGTAGGTATTCCAATGACATCTGCGAACAAGGGTCAGGACACATCTTCATACGATCCATTCCAGAAGGAACAGCTTGCTGTTATGGCAGAAGCCAAGTACATCACTCAGTTCCTTGATCGCGATACTCGTCCAGACTTTGCAGGCCCAGTTGTTGGTCCAGCAATCCAGTCATGGTTCAAGAATCCAAAGGATGTAGCAAAGATCCAAGATACTTTGCAGTCACAGTGGGATGCACTACCTCCTCTAGCTTAATTTTTAGTTAATTTATTAATTAACAATTAAGTTCAATTAGAGATAGGGTTATAAGTATGAGCTCGACGGCGAAAGACAGCAGTAAGGTCTCTCGCCGTCGAGCCTTTTCCAAGGCAGATCGCACAACTCTTAGTGCATTCGTAGGAATTCCGCTTTTCTTCCACTTACTACTTGTATGGATTCCAGCGGTATTAACAATTCTTCTTTCATTTACATACTGGTCAGGTATTTCAATCAGCCGTATTCAATGGGCTGGATTGGCAAACTACAAAAACATTTTCTTTGATACCCCAGCTTTCTGGGAAGCACTTAAGAACAACATTATTTGGCTAGGCTGGTTTGGATTAATTGCAACCCCGCTAGGTATTTTGTTGGCTTATCAAATTGATCGTCAGATCCGCGGACACAAGTTTTATGAAACCGCGTATTACCTACCTGTCGTACTTTCATTAGCAGTGACAGGAATTATCTGGAACTTCTTGCTTCGACCAGATGGTTTTGTAAACGGTCTTATGGGCCGCGATATCGATAATGCGATCTCATTTTTCGGAAATTACGATATTAATATCTATGTAATTTTGACCATCGCCTCGTGGCGACATATTGGTTACATAATGCTTTTGTATTTAGCTGGCCTAAAGTCAGTCGATACCGCGCTACGCGAGGCATCTGCCCTCGATGGTGCCACTGAATGGCAAACCTTTAAGAAGGTCATTTTCCCTTCAATGAAGCCTGTAAACATCATCGTTGTGGTGATTACGATCATCGAATCGCTACGTGCCTTCGACATTGTTTACATCATTTACGGTTCATCTGCGGGCTTCCCAATTTTGGGTACCTTGGTATTCCAAAACATCGCAGGTGAAGGTGCATCCATGAAGGGTGCCGCCTACGCGGTAATTCTCTTTGCCCTATCTATCGGTCCAATCATTGCGTATCTACGCACAACCTTTAAGAGTGACGTCCAATGAGCATTGATCTAGATCTCGCAAAAGCCGCTGCTAAGTACAAGAACAAGCAGAAGGTCAAGGATCGCTTTATTTCGGTCTTCATCGGAATCTTTGCAATTGTCTGGATCTTCCCAATTGCTTGGACAATCTGGACCTCACTTCGTCCATACAAGGATGTTCGTGCCAACGGTATTTTCTCAATGCCAGAGACCCTGAACCTGAATAACTACAGCGAAGCTATTTCTCGCATGGATCTACCTTTGTACTTCTGGAACACCGCAGCGATCACAATTCCTGCAGTTTTCCTAACATTATTCTTTGGTTCGCTCATCGCATTCGTAGTTAGCCGTTATTCATTCAAGTGGAATGTTTCACTGCTTCTACTGTTTACAGCAGGAAACCTTTTGCCTGCTCAGCTTGTCTTTATTCCAGTTTTCAAGATGTACATCACTTTAGGTAAAGCTCTTGGAATGCCACGTATCTTGTATGACTCACCTTGGGGTGTTGTTTTAATTCACGTTGCCTTCCAGATGGGCTTTGCAACATTTGTTCTTTCAAGTTACATGAAGACTGTTCCAAAAGAAATCAGCGAATCAGCAATGGTTGATGGCGCTAGCGTGTTTACACACTACACAAAGGTGATGCTGCCTCTGCTTCGCCCAGCGTTGGCTTCTTTGGGTGTACTCATGACAACTTGGATTTATAACGACTTCTTCTGGGCCCTTGTTCTGATGTCCTCAGATTCAAAGCGACCGATCACATCTGCCCTGGGTCGACTGCAGGGCGAGTTTGTAACGGATTACAACCTCTTGGCAGCGGGCGCGACGATCGCGGCGCTACCTACCCTTATCGTCTTCTTTGTACTGCGTAAGCAGTTTGTTTCAGGCTTAACCCTCGGCTCTACTAAGGGCTAATTTAAGAAAGCTGGGAGAAATGAAAGCAATTCAGATCACCGAATTTGGTGGTCCAGATGTCATGCACCTTGTAGATCTGGAAGATCCAAAAGCTGCCGAAGGTTTTGAAGTTATTGAAGTATCAGCAATCGGAATTAATTATGCAGATACACACCAAACTGAAAACTCATATCTTTCAGCACAGAAGCTTCCACTTGTACCCGGAATCGAAGTTGTTGGTAAGACTTCAAAGGGTGTTCGCGTTTTGGCGCCTGTTGATGGTGGGGGATACGCGCAGAAAGCGGTTACCCATTCTTCAACCATGATTCCAATTCCTAATGGCGTTTCAGATGAGCAAGCACTGTGCATGTTGGTTCAAGGATCAACTGCGTGGCACATTTTGAAAACCGTTGGTCATCTGCAACCTGGTGAAACAGTTGTTGTACATGCTGCCGCTGGTGGCGTTGGAACAATCGCTATTCAATTGGCAAAGATGTGGGGCGCAAAGGTAATTGCAGTTGCATCCTCTGAAGGAAAGCGCGCACTTGCAACATCACTCGGAGCAGATCTTGTTGTTGAAGCAACACATGAAAACTTGGGCGAGGCGATCAAGGCTGCAAATGGTGGCAAACGCGTTAACTTGATTCTTGAAATGGTTGGCGGAAAAACATTTGATGACAGTCTCGAAATTCTTGCGCCATTTGGACGTCTAGTTACATATGGCATGGCATCACGTGTTGCACCAACGATGATTCAGCCAGCATCTCTTATGGGCGGAAGCAAAACAATTACAGGTTTCTGGTTGTCACACTGCTTCGGCAAAAAAGAGTTAATGAATGATGTTATTGAGAATCTCTTTGCGCTAGTCGTTGAAGGAAAGTTGAAGCCTGTAATCGGTGCGACATATCCTTTGAGCGAGGCGACCAAGGCCCACAAGGCGATGCTTAGCCGCGAGACCACCGGCAAAATCACGCTAAATCCAGCCCTATAAGAAGGTAATTTTTCCAAAGTGGAAGTAAGCGGGTAGGCTCAGCACTCGATCAACGCCCCCCTAGCTCAGTCGGTAGAGTGTTTCCATGGTAAGGAAAAGGTCACCGGTTCGATTCCGGTGGGGGGCTCGAAAGAGGTCCTTCACCAAGAAGTACCTATCTTTCTAACGCACAACCCTTGGCGGGGTAGCTCAGCTTGGTAGAGCAAGCGGCTCATAATCGCTGTGTCGTGGGTTCAAATCCCGCCTCCGCTACTAGTTCCACAAGCGTGAATTTCGCGCAACGTGCAGGCTCGGGTAACCTAAGCCTCTCGTAATCGACTGAAGGAGTAAGACCATGGCAAGCAAGAGCGCGGACGTTCGTCCAAAGATCACCATGGCATGCGTGGATTGCAAAGAGCGTAACTACATTACAAAGAAGAACCGCCGCAACGATCCAGACCGTATGGAACTAAAGAAGTTCTGTCCACGTTGCAAGTCTTCAACACTTCACCGCGAAACTCGCTAATGCTCAATCCCGATTCGGTCGGGCGCACCTTTGAAGGTGCTGAGTTAGTAACTGTTTCACAATCTGAAATTGATGCCTTTTGTGCTGTCCTGTCAGAAAGCAATACGACCGTAGCTCCACCAACTTTTTCAATTCGAATCACACTAGAACAATCCCACCAGATTTTATCCAACCCTGAAATCGGTTTGGACTGGAGCCGCGTTGTTCATGGTGATCAACGTTTTCAAATCAAGCGACCAATCGTCGCCGGGGATTCATTTAAGTGCTCATCAACTATTGAAAGTTATAAAGTTTCTGCTGGAAATGAAATAGTCACCGTTCGATCAGATCTACATTCAAAGAATGATTTAGTTGTTTCAACTTGGTCAACTTTGGTGGTGCGTGCATGATTGCTACTGGCACTACCTTGGAAGAGAAAGTATTTTTCTTAGATCGCGCAACATTAAAGGCCTATGTCGATGCCAGCGGAGATCAAAATCCAATCCACCAAAATGAAGAGTTTGCGCTATCTGTTGGACTTCCAAATGTGATTGCACATGGAATGTTAACTATGGCGCTAGTCGGAAAATATGTATCTGATTGGGCGGGCGGAGCAGCTGGGGTTAAAGAGTTTTCAGCACGGTTTGTTAAACCTGTAATTGTTCCAGCTGATCAAAGGGTTGACTTGACGGTATCTGGCGTAGTTTCAGCAGTAGTTGATGATCGCATTACGATCCAACTAAGCGCTACCTCAGCAGGGGTAGTTGTTCTAGAAAAGTCAGAGGCGGTAGTAATCAAATGAGTATCCCCGATTCAGTAACCGCACTTGCTCAAGCACGATTGGATGCACGAGCCGCAAAAGATTTCGCCCTTGCCGATAAGTACCGTGATGAATTGCTACAGGCAGGCTTTGAAGTAGTAGATGTTGCTGGTGGATATGAATTACGTCCAAAGAAGCCTTATATAACCCTGGCTTACCCTCGTGATATTCGGCCAATTGATTTAGAAAAAGATGTCACAGTAGGAATCATTGTTGATGGCTTCACAGATGATGCGGTCGAAACTGTAAAAACCATTAAGGCCAACAGTGATTGCGCGGTTGCGATTATTTCAATTGGCGATGCTGGCGCATTGTTTGAACAGATGGATAAGCGAACCTACTTAATTGCAGTTAACCCAGGTGCTGCTTGGGGAGATTGCGCCAATGTTTTCCTGGAAAAGGTTAAAAGCAAGTATGTAGTGATTATGGATCCATCAACACGTTTTACAGCAGATGCAATTACGCCAGTGGTTGAAGAGCTGGAAAAAGGTGAATACGTTGCCGTGGGTTGGCGCGGAGGATTAGTAAATACCGAAGATGAATGGCGCAGCGTTGATGACAAGGGACCAGGTGAGGTCGATGTCTTGTTCTCATACTTCATGGCATTTAATCGCGAAGCGATGATTGAGGTCGGTGGATTTAACCCACGAGCTTTGTATTACCGAAATGCAGATATGGAGTATTCACTCAAGATTCGTCAAGCAGGGGGACGTTTGCTTCAGATGGAGCTGCCATTGATTCAAGACCGTCACCACGGGTATCACGACGCAGATCCTGAATACCGCGAAGTTCAATCCAAGAAGAATTACGACCGCATCCTCGATAAGTACAGAGGCAAAACCGCAATTTTGTCCCCACGCAGGTAACCTTCTTACATGACCGATCTATCTCAATTCACCAGCTTTCGCGTCGGTGGACCAGCAAAGAAGGTCATCCAGGTTTCCACAGAGTCAGAAATCATTGCTGCGATTGAAGAGGCAGGAGATTCACCTGTTTTGATCCTTGGCGGGGGAACCAACCTTCTTATCTCAGATAAAGGCTTCGATGGAACAGTTATTCGTATTTCAAACAACTCGGTACAGAGCGAAGTCGATGCTTGTAGCGGTGCGACATTAACAATTGGTGCCGGTGAAGATTGGGATACCTTTGTCCAAACAAGTATTGATCGCGGGTATGCAGGTTTAGAAACTCTAAGCGGTATTCCTGGCACAGTGGGTGCAGCACCGATTCAAAACATTGGTGCATATGGTCACGAGGTATCTGAATTCATCACGCGCGTTAGAACTTATGACCGTCAACTAAAAGAGATTTACACATTTACAAATAACCAGTGCGAGTTCACATATCGCAACTCTTATTTCAAGGCTCATCCTGGCCGATACATTGTTTTGGATGTGCAGTTCCAGATTCGAATCGGTGAAATGAGTGATCCGATTACTTATCTTGAACTAGCAAAAAAGCTGGGTGTTGAACTAGGGGACAAGGCACCGGTTAAAGAAACACGTGCAGCGGTTCTAGAACTTCGCGCAAGTAAAGGAATGTTGTTGTCACAAGATGATCATGATTCTTGGTCTGCGGGTTCCTTCTTTACCAATCCGATTATTTCGCAACAGCAGGCGGATCAACTACCTAACGCTGCACCTAAGTGGCCGCTGATTGATGGTCGCGTGAAGATTTCTGCAGCCTGGTTGATCGAAAACTCTGGCACACATAAAGGTGATGAAGTAGGCGGGGCTCGTATTTCTACAAAGCATGTACTTGCACTTACTAATTCAGGTACAGCAACCGCATCAGATATTGCAGAGCTTGCAAAGCGCGCACGCAATCAAGTCAAAGAGGTATTTGGAATTACCCTTGAAGCTGAAGTAAATCTAGTTGGTGTAGAGATTTAACCTTCAGTAAGTAGCTTTTTGATACGGCCAATACCTTCGACAATATCCTCATCGCTAGTTGCATATGAGAAACGCAGGTATCCAGAAGGACCAAAAGCTTCACCCGGAACAGCAGCAACCTCAACCTCTTCAAGAATCAAGGTAGCTAATTCTGCAGAAGTAGTAGGTGTTTTACCGCGGATCGTCTTTCCCAGAACACCCTTTACAGATGGGTAAACATAGAAAGCACC
>JBFYOY010000076.1:0-16431 GCA_041303575.1 Actinomycetes bacterium
GGAGGGGGAGAGATCGACCCATCCTTGAAATCTCAGGTTCATCGAGCCTATTTCACAGAAATCATGCGGGATTTGGGCTTGGCGCTATGCGCCCTTTATCTATACCTTTTCCCATACGGAAAACTCAGTATTGAGAAACAAGCTCAACCAATCGAGGAGTAACAATGGCTAAGCAGGCTGCAAAGAAGACAGATAACACAACCCGTTGGATCGTTCTTGCAATGGTTTCACTCGTTGTTGTTACAGGTGTTGTTTTTTCTCTCTTTGGTCAGAGCAGTAAAGAGAGCGCTTCAATTGCAGGCCTTGATGGATACAAATTAAAGCCAGCTGTAACTTCAACAATTGATGTTGCAAATGGATCCGCAATTACCTTCGACAATGGATCAGCCACCGTTATTGATGTTTGGGAAGATCCACAGTGCCCAGTATGTAAGTACTTTGAGGATGCAAATGGTGATTACCTCGACTCATTGATCCGTGAGAAGAAGGCAACTGTTCGCTACCACGTTCTCTCATTCTTGGGTGATGAATCAGTGCGTGCCGCAAACGCCTCATTTTGTGCAGCAGATGAAAATCAGTATCTAGATTTCCACAAAGCCTTGTACTCAGTGCAATCAGAGCTAGAGAACTCAGGTTTCTGGAGCAATGAAACTCTTGTTGAAATTGGAAAGAAGATTGGCATCACATCTACTCGCTTTGAGAACTGCGTGACAAAGGGTGAGAAGGTTGATTTAGTTCAGGCAAACTCCGACTCAATGTCAAAGTATGGCGTTCAGGGGACACCAACTGTCTTCATCAATGGAAAGCTCTGGGAGCGCTCACAAAACGCCTTCGTACTTGAAGAGTTTAAAGCTGCCGTCGAAGGCGCGTAACCTTTGAGAGCAGCTATTCCAACTCCAACACAATCGGTGTTGGAGCTTGGTCCTCTTACAATTCACTTTTACGCCTTGTGCATCATCACAGGTGTTGCGATTGCAATCTGGTTGGGCAACAAGCGTTTTAACTTCAAAACCGCTCAAGGCCAATCCGTAGTATCTGAAGTTGCAATTGTTGCTGTCCCTGCCGGAGTTATCGGCGGGCGTATTTACCATGTGATCTCTTCACCTAACGCGTACTTTGGTAAGGGCGGAGAACCAGTTAATGCCTTCAAAATCTGGGAAGGTGGATTAGGTATTTGGGGAGCGATCTCTATCGGATTACTGGGGGCTTATCTTCGCT
The DNA here is from genome assembly GCA_041303575.1 of Actinomycetes bacterium. Classification (GTDB taxonomy): domain Bacteria; phylum Actinomycetota; class Actinomycetes; order Nanopelagicales; family Nanopelagicaceae; genus Planktophila. Next base: position 1,219 of record JBFYOY010000076.1, read on the forward strand.
ATCGATCCCTTGGAAAAAAGATCGATCTTCCATCATTTGCAGTTTTTGCAGATGCTCTAGCGCCTGGAATTTTATTGGCTCAAGCTATCGGTCGCTTTGGTAATTGGTTTAATGGAGAGCTCTTTGGAAGACCACTTGATACTTGGTGGGCACTTGAAATTCCTCTGAAGTATCGTCCTGCGGGTTACTCTGAATTTGAAACCTTTCACCCAACCTTTTTGTATGAGGCAATTTGGTGCACAGTTATTGCTTTTGTAATTATTAAATTCGGGAAGTCTCTTAAGGCTGGCCAGAGCTTTGCGCTGTATGTCGCGGCGTACTGCGTAGGACGTTTCTTCATCGAGCTCATTCGCATCGATACCGCCAACACAATTGCAGGTTTGCGGGTAAATGTCTGGGTCAGCCTGCTGGTTGGCGCAGCAGCAACGCTCTACTTCGCTCGCGCCTCTAAAAAGATTCAGTAACTCTCAGGTAGGCTCTCAACCATGAGCTTGGAAGAGGTCTATCAAAGAAACAAGGAACACCGCACCCATCGTGCGGGTTGGTTGCGTGCGGCAGTCCTTGGTGCAAATGATGGTCTTGTTTCAACGGCAGCACTAATGATTGGTGTTGCAGCAGCAGGAAAACAGGATTTAGTAATTACAGCAGGAGTTGCCGGAATCTCTGCCGGTGCAATGTCGATGGCTATTGGCGAATACATCTCTGTTCGTTCTCAAAATGATGTTGAAGACTCTGATCGAAATTTAGAGATTGCACATTTAGCCGCAGATCCTGAAGGTGAGCTACACGAGCTCCAGCAGATTTACATCGAGCGCGGATTAACCCCGGCCCTTGCGCTACAGGTTGCCTTAGAGATGCACCGCAAAGATGCGCTCGAGGCACATCTTCGTGATGAGCTAGGTCAGCAGCCAAGTACAAAGGCGCAACCTGTACAGGCAGCGGTTGCCTCAGCGATCTCCTTCACATTTGGTGGTTTGATCCCATTCATCGGCGCCCTCGTACTCTTGTTTTCAAGTGCGGCTTGGAGCATCGTTCTCTTTACCTTGGCAGGTCTGGCTATGACTGGAATGCTCTCGGCTAAGACATCAGGCTCAAAGCTGCTCTCACCAACCCTTCGCGTATTGATCGGCGGCTCGCTAGGTATGGCAATTACCGCTGGAATTGGAAAGATCGCCAACATTTCAGGGATCTAAGGCGCTCACCCCTTTACCAAATTATCTCCCTTTGACTCTTCCGAATGGCTGGCTTGTTGCTACCATTTCGACCTTAAAGCATCGCAGTACGGGCCAAGGATGTCCCTTCATTTGTAAGGACTAATCCGTAGGAGCGCGCCCATGGCACTTGCATCCAATTACCCACAAGCACAGGGACTCTACGACCCTGCTCAAGAACATGATGCTTGTGGTGTTGCCATGGTTGCCACGCTCAACAAGGTGGCAACGCACCATATTGTTTCGCAAGCACTTACCGCACTTCGCAATATGGAACATCGCGGTGCATCAGGTGCTGAACCAGATAGCGGTGATGGTGCAGGAATCCTTATCCGTATTCCAGATGCTTACTTTCAGGCGGTAGTTGATTTCAAACTTCCAGCCGCAGATGCATATGCCACAGGTATCGCATTTGTTGCAAAGGGTGCCGATGTAAAGAGTGAAATTGCAAAGTTAGCTGAAGAAGAAGGCCTAACTGTTTTAGGTTGGCGTGAGGTTCCGATCAATCCTTCACCGCTAGGAAAGACCGCCTTGTCAGTTATGCCAGAGTTCCATCAACTATTTATTGCGGGCAAAAAGGGCGAAACGGGAATCGCGTTAGATCGCTTGGCTTTCTGTCTGCGAAAGCGTGCCGAGCATGGTTTAGATCTGTACTTCCCATCGCTGTCATCACAGACAATTGTGTACAAGGGAATGCTCACAACAGGTCAGCTGGAAGAGTTTTTCCCAGAGCTATCTGATGAGCGAGTGGTTTCACCACTTGCCTTAGTTCACTCACGTTTTTCTACCAATACCTTCCCATCTTGGCCATTGGCCCACCCGTACCGATTTATTGCCCACAACGGTGAAATCAATACCGTTAAGGGAAATCGCAATTGGATGCGCGCTCGCGAATCTTTGCTAGAAAGTGATTTGATCCCAGGAAATCTCAAGCGTTTATTTCCAATTGTAGAAATGTCAGGCTCTGACTCAGCCTCCTTTGATGAGGTCCTAGAGCTTTTGTACTTAGGTGGACGTTCACTTCCTCATTCAGTGTTGATGATGATTCCTGAAGCATGGGAGAACCATGCAACGATGCCGCAGAACCGTCGTGATTTCTACGCCTTCCATGCATCGATGATGGAGCCATGGGATGGACCTGCATGTGTCACATTTACCGATGGGCATCAAGTTGGCGCAGTTCTTGATCGCAATGGTTTACGCCCTTCTCGTTACTGGGTAACTAAAGATGGCATGGTTGTTTTGGCATCTGAAGTTGGTGTATTAGATATTGAGCCTGAAAATGTTGAACGCAAGGGTCGCTTGCAACCAGGCAAGATGTTCTTGGTAGATATTGAACAAGGTCGCATTATCGAAGATGGCGAGATTAAAGATGGTCTCGCTAATGCAGCACCGTACGGTGATTGGCTACATGCTGGAATTATCAAACTCAGTGAACTTCCTGCACGCGAACACATTGTCTACCCACACTCATCTGTTGTCCGTCGTCAACGTGCATTTGGTTACACAGAAGAAGATCTTCGTATTTTGGTTACACCTATGGCTAAAAGCGGCATGGAGCCTCTTGGTTCTATGGGTACTGATACTCCAATTGCCGCACTTTCTGAAAAGCCACGGTTGATCTTTGATTACTTCTCACAACTCTTTGCTCAAGTTACCAACCCTCCACTGGATGCGATTCGCGAGGAGCTAGTAACAAGTCTTGGAACATCAATGGGACCTGAGCACAACTTGTTGGATCCAGGACCAAGTAGCTGTCGCCAAATCTCTTTAGCCTTCCCGGTAATTGATAATGATGAGCTTGCAAAGATTATTCACGTCAACGCAGACGGAGATCATCCTGGTCTAAGCGCACATGTGATCAGAGGATTGTTTAGCATCGCCGATGGCGGCGACTCATTACGTGAACGCCTCAACGAAATTAAGGCAGAGGTCTCACAAGCGATCAATGATGGCGCCCGCATTATTGTTTTGTCAGATCGCGATGGAGATGCAGAAAATGCGCCGATTCCTTCATTGCTTCTTACTTCAGCGGTACACCATCACCTAATCCGTGAAAAGAGCCGCACAAAGGTCGGCCTAGTTGTCGAAGCTGGCGATGTTCGCGAAGTTCACCATGTTGCACTCCTGATTGGTTACGGAGCTGCGTGCGTGAACCCATACCTTGCGATGGAGTCTGCAGAAGATCTTGTTCTGCAAGGTGTCATCACAGGAATTACACCTGAAAAGGCTGTAAAGAATCTAATTAAGAGTTTAGGCAAAGGTGTCTTGAAGGTAATGTCCAAGATGGGCATTAGCACAATAGCCTCTTACACAGGCGCACAGGTTTTTGAGGCGATTGGTCTGTCACAAGATGTAGTTGACGAATACTTTGTCGGAACAACCTCACGCCTTGGTGGCGTTTCATTAGATGTAATTGCCCAAGAAACAATTGCTCGTCATCACATCGCGTATCCACCTGGGGGAGAAGTTCCCGGAACAAAGCGCCTGCCTATCGGTGGCGAGTACCAGTGGCGTCGCGAAGGTGAGCCTCACCTATTTGACCCAGAAACTGTCTTTACTTTGCAACACTCAACCCGCAACAAGCGGTATGACATTTTCAAGCGCTACACAGGTCGAGTCAATGAGCAGAGCAAGCGATTGATGACTTTGCGTGGATTGTTCCAGTTTAAAGAAGGCGTGAATCCGCCAATCTCTGTTGATGAGGTAGAGCCAATTAGCGCGATCATTAAGCGCTTCTCAACTGGTGCGATGTCATATGGATCGGTATCGGCAGAGGTCCATGAAACCTTAGCTATCGCAATGAATCGTATTGGTGGAAAATCCAATACTGGCGAGGGTGGCGAAGAGCCCGAACGCTTTATCCCTATGGCCAATGGTGATTCAAAACGTTCTGCGATCAAGCAGGTTGCATCTGGTCGTTTTGGTGTAACAAGTAATTACCTTGTTAACAGTGATGATATTCAGATCAAAATTGCACAAGGTGCAAAGCCTGGCGAAGGCGGACAGTTACCAGGTAACAAGGTGTATCCATGGATCGCTAAGGCGCGTTACTCAACTCCTGGCGTTGGATTGATTTCACCTCCACCTCACCACGATATTTACTCTATTGAGGATCTTGCGCAGTTGATTCACGATCTAAAGAATGCAAACAAAAATGCACGTGTGCATGTAAAGCTTGTTGCTGAAGTTGGTGTCGGAACAGTTGCAGCAGGTGTATCAAAGGCACATGCTGATGTTGTTTTGATTTCCGGTCATGATGGCGGAACAGGTGCATCACCTTTGACATCGCTGAAGCATGCAGGTGCTCCTTGGGAGCTAGGCCTTGCTGAAACCCAGCAGACTTTGCTACTTAATGGTCTGCGCGATCGCATCGTTGTTCAAGCAGATGGACAACTAAAGACTGGCCGTGATGTCGTTATCGCAGCATTGCTCGGCGCAGAGGAGTACGGTTTCGCAACCGCACCACTAGTTGTTTCTGGTTGCATCATGATGCGCGTATGTCATTTGGATACATGCCCAGTTGGTGTGGCTACTCAAAACCCTGAACTTCGCAAGAAGTTCACTGGAAAACCAGAGTTTGTCGAGACTTTCTTCGAGTACATCGCTGAGGAGGTTCGTGAGATTTTGGCTCAACTTGGCTTCCGCACCTTGCAAGAAGCGATTGGCCATGTTGAGTACCTCGATACCCGGAAAGCTGTTGATCACTGGAAGGCATCTGGATTAAATCTAGAGCCTTTGTTGGTTCGTCCAGATGTTGATAGCGCGCTGCACAACACGATCAAGCAGGACCATGGCTTGGATGCTGCCCTTGATAACAAGTTGATCGAACTTGCTCAACCTGCATTAACAAAGGGCGAGCCCGTCACAATCGATCTACCTGTTCGAAATGTAAATCGCACAGTTGGAACAATGTTGGGCGCAGAGGTAACTCGCAAGTACGGCGCAGAAGGTTTACCTGCAGGAACTATTGATGTCACCTTGCATGGCTCTGCCGGACAATCATTGGGAGCATTTATTCCACGAGGTTTGGCAATTCGCCTCTACGGAGACTCCAACGATTATGTCGGCAAGGGAATTTCAGGCGGTCGTGTTGTTGTCCGTCCAGATGTGAAGGCAACCTTCCCGTCACAAGACAATGTGATTGCAGGAAATGTAATTGGTTATGGCGCTACCGCCGGTGAGATCTTTATCCGTGGAGTCGTGGGAGAGCGCTTCTGCGTTCGTAACTCAGGTGCCTTGGCGATCGTTGAAGGAATTGGCGATCATGGATGTGAGTACATGACAGGTGGAACAGTTGTAGTTCTTGGTCGTACTGGTCGCAATATCGCAGCTGGAATGTCAGGCGGGCGTGCCTATGTTCTAGATCTAGATGCTGCAAATGTAAATGCAGATATGGTCGATGTTCTAGCGGTTCCTGATGATCAAAAGGATGTACTGAAGGACCATATCTCTAAGTACTTTGCCGAGACCGGCTCTGAGATCGCACAAGCGCTGTTGAAGGACTGGGATAAGGGCGTTGCACGTATCTCATTAATCATGCCGCGCGACTATGCACGTGTACTTGCTGCAATGGAGCGGGCTACACGCGAAGGTTTACCTGTTGATGCATTAGTGATGGAGGTTGCAGCAAATGGCTGATCCAAAGGGCTTTATGACAACGCCACGCGAAACTCCTAAGCGTCGCCCCGTTGATGTTCGCATCAAGGATTGGCGCGAAGTCTATGAACCACAAAGCTTTGAGCATCTACAAAAGCAGGCTGGCCGTTGCATGGATTGTGGAATTCCCTTTTGCCACAATGGTTGCCCGCTAGGAAATCTCATTCCTGAATGGAATGACTTGATGTACCGCGGTGACAAAAATGAGGCAATAGATCGTTTGCACGCAACTAACAACTTTCCAGAGTTCACCGGCCGTCTATGCCCAGCACCTTGTGAAACCGCATGTGTAGTTGGAATCAATCGTGACGCGGTAACCATTAAGCAGATCGAGCTGCGAACAATTGAAGAGGCTTTTGGTGCAGGAACTGTAAAGCCAATGGCTCCAGATCGACTGACTGGAAAGACGATCGCTGTCATTGGATCAGGACCTGCTGGATTAGCTGCTGCTCAGCAGTTAACACGTGCGGGCCACACAGTCGCCGTGTACGAGCGTGCTGACAAAATCGGCGGACTTTTGCGTTACGGAATTCCAGAGTTCAAGATGGAAAAGCACATTCTCGATCGTCGTTTAGAGCAGATGGAGAAAGAGGGAACACGTTTTCGTCCAGGTGTTGATGTCGGAACTGAGTTAACTGGTTCAGATTTGCGTAGAAAGTACGACGCCGTTGTTTTAGCTGTTGGTTCAACTCAGTGGCGTGATCTTTCAATTAAGGGCCGCGAACTTAAGGGCATCTATCAAGCGATGGAGTTCTTGCCATGGGGAAACAAGCAGGCGCTTGGAGAGATTGAAACTCCACCAATCAATGTTGCAGGAAAGCATGTCGTCATTCTTGGAGGTGGAGACACTGGAGCAGATTGCCTAGGAACATCTATCCGTCAAGGCGCAGCAAGTGTCACTCAACTTGAGATCATGCCTCGTCCAACAGATGAACGTCCATCAGGTCAACCATGGCCGACATACCCAATGATTTATCGTGTTTCTAGTGCACATGAGGAAAAGGACAATCGTCTCTTCTCTGTCAGTACAGAGGAGTTCTTGGGGGATGGTCAAGGAAATCTTCGTGCAATCAAGATTGTTGAAACCCAATTTGTGAATGGAAAGTTTGAGTCAGTAGCTGGCAGTGAAAAGGAAATCCCATGCGATTTCGTATTCATGGCGATGGGCTTTACTGGACCTGAAAAATCATCATTGATTAATCAGCTATCTGTTGAATTAGATGATCGTGGCAATATCAAGCGTGATGAAAACTTCCAGTCATCTGAAGAAGGAATCTTCGTTGCGGGCGATGCAGGTCGTGGTCAATCATTGATCGTGTGGGCAATTGCTGAAGGTCGAAGTGCAGCAGCTGCGGTTGATAAATATCTCACTGGGCGCACCCAGCTTCCAGCGCCTATCGAGCCAACTGACCGTCCGCTGATGGTTTAAGGTAGGCACATGCGTAGAGCCAAAATTGTTTGCACGATGGGTCCAGCGGTTGAATCTCCTGAGAAGGTAAAGGAGCTCATCGAAGCGGGAATGAACATGGCTCGCCTGAACCTTTCTCATGGTGGTTATGACGAGCATCAAAACCGTCTCGACCGTGTGCGCGAAGCTGCAAAGGCTGCCGGTAAGCCAGTTGCGATCTTGGTCGATCTTCAAGGTCCAAAGATTCGTTTAGCACGTTTTGCAAATGGTCCACACGAGTTAGAACGTGGCGACATCTTCACAATCACAATTGATGAGGTTGAGGGCACCAAGGATCGTGTTGGTACGACATACAAAGGTTTGCCAGGAGATTGCAAGCCAGGAGATCGCATTCTTATCGATGATGGAAAAGTAACCGTTGAAGTTGTTGAAGTTAAGGGCAACGATGTTGTTACGAAAGTGATTCAGCCAGGAGCGGTCAGCAACAACAAGGGAATTAACCTTCCAGGCGTTGCGGTTTCAGTTCCAGCTTTATCCGAAAAAGATATTGAAGATCTTCGCTGGGGAATGCGTGCCGGTGCGGATTTCATCGCATTGTCATTTGTTCGCAACGCTGCAGATGTCGATGATGTCCATCGCATCATGGATGAGGTCGGCTTCCGAATTCCGGTGATTGCAAAGATTGAAAAACCTCAGGCTGTAGAAAACCTTGAAGAGATCGTTGCCGCATTTGATGGCATCATGGTCGCTCGTGGAGATCTAGGTGTAGAACTTCCAATCGAAGAGGTTCCACTAGTTCAAAAGCGTTGTATCGAGCTAGCTCGTGAAGCTGCAAAGCCTGTCATCGTTGCTACGCAGATGCTTGATTCGATGATCACAAACTCATCGCCAACTCGTGCAGAAGCCACAGATTGTGCAAACGCTGTTCTTGATGGCGCGGATGCATTGATGTTGTCAGGTGAAACTTCTGTCGGTGCTTTTGCCATTGAAGCGGTGCGAACAATGGCTCGAATTATTGCTCGTACCGAAGAAGGTGGATTTGAAATGATCCGTGCTCTGCGCACAATTCCCAAAACAAAGGGTGGTGCGATTACCCGCGCTGCAGCTGAAGTAGGTGCAATTGTTGGTGCAAAGTACCTGGTTACCTTTACTCAATCAGGTGACTCTGCCCGTCGCATGGCGCGTTTGCGTTCACCTATTCCAATCCTTGCCTTTACTCCAGAGGTTGGCACCTACAACCGCCTTGCCTTGTCATGGGGCGTAGAGCCTGAGGTAACCCCAATGGTTAAGCACACCGATGAGATGGTGAAGCAGGCAGATACCTTGCTGATTCAATCTGGCCGTGCACACGAGGGTGAAAATGTTGTCATCGTTGCTGGTTCTCCTCCAGGAATTCCTGGCTCAACCAATGCAATGCGCGTTCACCGCGTAGGAGATGCAGTTGGTGGCGTAGTACCTGCTTACCGCTAAGATTGCTCCACAGTAAAGCCTCGGTACTCCAACGGTAGAGAGGGCAGTCTCAAACACTGCATAGTGTCGGTTCGAATCCGACTCGGGGCACTCATGAAGAACTTCCTGGAAGGAAGAATCGAATATGACAGTTCGCATTCTCGTTGCAGAGGATGAAACTTTAATCCGCATGGATCTAGTTGAAATGTTGCAAGTTGCAGGTTACGAAGTTGTCGCACAAGCTACAAATGGCCAAGAGGCGATTGATTTAGCTACTGAACATAAACCAGATCTTGCAATTCTTGATGTAAAGATGCCGGTTTTAGATGGAATCTCTGCGGCAGAAAAAATCATTGAGATTGCGCCAGTGTTGATGTTGACCGCGTACTCTCAAAAAGAGCTAGTAGATCGAGCTCGCGATGCCGGAGTTATGGCCTATGTTGTAAAGCCATTTACCATCGGCGATTTAATGCCTGCCATTGAGATCGCGATAAGTCGCCATACTCAAATGAAATCTTTGGCAGATGAGGTTGCAGATCTTCACGATCGACTAGAAACTCGCAAGCTCATTGACAGGGCAAAGGGATTGTTAATGAAGGCGCTTAACCTTTCAGAGCCAGAAGCTTTTTCTTGGATTCAACGAGCCGCAATGGATCGACGTTTAACTATGAAAGAGGTCGCCGAGGCGGTTATCAACCCCAACGCTGTGCCTGACAAGTAGTTCTCAGGAACCGTCTCAATAATTGATACTTCAATCCCATTTATAACGAAACCGAGACCAACTGAGCGTATAAAAACCTTGTCATGCGCTCACCCCTGGCATTACTCTTTCCATCTCCCTGTCCCGGGACACAAGAACAGGAAAGGCACTACATATGAAGAAGAATCGCGTTCTCGCGGTTGTAGCTGCTGTAGCAATGGCAACATCCTCATTCGTTGCATTCGCTCCGTCAGCATCAGCTGCTTGCTCAAGCAAGCTAAAGATTGCATACCAGGGTCCACTAACAGGTCCTGAAGCTGCACTAGGAATCAACGAGCTTAACGGCGTTAAGTTCGCACTAAAGAAGTTCCTAGCAGCAAACAAGTCAGCAAATGTTGACCCAGTTGTTTACGAAGTAGATGACCAGGGAGATCCAGCAGTTGCAGGTCCAATCGCTCCTAAGGTTGCAGCAGAAGAGTGTGTAGTTGCACTAGTCGGTCCTGCTTACTCAGGTGCATCACGTGTTTCATTGCCAATCTACGAGTCAGCTGGATTGCCAATCATCACACCATCAGCAACTAACCCAACACTTTGGGATTTCGGAAAGACAGTTTTCCACCGCGCAGTTTTGACAGATGACTACCAGGGTCCAGCACTTGCTCGCCTTGTAACATCAAAGGTCAAGAACGCTAAGGTGTTCTTGGTTAACGATGCAACAGATTACTCAGTAGGTCTTGCAAAGACTGTTGATATCACTCTTGCTGGTCGTCTAGTTGGTAAGGACACAACACCTCAGGGAACAACTGATTTCACTGCAACAATTGCAAAGATCAAGAAGTCAAAGGCTAATGCAGTTGTTTACACAGGTTACTTCTCACAGGCTGCAGTGTTTGTTAAGCAGCTACGTGACTCAGGTTCAAAGGCAGTATTTGCTGCTGGCGATGGAGTTCTTGATAACCAGTTCATCAAGCTAGCTCGCAAGGCAGCAGAAGGTGTTCTACTTTCAGCTCCAGCGATCCCAATGGAGACAGCTTCTCCAAAGCTTGCAGCTGAGATGGTAAAGGCTGGTTGGACACCTGGTGTGTACACAACAGAGTCATACGATGCTGCTAACTTCTTCCTTGCAGCAATCAAGGCAGGAAACACAACTCGCGCTTCAATCGAAAAGTACGTCTCAACTAAGTCATTTAAGGGTCTCTCAAAGACACTTAAGTTTGATGACAAGGGTGAGGTTTCAGGCGCAGATGTAAATGGCTTCGTAATCAAGAAGGGTAAGATTGTTCTTCTTGGAGCTATCAAGGCGTAATTACCAAGAAATTGGTATCGCTTTAAAATAAGTACGGACAGAGTGGGCGGGTTTACCCGCCCACTCTGTCCCTTATAAAGTAAAGGTGAGAAATGGATTTTGCATTACTACGAGATGCCTTCTGGGGTTTGACCTTTGATGGCATTGCCCTCGGAGCGATCTACGCTCTAATCTCACTCGGCTACACCTTGGTGTACGGCGTACTTCGCCTCATCAACTTTGCACACTCTGAAGTTTTCATGATCGGCACCTTTGCCTCACTTGTTACCGCAACTGGGCTAATGGGTGTCAACATCGAAGATGATCCCCGCACCGGAGCTTCAATGGTTTTCACATTGTTGGTTTGCCTAGTCATTGCGATGTTGGCCTCGGCCATTACCGCAGTACTTGTAGAGATCGTTGCCTATCGTCGACTTCGGCAGCGAGGTGCGACAAAGCTTGCAACCCTAATTTCAGCGATCGGAGTTTCAATTTCTCTGGTTGAGCTTTTCAGAATTATTACAGACTCACTTCCACGCGAGTTTCCGCGCATCATGGAAAAGACCTTCCTCTTTTCTTTTGCCGGTGCAGATATCCGTAATGACAAGGTCATTGTGATTGTTGCTGCGGGATTGATGATGTTTGCCCTCGAGCGCTTCATTACTAAGTCTCGTCTTGGTAAGGGAATCCGAGCAGTATCAATGGATGAGAGCACATCAACTTTGATGGGCGTAAACATCAACCGAGTTATTACAGTGACATTTTTTGCAGGTGGCCTCATGGCAGGTGCGGCGGCATTTTTCTACATCTTGGTCTACGAGAACACATCCTTCAAGGTTGGTTTCTTCCTCGGAATTAGCGCCTTTACCGCCGCTGTTCTTGGCGGAATCGGAAACCTTAAAGGCGCGCTCTTTGGTGGTTTTGCTCTAGGACTCATGGAGACCTGGACATCAGCTGTATTTGGCACAGCTTGGAAAGCGGTTATCTCATTTATTATCTTGGTCTTGGTTCTACTGATTAAGCCGACCGGCTTATTTGGTGAGTCAATCCAGCAGGCGAGGGTCTAATGTTCAATTTAATGCCAGGCATGAACTTGCGCGATAGAGGCGCAGCGTATTGGGAGCGCTCACCGAAGTGGAGACGTGTAAGCCTTGCGATCTCCTTCATCGCTTTCTTCTACGCACTTCCATTTTTGAACAATCCGCTGATCAATACTCCAGGATCAGATTTCCAGTCTGTTCTGTTTTATCCAGTTGGTATGTATGTAATGATGGCGATCGGCCTTAATATCGTTGTAGGAAAATCAGGTCTTCTCGATCTTGGTTTCGTCGCATTTTTTGCAATCGGCGCTTACACAATGGCGATTCTAGGTACCAAGACATCTCTTAACTTCTGGCAGATCCTTCCAATTGGAGTAGGGCTTGCGATGTTGTCAGGTGTCCTCTTGGGTTCACCAACCCTTCGACTTCGTGGTGACTACCTAGCGATTGTGACCCTTGGTTTTGGTGAGATTGTTCGAATCTTTGCTGTTAATACCGATGCAATCGGCGGAGCTCGAGGAGTTGCTGGTATTCCAACACCTCCAGATTTCTTTAACGCTAAGTTCACAATCTTGGATCCAAAGCCTTACTACTGGCTCTTGCTCACATTCACCCTGTTGATCATCTGGATGGTGCGCCGTATGGCTGCACGTCGTCCCGGTCGCGCTTGGGATGCAATTCGCCAAGATGATGATGTGGCCCAGTTGATGGGAATCAACACCCGTAAATACAAGGTGTGGGCATTTGTGCTCGGCGCAGCTGTTGCCGGTGTTGGTGGAGTTATCTACGCTTCACAGATTCTTTCAATTGTTCCAGATCAATTTAACTTGAATATCTCAATTTTGATTCTTGCGTGCGTTGTTTTTGGTGGTATCGGAAATGTATGGGGTGTAATCCTTGGAGCCGTGCTTCTTGCATTCACACCAGAACGTATTCGCTTCTTGAGCCAGCCACGTATCTTGGTCTTTGGTATCGCACTTGTTGTGATGATGAACCTACGTCCAGATGGAATCTTGCCTAAGAAAAAGCGTGAACACTTTGATCCTAACTGGGACAAGGTTGAAGAATCAGGTGAAGGGGCGATCAAGTAATGAGCGAAAATGTTCTTGAGTTAAAGAACATCACCATGAAGTTTGGTGGCGTTACTGCTCTTAATGAAGTCAACCTTGTTGTAAAGAAGGGCGAGATTCTTGCCCTTATTGGCCCTAACGGTGCGGGTAAGACAACGGTGTTCAATGTAATTACTGGTGTTTACAAGCCAACATCTGGTGATGTTGTTTTCCAGGGTGAATCCATCGTTGGAAAGATGCGTCACAAGATCACCAAGATCGGTATCGCCCGTACCTTCCAGAACATCAGATTGTTCGGCGAATCAACTGCGTTGGAAAATGTTGTTACTGGTGCAGATGTTCACTCAAAAACTGGTGTGATCGGCTCAATCTTTGGAACTCCTCGATCACGACGTGAAGAGAAAGCCAATCTTGAGCGTTCACTTGAGCTCTTGGAGTTCATGGGAATTAAGAAGCGCGCCGGTCAACTAGGAAAAAATCTCCCTTATGGTGATCAGCGTCGTCTTGAAATTGCTCGCGCACTTGCAACTAATCCAAAGTTGTTACTTCTGGATGAGCCAGCTGCAGGTTTCAACCCTGCCGAAAAGGTGGCACTTGCTGAGACGATCAAAAAAATCCGCGATGCCGGTTACACAATTTTGCTGATCGAGCACGATATGTCCCTGATCATGGGTGTTTCAGACCGAGTCGTAGTTCTAGATTTCGGTACCAAGATCGCTGATGGAACAACAACAGAAGTTCAAAACGATCCACGCGTTATCGAAGCGTATTTAGGAGCACCAGCTGATGCGTCTTGAAATTAAGGACTTACATGTCCACTACGGCAAGATCGAAGCGATCAAAGGCGTCTCAGTTGTAGTTAACGAGGGCGAGATTGTCACCCTTATTGGCGCAAATGGTGCCGGTAAGACAACGATGCTCAAGACCATCTCAGGTCTGCGCCCAGTTACAAGCGGCCAGATCCTGTTCAATGGTGAAGATATTTCAAAGATGCCAGCACACAAGCGTGCAGATCTTGGATTGGCGCAGGCGCCAGAAGGTCGTGGAATCTTTGTTGGTATGAGCGTTTTGGAAAACCTTGAAATGGGTAAGTACAACCGCAAGGATCGCAAGAAGGAGATGGCAGAGGATCTAGAGAAGGTTTACCACCTATTTCCTCGCCTCAAGGAGCGCGCATTCCAAGCTGGCGGAACTTTGTCAGGTGGAGAGCAGCAGATGCTTGCTATCGGTCGTGCATTGATGTCACGTCCAAAGGTTTTGCTTCTTGATGAGCCATCAATGGGTCTTGCGCCGTTGATGATTCAAAACATCTTTAACATCATCACCGAGATCAATAAGACGGGTGTAACCATTCTTCTTGTTGAGCAAAATGCACAGCAGGCTCTACAACGCGCAGATCGTGCCTATGTTCTTGAAGTTGGAAATGTTGTGAAGGAAGCTAAAGCTTCAGATCTTCTTAATGATCCAGCGGTTCGTGCGGCATACCTGGGAACAGGTGCGCACTAACTGTAAAGAGAATCAGCGATCCGCAAGGATCATGCAGGTGATACGGGCGGTGCAGGTGCGCTGCCCGTTTTCATTTGTAATGACAATATCCCAGCAGCACAGAGTTTTTCCGATTGAAACCGCGGTAGCTACACCTGTGACAAACCCAGTTGCAGCGGATTTGTGGTGGGTTGCATTGATATCAATTCCAACGATTTTACGATTTGCACCCGCGTTGAGCTGAGTTCCGACAGAGCCAAGGCTTTCAGCTAAGACAACATTTGCTCCGCCGTGCAAGATGCCCATCGGTTGAGTGTTTCCCTCAACCGGCATTGTTGCAACAAGCCTTGTTAGTGATGCTTCGGTGATTTCAATGCCCATCTTCTTATCAAGGGCGCCGATTCCACGCTCTTTAATAATTGCAAGATAATCCGGTTCAGTCATGCGCAGAGTCTAACTGGCACTCTACGATGCATCCATGACCAAACGCCTATTACTTATCGATGGGCACTCCATGGCGTACCGGGCATTTTTCGCACTGCCCGCCGATAACTTCACCACCGCACAAGGCCAGCACACCAATGCAATTTATGGCTTTGCCACCATGTTGCTCTCTTTGCTCAGCAGCGAAAAACCTACCCACGTAGCAGTTGCCTTTGATGTTTCCCGCAAGACATTTCGCTCCGAGATTTTCCCTGAATACAAAGCCAATCGAACAAAGACACCAGATGAGTTTCGCTCTCAAATGTCATATCTGCATGAGCTTGTTACAGCTTTTGGCATCTCAACCTTTGAGGTTGAAGGTTTTGAAGCAGATGACATCATCGCGACAATCGCAAAGCAGGCAGAGCGCGAAGGCGCAGAGGTTCTTATCTGTACCGGCGATCGTGATTCATTTCAGCTAGT